>CAIMSN010000092.1 GCA_903844135.1 uncultured Rhodospirillales bacterium | reverse complement strand
TGGCCGATCTCGCGACGGCCCGGCGAGCCCATGCGGCCGGCCTCGCCCACCGAGTAGGGCGGGAAATTGTAGTGCAGCATGAAGTTGGAGCGGTACTCGCCCTCCAGCGCGTCGATCACCTGCTCGTCCTGGCCGGTGCCGAGGGTGGTGACGACCAGCGCCTGGGTCTCGCCGCGGGTGAACAGCGCGGATCCGTGCGCGCGCGGCAGGATGCCGACCTCGGAGACGATCGGACGCACCGTCCTGGTATCGCGCCCGTCGATGCGCAGGCCGGTATCCAGGATCGCGCCCCGGACCACGTCGGCCTCCAGCTCCTTGAGAAAGCCTTTGGCCTTGTCGGCGTCGAGGCCCTCTTCCTTCAGCTTCTCGCCGATCGCCTTCTTGGCGGCGCCGACCTTCTCGTAGCGGGCCTGCTTGACGCGCTCCTGGTAGGCGGCGGCGACGCTGTCGCGACCCAGCGCATCGACGCGGGCCTTGAGCGCGGTCTCCTCGTCGGACGGCTCAGGCAGCGTCCAGGGCTGCTTCGCGGCGTGCTCGGCCAGCGCGATGATGGCGTCGATCACCGGCTGGCAGGCGGCATGGCCGAACGACACCGCGCCCAGCATCACCTCTTCCGACAGCTCGGACGCCTCGGACTCGACCATCAGCACGCCTTCGGCGGTGCCGGCGAGCACCAGGTCGAGCTGGCTCTCCTTGGTCTCGGCGATGGTCGGGTTCAGCACGTACTGGCCATCGACATAGCCGACGCGGCAGCCGGCGATCGGGCCGAAGAACGGGATGCCGGACAGGGTCAGCGCGGCGGAGCAGCCGATCATGGCCACCAGCGCCGGATCGTTCTCCAGGTCATGGCTCAGCACGGTGGCGACGACCTGGACCTCGTTGCGGAAGCCGTTGGGGAACAGCGGACGCAGCGGGCGGTCGATCAGGCGCGAGTTGAGCACCTCGGCCTCGGAGGGCCGGCCCTCGCGCTTGAAGAAACCGCCCGGGATCTTGCCGGCGGCGAACGCCTTTTCCTGGTAGTTCACGGTCAGCGGGAAGAAATCCTGTCCCGGCTTGACCGACTTGGCGCCGACCGCGGTGCAGAGCACGATGGTGTCGCCGTAATGCACCAGCACCGCGCCGTCGGCCTGACGGGCAATCTTGCCGGTCTCGAGCACCAGCGTGCGACCGCCCCACTCCAGTTCCTTGCGATAGAAATCGAACATGATTGTCTCCCTCGATGGAGGGCGGGTGGCGACGTTTCGGACGGCATGGAGGCATCCCCCATGTGGCCTGAAACGCCGGGCGAGCCCGCCCTGGTGGTTTGGATCCAGGGCTCTGCCCTGGACCCGCCAGAGGGCAGTCGCCCTCTGGACACCCAATAATTGGGTTTCTAAGGGGCGGAGCCCCTCAGCGACGCAGACCCAACCGCGCGATCAGCGCCTCGTAGCGGCCCTGCTCCTTGCGCTTGACGTAGTCCAGCAGGCGGCGGCGGCGGCCGACCAGCATCAGCAGGCCGCGGCGCGAGTGGAAATCCTTCGCGTGGGTCTTGAGGTGCTCGGTCAGGTTGACGATCCGCTCGGTGAGCAGCGCCACCTGGACCTCGGGCGAGCCGGTGTCGGATTCGTTGGTCTTGTAGTCGCCGATGAGCGCGGTGCGGCGCTCTGCAGTGATCGACATCGTGGTTCTCCGGGAACGATGGTTACAGAAGGCGTTCCGGACGCAGCCACCCGTCTTCGAGTCGGCAAAGTCCGATCACGCGCCCACCGTCCATGGCCCGGGCAACCCCGCCTGCGGGGTTGGCGGACTCGGGAATCCGGCCGATCAGGTCGACCAGGCTGATCGCCTGGCCTTGGCTGAGGCCTGCCGCTTCACTGTTGGTCAAGGCCAGCGCCGGGATGTCGGCCAGCGCGGTCGCGACCGGCAGCAGCAGCTCCGGTGAGGCGGGCGCGTTGTCCTCCACGGCCAGGATTTTGTCCAGGGAAATCGCGTGCTTCTCCAGGAAGGGCCCGACCCGCAGCCGGCGCAGCCCCGCGACATGGCCGACCGTGCCGCAGGCGACCGACAGGTCGCGGGCCAGCGAGCGCATATAGACGCCCTTGCCGGACTGGACCTCGAACACGGCGGTATTTGCGTCGAGGCGCGCGATCAGCTCGAACCGGTCGATGCGGGCCGGACGCGGTTCCAGCACCGGGGCGCGGCCCTCGCGCGCCATGTCGTAGGCGCGTTCGCCGGCCACCTTGATCGCCGAGAAGATCGGCGGGACCTGCATGATCTCGCCACGGAACGCAGGCAGCGCGGCGCGGAATTCGTCGTCGGTCGGCCGGACGGCGGAGATGGCGATCACCTGGCCGTCAGCGTCGTCGGTGTCGCGCGCCTCGCCCAGCTTCAGGGTGAAATGATAGAGCTTGGTGCCGTCCATGATGTACGGGACGGTCTTGGTGGCGGCGCCGAAGGCGACCGGCAGCAGCCCGGTGGCCAGCGGATCGAGCGTGCCGCCATGGCCGGCCTTCTGGGCGTCGAAGGCGCGGCGCACCTTGTTGACGACATCGGTCGAGGTCATGCCGGCCGGCTTGTCGACGATCAGCCACCCGTCCAGGGCGCGTCCACGCTTGCGTCGCATCGTCGTTCGGTCCCGCCAGGAATGAGGAGGCGAGGCTTTAGACGAGGTGGATGCGCGGGGCAATCGACGGGGACCGGCCCAGTGGCTACACCACCCTCCCATGCAGATCACGTCACCGGGCCCGACCCGCACCCAGCGCTTCTCCGTCGTGCTCATGATCGAGCTGTGGGAGCGGTTCGGCTATTACGGCATGCAGGCGCTGCTGCTGCTGTTCCTGGTGCAGAAGCTCGGCTTCGCCGACAGCCAGGCCAACCTGCTCTGGGGGGCGTTCGCGGCGCTGACCTATGCCGCGCCGGCGATCGGCGGGTGGATCGGCGACCAGGTGCTGGGGTCGCGCCGGACCATGGTGGCGGGCGCGGTCTGCCTCGCGGTCGGCTATTCCGTGCTGGCGCTGCCGTTCGAGGCGCATATCGTGCTGTATCTGGGGATGGGCACGATCTCAATCGGCAACGGGCTGTTCAAGCCGAACGCCGCCAACCTGGTCCGGCGCATCTACGAGGGCGACGACAGCCGGCTCGATGCCGCCTTCACCCTCTATTACATGGCGGTCAATATCGGCTCGACGGTGTCGATCCTGCTGTCGCCCTGGATCAAGGACCGGTTCGGCTGGCATGCCGGGTTCGGGCTGAGCGGGGCCGGCCTGGTGTTCGGGCTGATCGCCTATGCGCTGCTGCGCCGGCGGCTGGACGGGATCGGGTCCGCGCCCGATGCCAGGACGCTGGCGCCGCGCATCGCGGCGATGGTCCTCGCCGGCGTGCTGGCGGCGATCCTGCTGGTGATGCTGGTGCTGCAATATCCCCTGGTGGCGCGCGCCTGCGTGTGGCTGGCCGGACTGGCGATCCTGTCGATCTGGGCGGTGATCTATCGGCGCGCCAGCCGGATCGAACGGCCGGGCCTGCTGATCGCCTATCTGCTGACGCTGGAGGTGATGCTGTATTTCATCTTCTATCAGCAGCAGGCGACCTCGCTGACGCTGTTCGCCCTGCGCAACGTCGATCCGACCTTCGCGATCGGCGACACCGCCCTGGTCTCGTTCTCGGCCGGGCAGTTCCAGGCGCTCAACCCGATCTGGATCATGATCCTGAGCCCGGTGCTGGCGGTGCTGTACAACGCGCTGGGTCGTCGCGGCCGCGACCTGCCGGTCTCGGGCAAGTTCCTGCTCGGGTTCGGCTTCGTGACCGGCGCGTTCCTGGTGTGGTGGCTGGCGACCGGCGATGGCGCGCCGGCGCATGTCACGCCCTGGATCATGGTGGCCGGCTACGGTCTGATTTCGCTCGGCGAGCTGCTGATCAGCGGCCTGTCGCTGGCGATGATCGCCCGCTACACGCCGAAGCGGCTGAGCGCGTTCATGATGGGGGCGATGTTCGTGGCGGTCGGCGTGGCGCTCTATGTCGGCAGCGCGGTGGCCAACCTCGCCTCGCTGCCGCCCGGTCTGGCCACCGCGCCGGCGGCGCAGAGCCTGCCGCTCTATCACGGGCTGTTCCTGAACCTGCTGGAATTCGGACTGGTGGTCACCGCGCTGGCCGCGGCGCTGATGCCGGTGATGCGCCGGCTCGACCGCGCGCATCGCGCGGCCAATCCGGGCTGACCGGCGGCACTCAGAGCAGGAAGGCAGGCACCGCGCGCTGGCAGCGATGCAGCCCGACGACGCGGTCGCTGGCCGCGTTGCGGACCGCGACCGGGAGCGGCACCGGACGTCTCGAACCCACCGCGCTGCGATAGGCGAGCGCCCAGAAGGCGAAGACGAGGATCGGCAACACGGTCATTTCGGCCAGAACGATGGGCATGAGTTATCCAGGTCCAAGCCCGTGATAGGGCCCCTCGGACATGGGGTGGCCCAGTCGCATCGTCTGATCACATTGGGAGCAGCCGCGTCCCTAGGAGTCCAGAGGACGACCGTCCTCTGGCGGGTCCAGGGCAGCGCCCTGGCCTTCCTTCAGATCCTTGGCCACGTCCGGCGAGCGCAGCAGCGCGTCGATCTCCATCGCGTAGTCCAACGCGGTATCCGGCTGGAAATGGATCTCCGGCACGCCGCGCAGGCGCACGGCGCGGCTGAGCTCGCTGCGCAGGAACGGCGCCGCGCGGCGCAGCGCCGGCAGGATGGCGTCGATGTCGGTGCGGCCGAGCCGGGCGACGAAGGCGGTGGCGTGCTTGAGGTCCGGACTGATGCGGACCTCGGTGACCGTCACATGCACGCCGGCCAGCTCCGGATCGCGGAACTCGACCCGGGTGAAGAGGTCGGCCAGCACGTGCCGGACCTCCTCCGCGACCCGCAACTGGCGCTGCGACGGGCCGGCGGGACCCTTGGACTTGCCCTTGGAACGCCGCGCCGAATCAGAAGGACCGGCGGGTCGCCCCGCCGGTCCCTTCAGTTCGGTGCGGCTTCGGGTCGGGTTCCGGCTCACGCAGGCACCAGCTCCATCTCGTAGCACTCGACCACGTCGCCTTCCTTGAGGTCGTTGTAGCCGGCGAAGGACAAGCCGCATTCGTAGCCGCGCGCAACCTCCTTGACGTCGTCCTTGAAGCGCTTGAGCTGGCTGAGCTCGCCCTGGTGGATGACGACGTTCTCGCGCAGCAGGCGGACGCCGCAGCCGCGCTTGACCACGCCTTCGGTGATGTAGCACCCCGCGACCATGCCGGTCTTGGTGATGTTGAACACCTTGCGGATCTCGGCGTAGCCCAGGAACTTCTCGCGGTGCTTCGGCGCGATCTTGCCCTTGACCAACTGCTCCACGTCGTCGGCGACCTGGTAGATGATCGAGTAGTAGCGGATCTCGACACCGTCGCGGGTCGCCATCTCGCGCGCCTGGCTGGTGGCGCGGACGTTGAAGGCGACGATGATCGCGTCCGACGCCCGGGCGAGCTGGATGTCGCTCTCGGTGATCTGGCCGACGCCGGAGATCAGCACCCGGACCTTGACCTCCTCGTGCTCCAGCTTGAGCACGGTGGCCTGGATCGCCTCGGACGAACCCTGCACGTCGGCCTTGATGACCAGCGCGACTTCCTTCTGCGCGCCGGCCTGGATCCGGGCCAGCATCTGGTCGAGCGTGCCGCGGGCGGCGGTGATGCCGGCGGCCTGCTTCTCCTTGACCTTGCGCTGACGGAACTCGGAGATCTCGCGGGCGCGGTTCTCGTTCTCCACCACCACGAACGGCTCGCCGGCGCCCGGCACCGACGACAGGCCCAGCACCTCGACCGGCGCCGACGGGCCGGCGGTCTTGATCTGCTTGCCCTTGTCGTCGAGCATCGCCCTTACCCGGCCCCATTCGGCGCCGGCGACAACGATGTCGCCCTGGTTGAGGGTGCCCTTCTGCACCAGCACGGTCGCCACCGGGCCGCGGCCGCGATCGAGCCGGCTTTCCACCACCGTGCCTTCGGCGGCACGGTCCGGATTGGCGCGCAGGTCGAGGATCTCGGCCTGCAGCATGATCGCCTCTTCCAGCTTGTCGAGGCCGGTGCGCTTGAGCGCAGAGACCTCGACATCCTGGGTCTCGCCGCCCAGTTCCTCGACGACGATGTCGTGCTGGAGCAGTTCCTGGCGCACCCGGTTGGGGTTGGCGCCCGGCTTGTCGCACTTGTTGATGGCGACGATGATCGGCGCGTCGGCGGCCTTGGCGTGGCGGATCGCCTCGATCGTCTGCGGCATGACGCCGTCGTCGGCCGCGACCACCAGGATCACCACGTCGGTGACCGAGGCGCCGCGCGAACGCATCGCGGTGAAGGCCTCGTGGCCCGGCGTGTCGATGAAGGTGATCTGCGCCCCGGCCGCGGTCTCGACCTGGTAGGCGCCGATATGCTGGGTGATGCCGCCCGCCTCGCCGCCGGCGACGTCGGTGGCGCGCATGGCGTCGAGCAGCGAGGTCTTGCCGTGATCGACATGGCCCATAATGGTCACGACCGGTGCCCGCGGCTGCAGGTCGAGATCCTCGTCGGTGGTGCCCTCGATGCCGATCTCGACATCGCTCTCGGACACGCGGCGGACGCGGTGGCCGAACTCCTGGATCACCAGTTCGGCGGTGTCGGCGTCGAGGATCTGCGTGACGTTGGCCATCACGCCCATCTTCATCAGCGACTTGATGACGTCGGGAACCCGGGTCGCCATGCGGTTGGCGAGCTCGGCGACGCTGATGGTCTCGGGCAGCACCACGTCGCGCACCACGCGGACCTGGTCGGAGCGCAGACGCTCGAGCTCGGCCTGGCGGCGCTCGCGGTCGCGCTGGCGACGCACCGAGGCGAGCGAGCGGGTCTTGTCGTCGTCGCCCTCGATCGCCGCCTGCACGTCGACACGGCCGGTCATGCGGCGATCGCCGACCTTGCGCGGCGCCACCGCCGGGGTCTTGCGCGCCGGCAGCGCGGCGCCTGGACGCCGGGCCGGACCGCCGCGACGATCGTCGTCCTCCGGCCTGGCCGGACGCAGACGCAGGGTCTCCGCCGGCGCCGCCGTCGCCGGGGTCGCACCCGGCCGGGTGTTGATCACCGGCGCGTGGCCGATCGCCCGGGAGGCGATGGTACGCAGCGGCTCGTTCGGCACGATGGTCACGCCACCGGTCGGCGCCAGCGATGGCAGCGCGGCGGCAGCGTCGTCGCCGGAACCGGACGGGCCGCCCTCGTCCTGGGCCACGGCCTCGGTGTCGGCGGCGGCGCGACGGGCATCTTCGGCCTCGGCACGGGCGCGGGCCTGGTCGGCGACCGCGGCGCGCTCGGCATCCTCGGCGGCGCGCTTGGCCTCGTCGGCCGAACGCCGCGCCTCCTCCGCGGCGGAGAGGACGTTGATCTTGTCCTGCTCGCGACGCTCGGCCTCGCGGCGGGCGGCGTCCTTCTGCTGTTCCTCGAGAACGCGCTGGCGCGTGGCCAGCTCGGACGCGGTCAGCGCCCGGCCGGCGCCGGCCGGGCGGCCGGCCTGGCCTCCGGAGCGCGGCGCACCGCCGGCCGGGCTCGCACCCGGCGTGGGCGTCGGGCCGCGCTTCTTGCGCACCTCGACCTGGACCACCTTCGAACGGCCATGGCTGAAGCTCTGCCTGACCGATCCGGCATCGACCGTGCGCCCAACCTCGGCGCGCGCCGCCGGCCGGAGCGACAGACGCCCCTTGCCCTGATCCTGATCGCTACCTTCGCTCATACACCCGCCCGTTCAAACCCATCCGGCTCGGCGTCCGCCTGCCGGCTCGGCGCCGCCAGACCGGCGAGCCCCGCAAATCGTCCACTCTCCACGACGAGGCGATCGGCCAAGGCCCCTCGCGACAGCGCCGCATGCACTACATGGTCGCGCCCGAAAGCGGCGGCCAGCCTCGTCGCGGACATGACAGCCACCACCGGAAGCGAACGCGCTCCCGACAGCAGCCTGGTCCGCTCGTCTGGACTTCCGTCGATCGCCTGGACGACCAGCACCGCCCGTCCGTCGACGATCCATTCGCGGGCCTTGGCATACCCGCATACCGCCTGTCCGGCGCGTCGCGCCAGGCCGAGAAGATCGGCGATACGGCGGAGCAGCCCGTCCTGCAGCAGCCCGGGCAGATCCGAGGGGATCGTGACCTGTCCGCGTGCGGCCCTGGCGAACGCTCCGCGCGTCCGGGCGGTTTCTAGCACATCCCTATGGGCACTCAACCACAAACCCCTGCCGGGCAGACGCGCGCCCAGGTCCGGGGTCAGCACCCGGTCGGGGGCGACCACGAACCGGATCATCCGCTCCTTCTCGAGCCGTTCGCGGGTCACGATGCAGCGACGCAGCGGGCCCTTCTCGGGCTCGCCCTGGTCGTCCGGATGGTCCGGATCGTGGTCCGACCGGGTGGCGGGGTCAGTCGTGGCCGGTCTCCGCTTCGGCGGCCGTCGCGTCCGTCTCCGGCTGCTTCGGGGCCTCGTCCTCGAACCAGTGCGCACGGGCCTGCATGATGATCTCGTTGGCGGCTTCCTCGTCGATCGAGTCCGGACCCAGGATCTCGACCAGCTCGTCGCCGGCCAGATCGGCGAGATCGTCCAGCGTCTTCACGCCCTTCTCGCCCAGCGCGACCAGCATCTGGTTGGAGAACAGCTCCAGCGCGATGATCTCCTCGGTGACGCCGAGCGCCTGGTGCTTCTCGGCCAGCTCCTCCTCGCGACGGTTGAGGAAGCCCTCGGCGCGTCGGATCAGCTCCTCGGCCACGGTCTCGTCGAAGCCCTCGATCTCGCCGAGCTCCTCGACCGGCACGTAGGCCAGCTCCTCGATGGTGTTGAAGCCCTCGGTGACCAGCAGGCCGGCGATCACGTCGTCCACGTCCAGCGCCTCGACGAAGGTGGAGGTACGGCGGCGGAACTCCTCCTGGCGGCGCTCGCTCTCCTCCGCCTCGGTCAGGATGTCGATGTCCCAGCGGGTGAGCTGCGAGGCCAGCCGCACGTTCTGGCCGCGACGGCCGATGGCGAGCGAAAGCTGCTCGTCCGGCACCACCACCTCGACCCGTCCGGCCTCCTCGTCCATCACCACCTTGGACACTTCCGCCGGCGCCAGCGCGTTGACCACGAAGGTCGCCGCCTGCGGGCTCCAGGGAATGATGTCGATCTTCTCGCCCTGGAGCTCCTGCACCACCGCCTGCACCCGCGAGCCGCGCATCCCGACGCAGGCGCCGACCGGGTCGATCGCGCTGTCGCGGGAGATCACCGCCATCTTGGCGCGCGACCCGGGATCGCGCGACACCGCCTTGATCTCGATGATGCCGTCGTAGATTTCCGGCACCTCCTGCGCGAACAGCTTGGCCAGGAACGCCGGATGGGTGCGGCTGAGGAAGATCTGCGGCCCGCGCGGCTCGTCGCGCACGTCGTAGATGTAGGCGCGCACGCGGTCGGAATTGCGGAAGCTCTCGCGCGGGATCAGCTCGTCGCGCCGCAGCAGCGCCTCGGCGGTGCCGATCTCGACCATCAGGTTGCCGTACTCGGTGCGCTTGACGGTGCCGTTGACGATCTCGCCGACGCGGTCCTTGAACTCGTCGTACTGGCGCTTGCGCTCGTATTCGCGCACGCGCTGCACGATCACCTGCTTGGCGGTCTGCGCGGCGATGCGGCCGAAATCGATCGGCGGCAGCGGATCGACCAGATGCTCGCCGACCTGGATGCCGGGCTTGAACTTGGCGGCGATATGGACCGGGATCTGGGTCTCCTCGTTCTCGACCGTCTCGACCGCCTCGGTCCAGCGCGACAGGCGCACGTCGCCGGTGCGGCGGTCGATGGTGGCGCGGATATCCTTCTCGTGGCCGTACTTGGCGCGGCCGGCCTTCTGGATCGCCTGCTCCATCGCCTCGAGCACTTCCTCGCGGTCGATCGATTTCTCGCGCGCGACGGCGTCGGCGACCAGAAGCAGCTCGGGACGGGAAACGGCTGTGTCCATGATGACCCTCTGACTACGCGTCGGACTTGAAGACTGGATTAATGGGTCTTTCGACCCGGCTTCTTGGCGGTCTTGCCCCCGCCCACTTTCGCTCCGCCGACCTTGGCGCCCTTCTGCCGGCCATCGGCCTGGCGGGTGACCGGCTTCTCCGGATCGAGCTTCGGCACCGCCGCCTCGTCCTCGTCGTGCACCACGCCGGCCATCTGCGCCGAGGCGGCGATCAGCGCGTCGGTCAGCACCAGGCGCGCCTTGCGGATATCGGCCAGCGGCAGCGCCACTTCCGACCCGTCCTCGACCCTGAGGCGGCCGTGCCCGTCGGCGGCGCCCAGCACGATGCCGGCGAAGCGCTTGCGGCCGTCGATCGGCATGTTGGTCTCGGCCCGCGCCAGATGGCCGGAGAACCGGTTCCAGTCCTTCTCCCGGGTCAGCGGACGGTCGATCCCGGCCGAACTGACCTCCAGGTTCCAGGCGCCCGGGATCGGGTCGTCGACATCCAGCACTGCGCCCACCGCATGGCTGATCGACTCGCAGTCCGCCACCCCGATCAGCGATCCGTCGGCGCGGTCGGCCATGATCTGGATGGTCGGCGTGTCGCGGCCGAGCACCGAGACGCGCACCAGCTCGTAGCCCATGTCGGCGAGCGGCGGTGCGACCATCGCGGCGATCCGCGCCTCCAGGCCGGTGAGTTGGAGAAGATCGGTGTCCAAAGCAGAAAAGGCGGCCGGTTAAGGCCACCCCCCAAAAAGCGGAAGATGTCGTGAGAGGCCGCAATCTAGGCGCGGCGCCGGCGCAAGGCAAGCATCGTGTCCGGGCGGCCCGGCACGTCCTGGTCGGCACTTCCGGGCCAACACCGCGTTGCCTTGTCCGAAACCGCATTTGACCGGACCGTCGCCATGCCCGAGCCCGCCGCCTTTTCGCGCAACCCCGCCACCGGCGAGGAGATCGCGCGCTTCCCGTATCAGACCCAGGCGGAGACCGAGACCCTGCTCGGCGACGCGGAACGCGCCTTTCGCGGCTGGCGCGACACCCCGGTCGCCGCCCGTGCCGCGATCTACGACAGGCTGGCCGCGGTGCTGCGCGCGCGCTCGGACGCGATCGCCCCGGTGATCACCGCCGAGATGGGCAAGACGCTGCGCGAGGCCAAGGCCGAGATCGAGAAATGCGCCGCCACCGCCGCCTGGTATGCCGAGCACGGCCCGGCTCTGCTCGCCGACGAACCGGCCGAGACCGGCACCGACGACACCGCCTACGTCTCGTACCTCCCGGTCGGCAGCATCCTCGGCATCATGCCGTGGAACTTCCCGTTCTGGCAGGCGATCCGCGCCGCGGTGCCGATCATGCTGTCCGGCAACGGCTTCGTGCTCAAGCACGCGCCGAACGTGATGCGCTGCGCGTTCCTGCTGCGCGATCTTTGGCAGGAGGCCGGACTGCCGCACGGCGTGTTCTCGGTGCTGAACGTCGACACCGACGCGATCGAGGCGGTGATCGCTGATCCGCGCATCGCCGGCGTGACCCTGACCGGCAGCGCCCGCGCCGGCGCCGCGGTTGCGGCGCTGGCCGGGCGACATCTGAAGAAATCGCTGCTGGAGCTGGGCGGCACCGACGCCTTCATCGTGCTGGCCGACGCCGACATCGACCAGGCGGTGACGTTCGCGATCAACGGCCGGTTCGCCAATGCCGGCCAGGTCTGTCTCGCCGCCAAGCGCATCATCCTCGAGGCGCCGATCGCCGACCGCTTCACCGCCGCCTTCCTGGAGGCGGCGCGCGCCGTCAGGGCCGGCGATCCGACCGACGACGCCACCACGATCGGCCCGATCGCCCGGCCGGACCTGCGGGACGGGGTGCACGACCAGGTGACCCGCTCGATCGCGGCCGGGGCGTCGCTGCTGCTCGGCGGCCACCCGATCGACGGGCCGGGCAATTTCTACGCACCCACCGTGCTCGGCGGCGTGACGCCCGGCATGGCGGCCTTCGACGAGGAGGTGTTCGGGCCGGTGGCCGCCCTGGTGGTGGCGCGCGACGCCGAGCATGCGATCGAACTGGCCAATGCCAGCGAATACGGGCTCAGCGGCACTCTCTGGACCGCGGATGTGCGCCGCGCCCGTGCGCTGGCGCGGCGTCTGGAGACCGGCGGCGTGTTCATCAACGGCTTCACCGCGTCGAACGCCCGGGTGCCGGTCGGCGGGGTGAAGAAGAGCGGCTACGGGCGCGAATTGTCGCATTTCGGCGTGCGCGAGTTCGTCAACGCGCAGACCGTCTGGACCAGGACGGCGTGACGAAGATGGCGGCCGCACCGCGACTCAGCCACCTGCTCGAAACGTCGCTCTATGTCGAGGATCTCGACCGGGCCGAGCGGTTCTACCGGGAGGTGCTGGGGCTGGAGTCGTTCCTGCGCGACGACCGCATGTCGGCGCTCGGCCTGCCCGGCGACGCGGTGCTGCTGCTGTTCGCAAAGCGCGGCTCCATCAGCCCGACCCCGACCGAAGGCGGCGGCGACATCCCGCCGCACGATGGCGACGGGCATCTGCATCTGTGCCTGGCGATCCCGGTCGGCGAACTGGAGTCCTGGAGCGCGCATCTCGCCGCCCATGCGGTGCCGATCGAAAGCCGCATCACCTGGCCGCGCGGCGGCACCAGCCTGTATGTCCGCGACCCTGACGGACACTGCCTGGAGCTCGCCACCCCCGGCCTCTGGCCGAGCTGGTAGGAACACCGCCTCGGCGTCTCGTCTCAGCGCGGCTGCGTCGCCCTCACCGACCGCGACAGCCGCCGCTCGGCGATCCGCGCCAGCCTGACGAACGGCAACCCCAGCAGCAGATAGGCGCCGCCGATCAGCAGGCCGGTGCCGAGATAGTCGTAGTAGGTGGTGGAGAGCCGGATATAGGCCTGGGTCAGCTCGGTCAGGGTGATGACGCTGACCAGCGACGAATCCTTGAGCAGCGAGATGAAATCGTTGGTCATGACCGGCACCACGAAGCGGAACGCCTGCGGCACCATCACGTGCCGCACCGCCTGCGCCGGCGTCATGTTCAGCGCCAGCGCCGCCTCCATCTGGCCATGCGGCACGGATTGCAGACCGGCGCGGTAGTTCTCCGCCTCGTAGGCGGCGTAGTTCAGGCCCAGCGCCACCACACCGGCCAGGAACGGATCCAGCCTGACGCCGATCGACGGCAGGCCGTAGAAGATGAACAGGATCTGGATCAGCAGCGGCGTGCCGCGCACGATCTCGATATACAGCGTCGCGGCGCCGCGCAGCGGCCAGCGTCCGTAGCGGCGCGCCAGGGCCAGCGCCAGGCCCCAGGCCACCGCCAGCACCATCGCGCAGGCCGACACCGCCAGCGTCATCAGCGCGGCGCGGCCGATCAGCGGCAGGAAGCCGGCATAGCGCGCCAGGCGCGCCTGCAGGCTGGCGGTCGGACGGGTCGAGGCCACCCAATGATCCCACGCCTTCGGCGGCACCTGCTCGGTGGATTGATCGTCGAGATAGGACGCCATCTCCGGGGTCCACATCGCCCAGTCCTGCAGGATGCGGCGTAGGCTGCCGTCGCGGCGCATCGACTCCAGGCCCGCATCCACCGCGCTCAGCAACGCCGCGTCGCCCTGCTTCATGGCGATGCCGTAGGACAGCGAGCCGATCGGCCCGCCCGCCAGCTTCAGCCGGTCGTCCGGCACGGCGTAATATTGCGCGATCGGCGCATCCAGCATCACCGCATCCAGCCTGCCGTTGGCCAGGTCCGAATAGGCGTTGGTCTCGTCCTCGTAGGACCGCAGCGTGATGCCGCCGGCCTTCTCCAGCAGGCGCTGGCTGGTGGTGTCCTTCAGCGTGCCGACCACGTGGCCGCGCAGCGCCTCGACCGTGTCGAGACCGTCGGTGCCGCGACGCACCGCGATCCGCTCCGCGGTGCGGTAATAGGGGGTCGAGAACGCGACCACGGCGCGATGCTCGGGGGTGATCTCGATGCCGTCGATCACCACGTCGTACAGGCCGCGCTGCAGCCCGGGAATCAGCCCGTCCCAGTCGTTCTGCACGAATACCGGCGTGCGCCCCATCTTCCTGGCCAGGACCTGCATCAGGTCGGTCTCGAAGCCGGTCAGCTTCGCCTGGTCGGCGGGGTCGTGGAACACGAACGGGGCGCCGGATTGCGAGTCGGAGGCCCAGCGCAACGGGGTGGCGAGGGCGTGGCCGAGGAAAAGGAGAAGGAAGGCCAGGGCGCTGCCCATCAAGCCGCTCCGCGGCTTGCTCCGGCAAAGGGCAGTCGCCCCTTGCAGACCCATCACAGGTAATTCCTTAGGAATTGGCGGGTGCGGGGATCGGAGGGGATGGTGAACATGGTCTCCGGCGGCAGTTCCTCGACGATCCTTCCGGAGTCCATGAAGATCACCCGGTCGGAGGCGGCGCGGGCGAAGCGCATCTCGTGCGTCACCACGAGCTGCGTCATGCCCTCGTCGTCGAGCTGGCGCATCACCCCCAGCACCTCCTCGGCGAGTTCGGGATCGAGCGCGGAGGTCGGCTCGTCGTACAGCATCACCCTGGGCGCCATCGCCAGCGCCCGGGCGATCGCGGCGCGCTGCTGCTGGCCGCCGGACAGGGTCGCGGGATAGCGCGACGCCATCTGCGCCAGCCCGACCTTCTCCAGCAGCGCCATCGCCTCCTTCGCCGCCACGGCGCGGCCGGTGCGCCTGGCGACGACCGGCGCCAGCATCACGTTCTCCAGCACCGTGCGATGGCCGAACAGGTTGAAGCTCTGGAACACCATGCCGACCTCGGTGCGCAGCGCATGCGCCAGGCGCTCGTCGGAACGGCGCCAGCGCCCGCCATCGCGCACGATGCCATGCCCGACCAGGCGCATCTCGCCGCTGTCGGGCACCTCCAGCAGGTTCAGGCAGCGCAGCAGCGTCGACTTGCCGCATCCCGACGGGCCGATGATCGAGATCAGGTCGCCGGTCTCGACCGAGAGCGAGATGCCGTCGAGGACCACCTGACCGTCGAAGCTCTTGCGGAGGTCGCGGACCATCACGAGCGGCTCGCCGGAGGCGGGCGTCTCGGCGCCAGAGTCGCAAACCACCTGGTTCGGCGGACGGCCGGGCGCAACGGTCATACCCGGCCTCGCGAAGCGCGTTTCGATGGCCTGGATATAGCCACCCCCCACCCCAGGGGTCCAGGGGACGACCGTCCCCTGGCCGGGTTCGGGGCGGCGCCCCGACCTCATACCCCTCTCAGGCGCGCGGTTCCTGCAGCCAGAGGATCGCAGTGACCCCGCGCGGATAATACTCGCTGCCGATCGCGATGCCGTTGATGATCTGGTCGCTGAACGCCAGCCTGGCGCTGGTGGCGTTGGTCAGCCACCCGACCGAGGCCGCATCCGCGGCGTCGGTGCTGGCGCGGATGTCCAGCTTGAGCACCTGCCGTCCGACGAACTCGTTCAGAAAGATCTTCGAGAGCCAGGTATTGTCGCTCTGGCTGTCGAGTTTCCAGCCGCCATCGGCGGTGACGCAAAGCCCGGTGGACAACACGGTGGTCAGGTGCGTCCGCAGCGCCTTGATCAGTCGCGCATGCGGGCCGTTGGCAGCGACGGCGTCCTTGCGGCCGGCGAAATACGAATAGACCAGCCCTTCGACCACCGGGATGATGGCGATCGACGAGCCGTCATAGACGTTGGAGGTGATGTAACCCTGCGCCGTGACGTGCGCGAGCAGGGTGGCGGCGATGCGCGATGCCTGTTGCGCGGCCTGCTGTGCCAGGTCCGGCCGGCCGGTCGCGGCCAGCAGCCCTTCCAGAATGACGTAGGCGGAGAAATCCTTCCCGCCGAGATAGGTGTTGCCGACCGCCTCCTCGAGCCCCGCGCCGACGGAATCGTAGGTGGTGATCTCCTCGCCGGTGCCGGTCTTGGTGCTGTTGAAGCTCTCGATGCCGTCGCGCTGCGACGCCACCGGATCGTCGCGGTTCTGCAGGCTGGCCAGGGCCTGTGGGAACAAGGCGGCGTTCTTCTGCACCCAGGCGAGATCGCCGGTCTGCGCGGCATAGACGCCCGCGATCAGGATCCAGTTGGTCAGTTGCTCCCCGGTCATGAAGGAGAAAGTGCCGAACACATTGGTGCGCTCGTAGTTCGACGCGCCGTCGGGCGAGAAGGCAGGCCACTGCCCCATGTCATGGGTGAACGAAATACCCCCCGGCCCGGTGCCGCCTGCCACCTCGGTGCCGCTCTGGTAGGAATAATGGGCGACGAAATTGTCCAGCTCGTTCTTCACCGTCCAGGGGTTCATGCCGAGCTCGAAGAACAACTGGTCGACCGTCAGGTCGAACGTATTCATGTACTGATACTGGCCTTCGAGCACCATCCACCACGGGGTCGAGACCCCTTCGCTGAGGAAGGCGGTGTTGCCGTAATAGGAGCGGATCGCCTGCGCGAGCAGGAATTTCTGGTTCGCCGATAGCGCACTGTCGTCCACCAGCCGGTCGTCGGCAGCGAACGAGGCGATGCGCTTGCGCAGCCCCTGGGTCGCGGCATAAGCGACCTCGCTGATGTCGGCGTAGTAGCGGGTGTACCAGTAGTCGGTGACCCGCCCGGTGGTTGCGGCGCCGGCGCGGTGGAAGCAGAGCGCGAAGCGCACCGTCTTTCTGACCCCCGCCGGAACGGTGAAGGCGATGCCGCCGACCGGGCCGGCGCCGGTGGCGCCTTCGAGCGCCGCGGTCATGCTAGCGGCGGTGAAGGCGAGCCCGCCCGCATCGGGGGTGACGATGGCGGTGCGGAACGGATCGATGCCGAATGCCACGCCGGGAATGCCGATCGGCATGATTTGCGCGTTGCCGCCGGCCACGGCGAAGGCGGCAGTGATGGCGGTGGCGCCGGCCTGGTTGTCGATGACCATCTCGGCGAACACCGCCGGCAGCAACGCATCCTCGATCGAGTGCCGGCCGGAGGTCGAGATCCCGGTCAGCGGCCCGTGCAGCAGGTCGGCGAACGGTCCGGGCGCGGTGGGGTCTGGCACCGAGCGGACCGGGGAATAGAGCGTGAAGCTGAAATCGGCGGTGACGAAGCTGTCGCTGGCGGCACGGAAATCGCGCGTGACGGCGGACTGCGCATAGGCGGTGACGCCGGTCTCGAGCGTCGCGTCGAAGAACGGCAGGCCCTTGGCAACGCCGTCCTTGCGCACGCCGATGAAGACGCTCTGCGTTCCCGGCAGCTTCTGCTCGATGCCGAAGCCGCCATTGGCGCCGGGAGCACCGAGCGTGAAGGTGGCGTAGGCGCCGATCGGCGCGTGATGGGCGTTGAAGAAGGCGTTGGCCGGCGTGTAACCGGCGGCCTGGCCGGAGCCGGCGGCGAACGCCGAGGCGGCATGGCCGAGACCGGCGCCGGAAAAGGCGGCGGCGACGCCGGTCAGGGCGGAGGCGCGCAGCAGGCTGCGGCGCGTGGTCCCACGCGGCTCGTTCTGGTGATTCAAGACGTTGCTCCCCAAAGCTGGCAGTTGGGCTGCCTTTTGAACGATCCGTCTATGAGTGACGTACCTCATGACGGTCGGCGCATCCTAGCGAGGCCAAGGCGAGGGCGCAGCACCGGGAATTCTCACATTGTCTTGTACGAACCTGACGACATCGCAATTCGCCATTGTCCGGCATGGTGGCGGAGGTACGGTCGGCATGTCGCCGCGTAAACCGTCCGGCCGCCGGCCGGACATGAAAACGGCCAGTCCCGAAGGCCTGGCCGTTCCCGGGACGAGGGTGGCGGTCCGGGCGGGATCAGGCTGCTTCGGCCATCCCGCGCAGCACGTACTGCAGGATGCCGCCATGCCGGTAATATTCGACCTCGTCGAGCGTATCGACGCGGCAGATCACCGGCACGTCCAGGGTCGAGCCGTCGGCGCGGGTGATCGCCAGCGTGAGCGTCATGCGCGGGGTGATGCTGTCCAGGCCGCGAATGTCGATGGTCTCGTCGCCTTTCAGGCCCAGCGTCTCGCGGGTGGTGCCCTCCTCGAACAGCAGCGGCAGCACGCCCATGCCGACCAGGTTGGAGCGATGGATGCGCTCGAAACTCTCCGCCACCACGGCGCGGATGCCGAGCAGCACGGTGCCCTTCGCCGCCCAGTCGCGCGACGAGCCCATGCCGTATTCCTTGCCGCCGAACACGATCAGCGGCACGCCCTCTTCCTGGTAGCGCATCGCCACGTCGTAGATCGCGCCCTGCTGGCCGTCCGGATAGTGCCTGGAGACGCCGCCTTCGACGCCCGGCACCATCTCGTTCTTGATGCGGATGTTGGCGAAGGTGCCGCGCATCATCACCTCGTGGTTGCCGCGTCGCGACCCGTACGAGTTGAAGTCCTTCTGCGGAACCTGGTGCTGTTCGAGATAGACTCCGGCAGGCGCGCTCTTCTTGATCGCGCCGGCGGGCGAGATGTGGTCGGTGGTGATGTTGTCGCCGAGCAGCGCCAGCACGCGGGCGCCGACGATGTCGCCCTTGTCCTCGGGCTGCATGGTGATGCCCTTGAAGTAGGGCGGGTTCTGCACGTAGGTGGAGCCGGAATTCCAGCTATAGGTCTCCGAGCCGGTCGCGACCTGCAGCGCCTGCCACTCCTTGGTGCCCTTGGTCACCTGGCCGTAGCGCTCGATGAACTGGTCGCGCGAGATCGAGGTGGCGATCAGGTCGGCGATCTCCTTGTTCGACGGCCAGATGTCGCGCAGATAGACCGGCTTGCCGTCCGGCGCGGTACCGAGCACGGCGGTGGTGATGTCCTCGCGGATGGTGCCGAGGATCGCGTACGCCACCACCAGGGGCGGGCTGGCGAGATAGTTGGCGCGCACGTTCGGGCTGATGCGGCCCTCGAAATTGCGGTTGCCGGACAGCACCGAGACCGCGATCAGCTTGTTGTCCTCGATCGCGTCGACCAGGTTGTCGGCGATCGGGCCGGAATTGCCGATGCAGGTGGTGCAGCCATATCCCACCGTCTGGAAGCCGAGCGCGTCGAGCTCCTCCGACAGGCCGGCACGGTCGAGATACTCGGTGACCACCTGCGAGCCGGGCGCCAGCGAGGTCTTGACCCAGGGTTTCGGCTTGAGGCCCAGCGCGCGGGCCTTGCGGGCGACCAGGCCGGCGGCGATCAGCACCGCCGGATTGGAGGTATTGGTGCAGGAGGTGATCGCCGCGATCACCACGTCGCCGTGGCCGAGCTCGTAGTTGGTGTTGGCGACCTTGACCTTCTTGTGCGCGTCGTTGGCCGGCACGCCGAGGCTGCCGGTGAGCTCGGTCTCGAACGCGGTCGCGGCGTTCTTGAGCGCGACGCGGTCCTGCGGCCGCTTCGGGCCGGCGAGCGACGGCTCGATGCTCGACAGGTCGAGCTCCAGCGTGTCGGTGAAGACCGGGTCCGGCGTGTCGCTCTCGCGGAACATGCCCTGCGCCTTGAGATAGGCCTCGACCAGCCTGATGCGATGCTCGTCGCGGCCGGTCTGACGCAGGTATTCGAGCGTCAGCGCATCGACCGGGAAGAAGCCGCAGGTGGCGCCGTATTCCGGCGCCATGTTGCCGATGGTGGCGCGGTCGGCGACCGGCAGCGTGTCCAGCGCCGGGCCGTAGAATTCGACGAACTTGCCGACCACACCCTTCTTGCGCAGCATCTGGGTGACGGTCAGCACCAGGTCGGTGGCGGTGGCGCCCTCGGGCATCCTGCCGGTCAGCCTGAACCCGATCACGTCGGGGATCAGCATGGCGATCGGCTGGCCGAGCATGGCCGCTTCCGCCTCGATGCCGCCGACGCCCCAGCCGAGCACGCCCATGCCGTTGACCATGGTGGTGTGACTGTCGGTGCCGTACAGCGTGTCCGGATAGGCGAAGGTCTCGCCGGCGATGGTCGCGGTCCAGACCGCCTGGGCGATGTATTCGAGGTTCACCTGGTGACAGATGCCGGCGCCCGGCGGCACCACGGTGAAGTTCTCGAACGCCTCCTGGCCCCAGCGCAGGAAGGCGTAGCGCTCGCCGTTGCGGGCGAACTCGATCTCGACGTTGCGCTGCAGGCTGTCGGCGGTGCCGGACACGTCGACCATGACCGAATGGTCGATCACCAGGTCGACCGGCACCAGCGGATTGACCTTCTGCGGATCGCCGTTCAGGGCGGTGATGCCGTCGCGCATGGCGGCGAGATCGACCACCGCCGGCACGCCGGTGAAATCCTGCATCAGGATCCGCGACGGCTTGAACGGCACCTCCTTGCTGCTGCGCCCGGCCTCGAGCCAGCCGGCGACCGCCTTCGCGTCCTCGACCGTGTAGGAGCGGGCATCCTCGAAGCGCAGCACGTTCTCCAGCAGCACCTTGAGGCTGACCGGCAGGCGGCTCACGTCGCCGATCGTGGTTTCGGCTTTCGGGATCGAGAAATAATGGTAGGTCTTGCCGTCAACATCCAGCGTGCTGCGGGTCTTGAGGTTGTCCTGACCGACCGATTTCATGCTGCTGATCCCTCCGAAGGCGTCCGCCATGCGCGGCCTCGCCGCAGCAAGCCGCGCGCATGGCGTGCAAGGTCGGGCGGACCTTGAATTTCCGTTGGGCGTAGAACATACCGACATGCCGGGGCGAGACAAGCGCGCCCACGGCACGCGCGGCGCGGGCCAGGGTCGCGCAAATTGTCGCGTCGCCAGTCGCGCCGCCAGTCGCGCCGCCAGTCGCGTCAGCGGTCGCGTGAATCGTCGGATGTCCAGCGCAGCATGAACCAGCCTCCGCCGAATGCGACTCCCGGCGGCGCCCTGCTGGAAGCGGTCGGGCTGGTGGTGATGCGCTCCGACCGCCTGGTGCTGGACGGACTGGCTCTGTCGGTCTCGTCTGGTCAGGCGCTGCTGCTGACCGGAGAGAACGGCGCCGGCAAATCGACCCTGCTGCGCGCCCTGGCCGGCCTCTGCCCGCTGGCCGCCGGAACGCTGCGCTGGAACGGCGGCGACGCGCTCGACGACCCGTCCGCCCACGCCGGCAGGATCGCCTATCTCGGACACCAGGACGCGCTCAAGCCCGGCCTGACGGTGCGCGAGAATCTCCGTCTCGCCGCCACCCTGTCCGGCCGGACGATCGCGCCGGCGCTGGAGGCGTTCGGCATCGCCGCCCTGGCCGAGCTGCCGGCCCGCCTGCTGTCGGCGGGACAGAAACGGCGCGCCGCGCTGGCCAGGATCATGCTGTCGGCGGCGACGCTGTGGCTGCTGGACGAGCCCTCGCTCGGGCTCGACGATGCGGCGCTGGCGCGCTTCGGCGCGGTGCTGGCGGCGCATCGCGCCTCCGGCGGGATGGTGATCGCCACCACCCATGTCGGCCTGCCGCTGCCGGACGCGGTCACGCTCCGGCTCGGACCATGACCCGCCTATGATTGGCGCACCGCGCCGCTTTCGCGCCCTGCTGGCGCGCGACCTGATGCTCTCGGCCCGGCATGCCGCCGACACGCTGGCGGCGATGCTGTTCTTCGTCCTGGCCGCCAGCCTGTTCCCGCTGGCGCTGGGGCCGTCGCCCGAGCTGCTGCGGCGCATGGCGCCCGGCATCGTCTGGGTGTGCGCCCTGCTGGCGGCGCTGCTGCCGCTCGACCGGCTGTTCGGCGCCGAGCTGGAGGATGGGTCGCTCGACCAGTTGATGCTGTGCGGCCTGCCGGCGCCGGCGGTGGCGCTGGCCAAGATCTGCGCGCACTGGCTCTCGACTGGCCTGCCGCTGCTGCTGGCGTCCGGGCCGATCGCGCTGATGTTCGGACTGCCGGCGGTGGCGATCCCGGTGCTGCTGGGTGGCCTGGCGCTGGGCACGCTGGCGCTGTCGCTGATCGGCGGCATGGCGGCGGCGATCGTGCTGGGCGCGCGACGCGGCGGGGTGCTGCTGCCGCTCCTGGTGCTGCCGCTGGCCACGCCGGCGCTGATCTTCGGCGCCGCCGCGGTCGATGCGGCGCAGAGCGGGCTGGACTGGCACCCGCAGCTCCTGCTGCTCGGCGCGTTCCTGGCCGGGGCACTGCCGCTCTGCCCGATCGCCGCAGGAGCAGGCTTACGCGCGGCGTCGGAGTGAGGGGAACAGGCCTGCGTCCGCGTGCCTCGGGACCGATCATGTCCGAAAAATTAAGCAATTTCGGCTTCGATAAGCGGGCGCAAGCCGACCAGGTGGCCTAATTCATACTGCGCAACAAAGGACCACGCCCATGCTGATTTCGACCATCCTGGACAAGAAAGGCCCCGAGGTCGCCAGCCTGCGCCCGACCCAGACCGTCTCCCATGCCGTGTCGCTGATGGCGGCGCGGCGCATCGGCGCGGTGGTGGTCGAGGAGGGCGATGTGATCGTCGGCATCTTTTCCGAACGCGACCTGGTCAAGCTGCTGGCCAAGGACGGCCATGCGGCGCTGGACGCGCCGCTGAAGCGCAGCATGACCTCCCCGGTCATCACCTGCCGTCCCGACGACCGCATCGACCAGGTGATCGCCATGATGAGCGATCGCGCGGTGCGTCACATGCCGGTGGTGGAGGGCAAGCGGATGGTCGGCATGATCAGCATCCGCGACCTGATCCGGCATCGCTTCGCCGAGAAGGAGCTTGAGACCGCGACCCTGCTCGACATCTCGCGCATGCACGGCTGACACGCCCCGGGGCCGCCCCCCGGATACGAGAAGGGCGGCCCGAAGGCCGCCCGATCCGTCGTCTCTACCCCGCGGCGCCTCTATTCCGCGGCGTCGACCGGGATCCGCCGGATGGTCGCCTTCTTCTCGGCGATCTCCTTCATTCGCGCATCGACGTGCTCGGTGTAGTTGTAGGTCGCCGGACGCTGGTTCTCGAGCGAGATCTCCGGCGCCATCGGGCCTTCGGTCTGCGGACCCTTCAGCGCCACCTTCATGATGTGCAGCGGACGCTTCACCGCATCGATCACCGCGCTCGACTCGTAGCCGGAATGGACCATGCAGTCGGCGCACTTCTCGTAGTTGCCGGTGCCGTACTGGTCCCAGGCGGTATCCTCCATCAGCTCCTTGAAGGTCTTGGCGTAGCCCTCGCCCAGCAGGTAGCAGGGCTTCTGCCAGCCGAACACGTTGCGCAGCGGCTTGCCCCACGGGGTGCAGTGGTAGGTCTCGTTGCCGGCCAGGAAGTTCAGGAACAGCGGCGACTGGGTGAATTTCCACTTCTTTCCCTTGCCGAGGCGGAAGGTGTCGCGGAATAGCTGCTTGGTCTTCTGCCGGTTCAGGAAATGCTCCTGGTCCGGGGCGCGCTCGTAGGCGTAGCCGGGCGCGGTCATGATGCCGTCCACGCCCATCGCCATCACCTCGTCGAAGAACGCGGCCAGGCGCTCCGGCTTGGCGCCGTCGAACACGGTGCAGTTGATCGAGACGCGGAAACCGCGCGCCTTGGCCTTGCGGATCGCCGCGACCGCACGGTCGTACACCCCGTCCTGGCAGACCGACGCATCGTGCATCGCCTGGTCGCCGTCCAGATGCACGTCCCAGGAGAAGAACGGGCTCGGCTTGTAGTCGTCGAGCTTCTTCTCCAGCAGCAGCGCGTTGGTGCAGAGATAGACATATTTCCGGCGCGCCAGCAGCTTGGCGATGATCTCCGGCATCTCCTTGTGCAGCAGCGGCTCGCCGCCGGCGACGGCGATGACGGGCGCGCCGCACTCGGTGTCGGCGTCCAGGCACTCCTGCACCGACAGGCGCTGGTTCAGGATCGGCGCCGGGTAGTCGATCTTGCCGCAGCCGGCGCAGGCCAGGTTGCAGCGGAACAGCGGCTCGAGCATCAGCACCAGCGGGTAGCGCTTGCGCCCGGAGAGATGCTGCTTGACGACGTAGGCGCCGACCCGGACGGCCTGCATGATCGGAACGGCCATGCGAACTTGTTCTCCTGCTTGCTCGCGTCCAGGATCGGCCGACGCGACACCGTAAGGATGGCGGCGGAACGCCGACTTCCACAATCACGGAATCGAGATCAAGACGATCCGGACGCTCTTCGCGGGCCGCTGGCCCGACGAGTCCGCGGTCTGTATGGCAGTTCGGCCACGGATCGCCAACATCGGACCGCACCGAGCATGGTATTTCCGCAACAGGCGCCGCGGGAACCCTGTCGCGTCTGGCCGTTTGTCTCTAAGCATGTCTGGATCGGGCAGGACGATCTGCGACTCGAACCACCGCGACCGCCGCCCCGAACCAGACCGGTGACGTCCCGACAGGGCCGTCAAGCCGGCGCACTTGGATACCCTGGATATGGCCGATCTGAACTCCCCGGGCGCTCCCCGACCCTTTTCTGGCAAGTATCCGTTGCTGGACCGTGTTTCCTCGCCGCGGGACCTTCGCAACCTGTCGTCGGAGCAGTTGCGTCAGGTGGCCGACGAGCTGCGGTCCGAGACGCTGGACGCGGTTTCGGTGACCG
>CAIMSN010000091.1 GCA_903844135.1 uncultured Rhodospirillales bacterium | reverse complement strand
CTACTGGTACAGCCCGGTGCTGAAGCGCCAGCTCGACAGCCGGTTCGGCGACGTCGTGGTGATGCCGCGCGACGAGCCGGAATTGCTGCGGCTGGCGGCCAGCGCGCTGGCGCATCGCGTGCCGCTGACCACGCGTGGCGGCGGCACCGGCAATTACGGCCAGGCGGTGCCGCTGGAAGGCGGCGCGATCGTCGACATGGGCGCTTTCGACCGGTTGCTCTGGGTGCGCGACGGCATTGCCAGGGTGCAGGCTGGCATGAACCTGCTGGCGCTCGACCGGCAGCTGCGCGCGCAGGGCTGGGAAATCCGCCTGTATCCCTCCACCAAGCGCACCGCCAGCATCGGCGGCTTCGTCTCCGGCGGCTCCGGCGGCATCGGTTCCGTCACCTGGGGCGGCCTGCGCGATCGCGGCAATCTGCTGGCGGTCCGGGTGGTGAGCCTGCAGGACCCGCCGATGGCGATCGAGCTGCGCGGCGACGCGACCGATGCGGTCAACCATACCTACGGCACCACCGGCATCGTCACCGAGCTGGAGATCCCGGTGCAGCCGGCCGTCGCCTGGCGGGAGGCGGCCTACAGCTTCCCGGACTTTCCCGCCGCTGCCCGGTTCGGCCTCGCTTTGGCCTCGCAGTTCGGCATCGAGAAGAAGCTCTCGACCGTCACCGACGCGGCCCTGACGCCCTATTTCGCGCCGCTGCGGGACCTGGTGCCGCAGGATCGGCCGCTGGCGCTGGCGATCGTCGCGCCGTCCGGTCTCGACGCCGCCACCAGCCTGGCGAAAGAACAGGGCGGCACGCTCTGCTTCGAGGGCGCCCTGGCCGAGGCGGAGGACGACCCGGCGCGCACACCGCTCTACGAACTGACCTGGAACCACACCACGCTGCAGGTGCTCAAGCGCGATCGCGGCTTCACCTATCTGCAATGTCTGTTCCCGCCCGACGACACGCTGGCGCGTGTCGAGGCGATCCGCGCGCTGTTCGGTGACGAGCTGATGATGCATCTCGAATTCCTGCCGACCAATTTTCAGTGCCGGAGCGGCCGCATGACCTGTTCCGGGCTGCCGGTGCTGCGCTATTCGACCGAGGAACGGCTCGACGAGATCATCCGGCTGCACGAGGAGCGCGGCGTGCTGATCGCCAATCCTCACGTGTATACGATCGAGGATGGCGGACTGCACCGCGTCGCCTCGCCGGAGCTGGCGGCGGTGAAGCAGCACATGGATCCGGCCGGCCTGCTCAATCCCGGCAAGATGCGCAGCTTCACCCGCCCGGCCGCCTGAGCGTGTCTCCGCCTCGTCTGCCGGTCGCGCCGCCGCGGACCGTGTCAATGCTGACCCGCGACGGCGTCAGGCTGGTCGCCGATCTCTGGGCGCCGGACGGGCAGGGCCCCTATCCGGTGCTGCTGATGCGGCAGGCGTACGGGCGCAGGATCGGTACCGCGCTCTGCTACGCACCGCCGGCCTGGTATGCGTCGCACGGCTATATCGTGGTGATCCAGGATGTGCGCGGCCGCGGCGAGTCCGGCGGCCGGTTCGACCTGTTCCGCGACGAGGCCGCCGACGGCGCCGACAGCGTGGCCTGGGCGGCCTGCCTGCCGAACGCCAATGGCCGCGTCGGCATGTTCGGCTTCTCGTTCCAGGGCACCAACCAGTTGCTGGCCGCCACCGAACCCAGCCCGGCGCTGCGGGCGATCGCGCCGGCGATGATCGGCTGGAATCTGCGCACCGACTGGGCCTACGAGAACGGCGCCTTTCCGCTCCGCGCCAATCTCGGCTGGGCGACGCAGCTCGCAGCCGAGACCGCCCGCCTGGCCGAAGACCACGCCGCGCACGCGGAACTGCACCTGTACGGTCACGCGCTTCCCCTGTCCGGATCCCGCCCCGGCCGGCCGGACTTCATGGATCGTCTCGGCCAATACACGCACTACGCGCAATGGGCCGATCATCCCGAGGACGGCCCCTATTGGCAGGCGATCTCGCCCGCGTCGAAGTGCCGACAGATCTTCGAGAACGGGCCGGCCGTGTTCCTGATCGGTGGCTGGTATGACAGCCACCTGCCCGGCACGCTCGCCGCCTGGCGCGCGTTGCGCGGTCATGTTCCGCTCAGGATGGCGATCGGTCCCTGGTCGCATTTTCCCTGGGACCGCAAGGTCGGCGATCTCGATTTCGGTGCCGCCGCCGTCACCGATATCGATCGGCAGCAGATCGCCTGGTTCGATCGCTGGCTGAAGCACGAGTCCGCGCCGGAGCCGGAAACCGGCCTCGCGCTGTTCGACATGGGGGCGCGTGTCTGGCGCGTGCAGGACGATTTCGGAGAGCCAGGGACCATGTTCCTGTTCGGCGGCACCGGGCGGGCGGCGATCGACATCGGGGACGGGATCCTGGCGGCGACGCCGATGCCGCCCTCGGACGAATATCTGGTGCATGATCCATGGCGGCCGGCCGCGCCCTGCGGTGGCAGCTTCGGCATTCCGGCCGGTCCGGTCGACCGGCGCGCCACCGATGCCCGCGCCGACGTGCTGAGCTTCACCACCGCGCCGTTCGAAGATCCGGCAACCTTGGCCGGCGAGATCCGCCTGGCCCTGTCGGTGATGTCGGATTCGCGCGCGTTCGACCTGCACGCCACCCTGTCCCGCGTGACCGACGGCGGCGCGTCCTATCCGCTCGCCGAAGGCTACGGCAGTTTCGGCAACCAGCCCGACCCGGTGCTGCTGCCGATGCGGGCGACCTGTGCCACCATCCACCCCGGCGAATCCCTGCGCCTGTCGATCGCCGCCGCCTGCTTTCCGGCCTTTCCGGTCAATCCCGGCAACGGCGTCCGGCCCTGGGACGCTACGTTACCCGATCTGTCCGTCATTACCCTGCATGTCCGTACCGGCGCCGGGAGCGGCTCGGCCTTGTTCCTGCCGTTCGCGCCGCCGGCCGAGGAGCCATCGCCATGATGCCAGCCTTCACCAAGCGCTCCGCCGCGGAGATCGAGGCGTTCCGCATCGCGCCGACCGACAGCAACTATTTCGTGCTGCTGCTCGACAAGCAGGCCGGCGGCACCGATGCGGTCTGCGTGGTGGAGATCTTCACCGTCGGTGGTCGCACGCCGCCCAACACGCATGCGGCGGCCGACGAATTCTTTTTCGTGCTCAGCGGCGAGGGGGTGGCGCGCTGCAACGGCCAGGAGACGCAGGTCAGGAAGGGCGACGCGCTGCTGGTCGCACCCGGTTCCGAGCACGTGATCGAGAATACTGGCGCGCACAAGCTCTATACGCTGACGGTCATGACGCCGAACGAGGGATTCGCCGAGTTGATCCGCGCCGGCGAGCGCGTGTCGCTCGACGCGGAAGACCTCGCCGTGCTCTGCGCCTGAACGGAACCGGCCGGCGATGAATCCTCTCGGCAGCGCCCCGCGCAATCTCTGGCATGTCGACACCGAGACGGTGGACATGGTCCGCCGTCCGGCGCCGTCGAAGCCGATCGCGCTCGATGCCCTGCCGCAGACGCTTCGGATCGACCTCGCCGCCACCGCGCTGATGGTGATCGACATGCAGAACGATTTCTGCCACCCCGACGGCTGGCTCGCAGGGATCGGCGTCGATGTCGCGCCGGCGCGTGTGCCGATCGCCCCGCTGTTGCGCCTGTTGCCGGTGCT
This sequence comes from uncultured Rhodospirillales bacterium, assembly GCA_903844135.1. GTDB lineage: Bacteria > Pseudomonadota > Alphaproteobacteria > Acetobacterales > Acetobacteraceae > Lichenicola. The sequence goes on along the minus strand of CAIMSN010000091.1, from coordinate 79,009 downwards.
GCGCGGCAACGCGGTGCCGATCCTGTGGGTCAATTGGGGCAATCGTCCGGACCGTCTCAACCTCAGCCCGTCGCTGCTGCATGTGTATGATCCGGCTGGAACCGGGAGCGGGCTCGGCAGCCGCCTGGCGCATCGCGACGCCGCGGTGCTGGAGCAAGGAAGCTGGAGTGCCGCGATCGTCGACGAACTGGAGCCGGGGCCGGGCGACATCCGCATCGACAAGTACCGCATGTCCGGCTTCTGGGACACGCCGCTCGACAGCATCCTGCGCAACCTGCGCGTCGAGACCGTTTTGTTCGCCGGCGTCAATGTCGACCAGTGCGTGATGGCGACGCTGCAGGATGCGAGCTGCCTCGGCTATGACTGCATCCTGGTCGACGATTGCGCCGCGACCACGTCGCCGGATTTCTGCCGCGAGGCGACACGCTACAACGTCCGGCAATGCTACGGCTTCACCACCGTCTCCGACGCGCTGATCGCAGCCTGCGGCGGGCCGTGACCCTCGACCGCCCGGCCAGGACCGCCAAGATCGGCATGACGGCCTGTCTGGCCGCCTTCGCCATCCTCGTGTGTCTGAACAACCTGACCGATTATGGCGACAATTTCGCCTTCGTGCGTCATGTGCTCTCGATGGACAGCGTGTTCGCCGACAACCGGCTGCTGTGGCGCGCCGTGACGGTGCCCTGGGCCTGGCATGCGGCCTATCTCTCGATCATCGCCGCGGAGGGCCTGACCGGCGCCCTGTTTGCCTGCGCCACCTGGCAGATGCTGCGTCAGCGCACCGCAGCCGCGGCGCAGTTCGCCGCCGCAAAGCGCTGCGTGCATTACGGCCTGCTGGTCGGCTTCCTGCTCTGGTTCCTGGGTTTCGCGGTGATCGGCGGCGAATGGTTCACCATGTGGCAATCCCGGATCTGGAACGGCCAGGAGCCCGCTTTCCGCTTTTGCCTGACTCTGATCGCGGTCGGCCTCTACATCAATCAGCCGGATTGAGCCGATCGGTCGCCGGGGCGACCGTGGCTGGCTCGACGGCCGATGCGATGACAGAACGATCCCTCTCGCGGGAGATCGGTCATGCCGTCGTCCATGGCGCAAGCGAGAACAGTCCCCTTCGCTGCACCGCTGTTCGCCGTGGTGCTGCACGGCCTGCTCCGGATCGGCGTATGCGAGGCGCACCCGGCCAGCACGGGGCTCTGTTTCGGCCTGTCGCTGGTCGTCGTGACGCTCCGCAAGCGGGTGCCGCGGGTCGGGCGCGTTCGCCTCCGCCTGTATCGCTTCGACGCGCCGAACATCGCCGTCCGCACGCGCGGCGAGACGCTCAGCGTCCGCGTCGACCACCCCGAAAGGCTGCTCCTTGCCTTGGAATCGGGTTCCAAGGGCTCCGCCCTTGGTGGGGTCCAGGGGTAGAACCCCTGGCCTTCCCTGCTGACTAGAATTTCTGCGTCACCCCGACCAGGATCGTCCGTCGCAGCCCGAATTGCGGCGCGCCGACGCCGATGCCGCTGCCGTCGCGAATGATATAGCGGCGATCGAGCAGGTTGAGGATATCGAGGCGCAGATCGGTGCCGCGTCCGAGCCGATGCTTGAGCGTCTGCACCAGCGACGTATTGACCACGTCATAGCCGGGCAGGGCGCGTCCGTTCGGCACCGCGCCGTCGGCGCGCAATCCTGAGCCCACCACCAGGTCCGCCGAGGCGCGCAGCGGATGATCGGTGGTGTGGAACAGCGTGTAGGCCGCGCCGCCCGAGCCGGTCCAGCGCTGGTCGTGATCGAGATGCACCCAGCGATTGGCGATGTAGGCCAGATCCTCTGCGGAGAAGTCGAATTGCGACGAGACGATGTCCTTGCCGATCGCCCTGGACCAGGCGAGGTTGGCATAGAGCGAGAGCGGGCCGCGATCGTACGACAGGCTCGCCTCGTAGCCATGCACCTGTCCCTTGGCGTAGTTGAAGGCCGACAGGATGATGGGCGCGCCGAACTGGCCCTCGTCGATCAGGTCGGTCGCCTGCTTGTAGTAGGCGTCGAGGCCGAGATGCAGGCCCGGGATCACGATCTGGTCGATGCCGGCGTCGACGTAATGATCCCGCTCCGGACGGACGCGGTCGTTCAGCGTCACGGCGCTGGCGGCGCTGGTGCCTTGCAGGCTGGCGATGCTCCCGTTGGTGACCTCCTCGAACGGCGGCGGGGTGAAATAGCGCGAATAGCCGGCATGCAGCGTGGTGGTCCGGGTGGGACGCCAGACCACGTTCACACGCGGGCTGAGCTGGGTCTCGGAGACGAATTCGCTGACGCCGTCGAAGCGGGCGCCGTAGTTGATCGTCAGGGACGGCAGGATGCGCCATTCGTCCTGCACGTAGAGCCCGTAGAGGGTGCCGGTCTTGCCGCCGCCGTCCTGGACCGAGATCGGCTGGTCGCCATAGGCCGGGTTGCCGTCGGCGTCGGTGCCGAGCTGCGGCGAGACGACCGAATCGGTGCCGAACACCGCCCGCTCGACGAACAGTTGCGCGCCGGCGCGCAGCGTATGCGTGTCGGAGACGTGCCAGGCGGCATCGGTCTGGGCGCCGCTCGACATCACCGAGCGCGACGCGGTCTGGCTGATGCCGTCGAACAGCAGGTCGCCCACCGGGTCGGGCGAATAATGCAGACTGCTGTAGCGGGTGAAGGCGGCGACCTGCAGATCCAGGGTGCCGATAGACTTCTGCAACGACAGGATCGCGAAATCGGTGATCTCGCGCTGATGCTCGGTCAGGCCGGCGCTGTCGAAGGATGCGACGCCTGCATCGGAAAGGCCGAGCATCGGTCTCTGGGCGGGATTGTTCGGGATCTGGTAGTCGGCGTTGGACAGCCCGGCGATCAGGCTGACGCGCGTGTCGGTGTCGGCGGTGAAGGTCAGTTTCGCGAGTCCGTGCGTCTGGTTGGACAGATCGTGCACGGCGTTGAAGGCGGGGGTCGGATTCTCGATCCCGACCCTGCTGTGCAGCGCGTCGCCGGTGACGAACAGGTCCCAGCGTCCGGACGACGCGCCGTAGGAGAAGGACGGCTGGAACAGGTCGCGTGCGCCGCCATAGAGCGAGATCTCGCCGCCGGGGTCGGTGCGGCCGGTCTTGGTGTCGATGCTGACCACCGCCGCCTGCAGGAAACCGAACTGCGCCGGCAGCGCGCCGGTGGTGAGCGCGATGTCGCGGGCGAATCGCGTCTGCAGGCTCTGGCCGAACACGGCCAGGCCTTCCGGCAACTGCACGCCGTCGATGCGGAACTGGATCTCGTCATGGTCGCCGCGCACATGGATCTGGCCGTAGCTGTCCTGCGCCACGCCCGGCGCCTGCAGCAGCACCTGGTTCAGCGGCGCGTTGCCGGCCTGCGGCAGGGTGGCGAGCGCGCCCTGCCGCAGACGATAGGTTTCTGCGCCCAGGCTCGGCTGCAGCGCGGCGCGGGCCAGATCCAGCCGGACGGTGACGTGTTCGATCGGATCAGCCGGCGCGGCCGGAGTCTGGGCCAGGGCCGGAACCGCGGCGGTGCAGGCGACGGCCGCAAGACAGAACGAGGCACGCATCCAAGGCTCCGCTAGAACGTTATACTATAACTTTCTAGGGGCAGGATCGTCGGGATGTCCAGTGCGATTGCAGGCGACGCCGGCCTTGCCAGCGTGCGGCCAAGATGGAACGACGAAAGCCGGATGCGATACGGGGTGGTCATGCGTGGTTTCGGTTTCGGCCTGCTCGGCCTGCTCGCGGCATCGGCGTCCAGTGGGGCGCTCGCCGCGGAGAGCTGTTTCGCCCAGCTCGCCGCCACCCGGAACGACACGCTCGGCCGTCCGGTCCATGCGCAGCCGACCCCGGACGGGCGTTCGGTCCTGTTCCTGCGCAGCGGTCCGCGCGACACGCAACTGCATCTGTATCGGCTGGATCTGGCCACCAGGGCGGTGACCGAGCTGGCGAGGCCGGCGAGCGGGCCGGAGCATCTCTCGGTGGAGGAGAAGGCGCGGCGCGAGCGTGCCCGCATGACCCTGACCGGCATCACCGATTTCGCCCGGTCGCGCGACGGACGGACGCTGCTGGCCACCCAGGCGGATCGGCTGGAGCGGGTCGATCCCGCCAGTGGCCGGGAAACGCCGGTGCCGGGCAGCGGCTGGATCGCGCCGCGCCTGTCGCCGGACGGGCGGTTCGTCGCCGCGGTCCGCGACAACGACCTGCATGTGGTCGCCCTGGAGACCGGCCGCGATACCAGGCTCACCCGGGGCGGCTCGGAGACCCTGACCCATGGCGTGGCCGAATTCGCCGCCGCCGAGGAACTCGACCGGGCGGACGGAAGCTGGTGGTCGCCCGACAGCCGGACCCTGCTCTACGAGGTCGCCGATACCAGCCTGGTGGAGCGGCACTACATCGCCGATCCGGAACATCCCGCGACGCCGCCGACCATGTTCCGGTATCCGCGCGCCGGCACCGACAATGCCCGCCTGTCGCTGATGCTGGTGGCGCGCGACGGCGGCACGCCGCGCAAGGTCGACTGGGATTCGGAGGCCTATCCCTATCTGGTCCGCGTCGTCTGGCCGGAGGGCAAGGGCCGTCTGTCGCTGGTGGTGATGAACCGGGCCGAGACCGAACAGCGCGTGCTGGCGGTCGATCCGGCCACCGGGCACACCGCGACGCTGCTGACCGAGACCGATCCAGCCTGGATCGACATCGCGCCGGTCGGACCCGGCACGCGGGCCGACCAGGGCGACCTGCCGATGCCGCATTGGCTGCCGGACGGGTCAGGCTTCCTGTGGGCGACCGAGCACAAGGATCGCTGGGTGCTGCAGCGCCGCCGCGCCGACGGCACGCTCGACCGGAGCTATGCGGAGAGCGGGCCGCACTACCTGTCGCTGGCCGACGCGGACGCCGACTCTGCCGTGATCACCGTCTCGCCCGACCGGATCGGCACCGAGATCGAGCGTCTCTCGTTCGCCACCGGTCAGGCCACGCCGCTCTCCACCGCGCCCGGCCTGCATCAGGCGCGGTTCGCCGCCGGCGCCGTCGCCGATGCGCCGCGCATCCTGGTCGACAGTTTCGACGGCGCCGACGGCAGCGCGTCGGCGATCGCGCGCGATTCCCAGGGACGGGCGCTGGCGTCGGTGCCGTCGGTCGCGGAACAGCCGGCGCGGCCGGCGGCGATCGCCTTCACCACCGCCGGCGCGGCGGCGATGGATGCGCTGCTGGTGCGTCCGACCGGTTTCGTCGCCGGGCGTCGCTACCCGGTGGTGCTGTCGGTCTATGCCGGTCCGGGCGTGAAGATGGTCGAGCACGCGCCGGACCGTTTCCTCGAGGATCAATGCCTGGCCGACCAGGGTTTCATCGTCGCCAGTCTCGATGGACGCGGCACCCCCGGCCGCGACCATGACTGGGAGCGCGCCACCAAGGGCGACCTGATCGATCTGCCGCTCGCCGACCAGGCGGATGGGCTGGCCGCGCTCGGCAAGCGGTTCCCGGAGATGGACATGGACCGGGTCGGCGTCACCGGCTGGTCGTTCGGTGGCTATTTCACGGCGATGGCGACGATCCGCCGGCCCGACCTGTTCAAGGTCGGCGTGGCGGGGGCGCCGGTGGTGGATTTCGCCGATTACGACACCGCCTATACCGAGCGCTATTTGGGAACGCCGCAGGCCGACCCGGACGGCTATCGCAGGAGCGACGTGCTGAGCTATGCGTCCGGCCTGTCGCGGCCGCTGCTGCTGATGCACGGCCTGACCGACGACAACGTCTATTTCGAGAACAGCGTGAAGCTGACCCAGGCGCTCCTGGCGGCGGGCAAGCCCTATACGCTGTTGCTGCTGCCGGGCACCCACCAGCTCCCGGACCCGGCGATCAGGACCAGGGTGGCCGAGGCGCGGGTGGCGTTCCTGATGCATGGGCTTGGTATCAAAAATCAGACAACTAGCCGTTAATTTGTAGTTATTACAGCAAAGATCTGGCGGAGATCTGTCTAAATTTCTCGATGAATCGTGAAACCTGGTGTAGTCGGACGTTGGGTGTTCAACGTTCCAACCGATAGGGTTTCTCCGATGCGACATGTCGCCTTCCGCTCAACCGCAACGCTTTTCGGGCGCGCGTCTGTGTTTGCTGTTGCCTTGGTCGCCGTTGCCGGCGGAGCCTCGATCGACCCGTCCTCGCGGCATGAGTGGCCGACCGCCGTCGCGCTGGCGGATGGTCCGGTGATCGACCCGTCCTCGCGGCATGAGTGGCCGACCGCCGTCGCACTGGCGGATGGTCCGGTGATCGACCCGTCCTCGCGGCATGAGTGGCCGACCGCCGTCGCGCTGGCGGATGGCCCGGTGATCGACCCGTCCTCGCGGCATGAGTGGCCGACCGCCGTCGCGCTGGCGGATGGCCCGGTGATCGACCCGTCCTCGCGCCACGAGTGGCCGACCGCCGTCGCGCTGGCGGATGGTCCGGTGATCGACCCGTCCTCGCGGCATGAGTGGCCGACCGTTGTGGCGCTGGCGGATGGCCCGGTGACCGACCCGTCCTCGCGCCACGAGTGGCCCTGGCTGGTCGGCTAGGAGACGGGCTCGGCGGTCGTCGCGCGGTCCGACCGAGCGATACCGAGCGAAGGCGCCGCCCGGGCGCGGCGCCTTCCCAGACCAGCCGGGCGCGTTTCCGGGTCGGGCCCGGTGCGGCCCGCTTCGATGATCATCAATCTCCTTGCGATAACGCAACAGTCTAACGATTTAAGCGTTGCGTCTCGGGACCCGTATAGGCAGTATTGCCAGTGCTGGACGGGTAGATTTGGCGCGTTGGTTCAGTTGCTCGAGTGAATCCCGATCAAGGCTGCATCAACGCGATCATGAGAGCCGCCCGATGCCTGACGAAGCCGAAATCCGGCGTGTCGTGCCTGCGCTACGCAGCCATCGCGCTCGTGCTGTTCTGCATCTTCCGGATTCCGACCTGTCTCGCACAACAGACGCCGTTCCGGTCCTACGGCCCCGGCGATGGTCTCAGCGACGTCAATCCCGCGTGCATCAAGCAAGACTTCGCCGGCTATCTCTTTGCATGCACCGAGCACGGGCTCTTCAGCTATGACGGTCGCCGGTTCTTCAATCTGGGTCCCGAACAGGGACTCTCCGATGGCGGCGTGGTGCACGACCTCGTCTTCACCAGGAACCGCGACGTCGTCGTTCGCTACCGGTCGCGCATCTATGTGTCCCGGGCCCAGCCCGATCTCGCCGGATCGCCGCGCTTCCTCAGCTTTCGCTTGGCACACTCCAGGATCGGCGCCCTGTTCGACGACGGCCCGGGGCGGATGGTCGCCTGGCGGACCGGCGCCATCCTGCTGAACGATGGTTTTCTCGCCTTCGTCGATACACACGTCCAGGGATCCGGACGCGATGCCGGGCCGTCCGAGATCCGCCGCATCGACGGTCTGCTGGACTGGCCGATCGATGCCGGCAAAATCGTTTCGCTGGCACCCGACGGCGATGCGGCGGTGTGGGTCGGCACCGCCGACGGCCGGCTCTGTCGGGTCCGCAACGCGGACCGCGTCTGCTACGGTGCCGCGGACGGCCTGCCGGCGACGCCGTGGCTCGCGATCGTGGTCCGGTCGGACGGCCATGTCGCGGCCCGGTCGCAAACCCTGATCGCCGATCTCGATCCCGGTAGCCGCCGCGTCGCCACCGCCGCCCTGCCGGGCCAGGGCGGCATCTACGCTCTCCGGCCCAGGCAGCTGATCCTGGTGGAAGCACCGAACCAGGACCTGCTGACGCAGTCGGCCGACGGGTTAATCGTCCAGCACGACGGAACCTGGAACAATCTGCTCCAGGCGACCGATGCGCCGAAGGGTCCGATCAAGACCGTGTTCTTCGATCGCGCCGGCAATCTCTGGCTCGGCGCGACCGGGCACGGCGTGGAGCGTGCCGTGGGATACGGTCTGTGGTGCAATCGAAGCGCCGATAACGGGCTGTCCAGCGACGCCGTCTGGCAGATGAGCCGGCAACCCGGGGGGCCGCTCTGGGTGGCGACCGACGGCGGCGCCGACGCGCTCGAACCGGAGCCGGGAAGGGGCCAGGACGCGAGCCGCCCGGGCCAGGTCTATGGCGGGGCGACGTTCGCGATCTACGCCGATCGCGGCGGACATCTCTGGCGCTCCGATGGCGCCAGGGGCGTCTCCCGCACCACGATCGCGACCGGCCAGACGAGCTATGTCCCAATGCCTCCGGTCAACCAGATCCTGCCCGGCAAGGATGGCCGTCTCTGGCTGCTGACGCAGGGCGGCGTCAGGATCATCGAGCACGCCGACACGGCGCCGTCGGACCCGATCGGCCTGCCCGGGCTCACGCGATCCATCGATGACGGCGCGGTGGCGTCCGATGGCAGCCTGTGGATCCTGTCGGCGGCCACGTTGCAGCATGTCGGGCTGGACGGCTCGGTCGAGACGATCCGGACGGCCTGGCCGCAGCCGGATTTCGATCCGCTGGTCCTGGCGATCGCCGATCCGCAGACGCTGTGGATCGGCGGGGCCGCCGGCAGCCTGTACCGTCTGCGGATCGAAGGCGGCCGCGTCGCCGGCATGCAGCAGTTCGAACCGCCGGAGATCGTCTCCAACAGCATCGTCGGCCTGCTGGTCGATCACCGGGGCTGGCTCTGGGTCGGCACCGATCTCGGCATCTCGGTCTATAACGGCCGGAGCTGGGTCTCCGCGGACCGCAGCGTCGGGCTGGTCTCCAACGATATCGACCAGGCAAGCCTGCTGGAGGATCCCGACGGGTCGATGTGGATCGGCACCAGCCGCGGCCTGTCGCATCTCCTGCATCCGGAAGCCCTGTTCGCGCGGTCGTCGCTGCACCCGGTGATCGCCACCGTGCATCTCGGCGACGCGCTGTTCCACGAACGCGCCGTCGCCTATTCGCGCGAGCCTCTGACCGTCCAGTTCGGTACGCTGGACTTCAAGGCCGACGCCGTCATGCGCTTCCGCTACAAGCTCGACGGCGTCGATAGCGGCTGGGCCGATACCGATACCGGCTTCGCCCGCTACCCGTCGGTCCCGTTCGGCCATCACACCTTCCAGCTCGTCGCCTACAATCCGCTGACGCACGAGACGTCCGCCCCGGTCTCGGTGATGATCCGGATGCGCGCGCCCTGGTGGCTGTGGTGGCCGCTGCAGGTCGCCTACGCCGCGATCGCCGCCGCCGCCCTCTACGGCCTGCTGCGCCTGCGCGACCTCTACAACGACCATCGCCGCGACGTGCTGCAGCGCGCCGTCGATCTGCGCACCAGCGAACTGCGCGAGGCGCAGGCCCGCGACAGCCTGACCGGCTTGCTGACGCGTGGCGAGATCCAGTACCGGCTGATGACGCTGCTGGGCGATCCGGGCCGGACCGCGCAGCCGGTGATCGGCCTGCTCGACGTCGACCATTTCAAGGCCATCAACGACCGGTTCGGTCATCTGACCGGCGACGACATCCTCAAGGAGATCGGTCGCCGGCTGAAGGCCGAGCTGGCGCCGGACGAGTTTGCCGGACGCTATGGCGGCGAGGAGATCCTTATCATGCTCAAGGACGGCGACCGTCAGGCCTTCGCGCGCGTGCAGGAACTCTGCCAGGCGATCTGCGGGCGCGGCTTCGTCGCCGACCACGAGCTGATCCGCGTCACCTGCAGCATCGGCGCGACCCGCTCGCGCGACGTCGACGACTGGAAGACCCTCATCGGCCGCGCGGACAAGGCGCTGTATCGCGCCAAGGCCGACGGCCGCGATCGGATGGTCATCGCCGACGAAGACGCCCTCACCTGAGAGACCGGGCGTAAACGCGGCCTGGCGGTCATCCGCGGGCGGATCGCTGCGCTCCGGTGCTCACGGCCTGGAGGCCGCTGCGCTCCGGTGCTCGCGTTTCGTCCGCGGCCGGCGTCGCTGGCGCGCCGCCTCTGACTCGCCAGGCCACGTTTCCGACCGGTCTCTCCGTGCCCGAGGACGCAATGCGGGCGGCGGCGCTGCGCGCGCCTTCGCGCGGTCTCCCGACCGGTCTCTCCGTGCCCGTGGACGCGGTGCGGGCGGCGGCGCTGCGCGCGCCTTCGGGCGGCTTCTTTGTCGAGTGGGGAGGGGAGGCGGGGTTCTCTACTCGAAGGGGCTTGCGGCGCCGGGGCGGGCGAGCATGGCGAGCAGTTCCTTGCGGGTGTCGGAATTGTCGCGGAAGACGCCGAGCATGCGGCTGGTCACCATCGAGACGCCGGGGCGATGCACGCCGCGCGTGCTCATGCACTGGTGGCCGGCCTCCAGGATCACCGCCACGCCGTGCGGCTGCAGCACCTGGTCGATGGTGTTGGCGATCTGCGCGGTCAGGCGCTCCTGGATCTGCAGCCGGCGCGCATAGACGTCCACCACCCTGGCCAGCTTGCTGATGCCGACCACCCGATGCCGCGGCAGATAGGCGACATGCGCCCGGCCGATGATCGGCACCATGTGATGTTCGCAATGGCTCTCGAAGCGTATGTCGCGCAGCAGGACGATCTCGTCGTAATCCTCGACCTCGGCGAAGGTCCGCGACAGCATCGCCACCGGATCGTCGACATAGCCCTGGAAGAACTCGTCGTAGGACTTCACCACGCGGCGCGGCGTATCCTTCAGCCCTTCGCGGAGCGGGTCCTCGCCGGCCCAGCGCAGGAGCACACGAACGGCGGCTTCCGCCTCGTCGCGGGAAGGGCGCCCGGTGGTCCCAGGCTCGGGAACCGGGGTCGTCTCGCTGATATGATCCATAATGCTGCTTGATGTCTCGTCCGGTCGCTAGTGCACGATGCCTGGCTGATGCGGGCTGTCGAGGCTGAAGGTGGGGATGATCACGTCGAAACGCTCGGTCGATCCGATCACACTCATCTGATAGTGACCGGCCATGAAGCCGCTGGGCGTGCCGAGCGGGGTGCCGGAGGTATATTCGAACGCCTCGCCGGGGCCGAGCTGCGGCTGCTCGCCGACCACCCCCTCGCCCTGCACGTGCTCGGTGCGGCCGTTGGCGTCGGTGATGTGCCAGCTCCGCCGCATCAGCTTGACCGTCTCGCCGCCGAGATTTTCGATCCTGATCCGGTAGGCCCAGAGAAACTGGCGCTCGTCCGGCTGCGACTGGTCCTCGAGATAGGCCGCGCGCACGCCGACCCGGATGTTCCGGGTGGTATGGACGAACGCGCTCGGCCGCGAATCCTCGCCGTCGCCGGCGAGGTCGGTCTCGACGGTCATGCTCGGCGGCATGCGGTCCCGATCCTTCATGGCCAACCCTTCATCGCCACTGTTCCCTGAATCATTCCGCGGCCAATCCGGCCGCCGGCGGGGCGGCCAGCGGTGCGACCCCGGGCGCCGCGATCGCCGCCAGGCCCCGCGCCAGATCGTCGGTCAGGTCGCGCACGTCCTCGAGACCGACCGACAACCTGATCACGCCGTCGGTGATCCCCAGCGCCGCGCGCTCCGCGGCGCCGATCTTCATGTGGGTGGTGGTCGCGGGGTGGGTCACCATCGAGCGGCTGTCGCCCAGATTGTTCGAGACCGCGATCAGCCGCAGCGCGTTCATGAAGGCGAACGCCTCCGGCTTGCCGCCGGCGACCTCGAACGCCACCAGCGTGCCGCCGTCGCTCATCTGCCGCATCGCCAGCGCGCTCTGCGGGTGATCGGCGCGCGACGGATACCAGACCCTGGACACGCCGGGCGCCGCGGCCAGGAAACCTGCCACGGTCTCGGCGCTGCGGGTCATCGCGGTGACGCGCAGGCTCAGCGTCTCCATGCCCTTGAGCAGCACCCAGGCGTTGAACGGCGACATCGCCGGACCGGTGTTGCGGATGAAGGGCTGCAGCGTCTCGTCGATCCAGGCCTGCCGGCCCAGCACCGCCCCGCCCAGCACCCTGCCCTGGCCGTCGATGTGCTTGGTGCAGGAATACACAACCACGTCGGCGCCGAACTCCAGCGGCTTCTGCAGCAGCGGCGTCGCGAACACGTTGTCCACCACCACGATCGCCCCGGCCTGATGCGCCAACTCGCACACCATGCGCAGGTCGACGATGTCGAGCATCGGATTGGACGGCGTCTCCAGCAGCACGCACTGCGTCGGAACCGACAGCGCCGCCTCCCACGCCGCGCGATCGGCGCCGTCGACGAACACGCTCTCGACGCCGTAGCGCGGCAGCAGCGTCGACACGATCCAGTGGCACGACCCGAACAGCGCCCGGGAGGCGACGATCCGGTCGCCCGCCTTCAGGTGCGACAGCAGTGCCGAACTGACCGCGGCCATGCCGCTGGCGGTTGCCCGGCAGGCTTCCGCACCCTCGAGCGCCGCCATCCTGCGCTCGAACGCGGCCACCGTCGGATTGCCGAACCGGCTGTACTGGTAATGCTGGACGTGGCCGAGAAAGGTCGCCTCGGCCTGCTCGGCGTCGTCGTAGACGAAGCCGGAGGTCAGGAACATCGCCTCGCTGGTCTCGCCGTACGGCGTGCGCTCGGTGCCGGAATGCAGCAGCAGGGTGGCGGGGCGATATTGGATCTGGTCGGTCATGTGAGTGCTCATCTGGTCGCGTGTCGGGAAGACCCGCCGATCGGGACGGCGGGCGGGCCCGGACCTGGACGCCGAGACGGAGAGCATCGCACGCGCTGACCGCCAGGGCCTCTTTAGCGCGCTTGTTTCACCTCGCCGCAATCCGGCCGGACAAATCACGAGGGTCCGAAGCGCCGGAGCCGGCGTGTCGCACGACCCAACTTCTAGGAGCCCGGACGAGCCCGCGTCAACCGAGCCGTTGCGGAGCGGTTTTGCCAGCCCTATAAGCGAGGCCGGCCTTCGGTCCGGCACACTGCCGGGCGGGTGTAGTTCAATGGTAGAACGGCAGCTTCCCAAGCTGCATACGAGGGTTCGATTCCCTTCACCCGCTCCATGCGGTTCCCTGGCCCGCGACCAGGCTCGCCCCTCAGCCGCCTTGCTGCTTGAGCTGTTGCTGGTGCCGCTCGACCGAGCGCTTCAGGTTGCCGATCGGCGCCGCCGGCAGCGTGTCGTGGTAGGCCGAGCCGAACCAGGTCCAGCGATCCTTGTCGCCGACCTGCAGATCGTGCATCCCGCCGGCGCTGGTCGCCAGCACCTTGATCGGGCCGCTCACGGAATCCAGCACCTTGGACCAGTTGCCGTCATGGCGCAGATAGACCGAGGTCGAGCAGCCGGCCGAGCCGCACAGGCTGGCCGACTGCACCTGCACGAACAGAGCCGGCTCGCCATGGCTGGTGGAGAGCGGCGCCGAACCGATCAGCACCACCGGGGTCTCGCCGCGTTTGGCGGCGCCGGCCAGATCCTCGGCGTTCAACTGCCGCGCGGCGGTATCCAGAGCGGTGCCGGGCTGCTGGGTCAGGATCACCGGATTGGCGGCGGCGGCCTTGTGGTGATGATGGGTCGCGTGCGGCGCCGAGTCCGCCGGCAGCGACGGCAGCACGGCGAGCAGAAAGCCGGCGCAGGAGGCGGAGCGGACGGCGAGGCGGCGGATCATGGGCGGTCTTCCGGTTGGCCGAGCATTCGGCATCGTTGCACCATAGGGGCTCCCCGCCACCGCGACGAGGCCCGACCGATGCCGACCGACCAGCACCCCGGCCACCCCTCGCCGGGCGCCTGGCGCCACTACAAGGGCGGCCACTACACCGTGCTGCTGACCGCCCGCCATAGCGAGACCGAGGAATGGCTGGTGGTGTATCGCGCCGAGGCGGATCAGAGCCTCTGGGTGAGGCCGCTCTCGCTCTGGGCCGGCACGGTGGATGTCGGCGGGACAAAGGTGCCGCGTTTCGTCCGCCTGTGAAGACTTCTCCCGAGATCGCATCAGCGCATCTCATTCTTGGTCCGCGCCGACCGCTGCAAACGATCGTTTGAATATTGCGCTGTGTTGCTGGCCGGTCTCCTATGCCTGCGTTGCAACCCAGCCAAGACGCTCACGACGATCGCTTCCAGACGAAGAGGAGACGCCTGTGCCATCGAGACTGAATGCGCTTCTGCGAGCCGGATTCGCGGCCGCTTCCCTGGCGGCGACGCCGGCCGTCGCCCAGACCGGTGCCCGCCTGATCACCGACCGTATCGACGACGCCCGGACCGTCGCCTTGCCGGGCAATGTCAGGTCGGAGGCGAACGCCGCCAACGATCGCGGTCTGGTGCCGGCCGGCATGACGCTGGACCACATGCAGTTGCTGCTCGATCGCCCCGCCTCGGCCAAGGCGGCGCTCGAGAGCTACATCGCCGCCCTGAGCGATCCGCAGTCGGCCGATTTCCATCGCTGGCTGACCGCCGACCAGTTCGGCAGCCTGTTCGGGCCGCAGATGGCGGATATCCAGGACGTCACCGCCTGGCTGCAGAGCAAGGGCTTCACCGTCAACGGCGTACAGCCGAACCGGATGGTGATCGACTTCTCCGGCACCGCCGGCCAGGTGAAGGGCGCCTTCGGCACCGCGATCCACGCGCTCAGCGTCGGCGGCGTCCAGCATATCGCCAACATGAGCAATCCGACCATTCCCGCCGCCCTGTCCGGCATCGTGCGCGGCATCGTCTCGCTGAACGACTTCCGGCCGCACCCGGCCTTCCGGCCGCGTCCCGCCTACACCTTCAGCAGCGGCGGCTCGACCTACCATGCGGTGGTGCCGGCCGATCTGGCCACGATCTACAACCTGAACCCGCTGTTCAGCGCCGGCACCTCCGGCCAGGGCCAGACCATCGTCGTGATCGAGGACACCGACGTCTACAAGACCGCGGACTGGACCACCTTCCGCTCCACGCTTGGCCTGTCCGGCTATACCGCCGGCTCGTTCGTCCAGGTCCACCCGACCGCCAGCGGCTCGTCCTGCGCCGATCCCGGCACCGTCGCCGGCAGCGAGAGCGAGGCCACGCTCGATGCCGAGTGGGCCAGCGCGTCGGCGCCCAGCGCCAAGATCGAGCTCGCCTCCTGCAAGGACACCAGCACCACCTTCGGCGGCCTGATCGCGCTGCAGAACCTGCTGAACGCCGGCAGTCCGCCCGCCATCGTCTCCATCAGCTACGGCGAATGCGAGGCGGAGAACGGCGCCACCGCCAATGCCGCCTACAGCAGCACCTACCAGCAGGCGGTGGCGATGGGCGTCTCGGTGTTCGTCTCGTCCGGCGACGAGGGCGCGGCGAGCTGCGACGCCGACCTGACCAAGGCCACCCACGGCATCGCCGTCAGCGGCTTCGCCTCCACCCCCTACAATGTCGCCGTCGGCGGCACGGATTTCGGCGACACCGCGGCCGGCACCACCAGCACCTACTGGAACAGCAGCAACGGCTCCACCTACGGCTCGGCCAAGAGCTACATCCCGGAAATCCCCTGGAACGATTCCTGCGCCAGTTCTCTGCTCGCGGCCGCCGCCGGCTACAGCACCACCTACGGCACCAGCGGCTTCTGCAACTCCTCGACCGGCAAGGCAGACTACCTGACCACCGCCAGCGGCAGCGGCGGCCCGAGCGGCTGCGCCACCGGCAGCCCGTCCACCAGCGGCGTCGTCAGCGGCTCCTGCAAGGGCACCGCCAAGCCGTCCTGGCAGTCGATCGTCGGCAACCCGTCCGACGGCGTGCGTGACATCCCCGACGTGTCGCTGTTCGCCGCCAACGGCGCCTGGGGCCATTACTACGTCTATTGCGACTCCGACACGGCCGACCAGGGCGCGGCCTGCACCGGCGCGCCCAGCGGCTGGTCCGGCGCCGGCGGCACCTCGTTCGCCTCGCCGATCCTGGCCGGCATCCAGGCGCTGGTGAACCAGAAGCAGGGCGCCGCGCAGGGCAATCCGAACCCGGTCTATTACGCGATCGCCAAGTCGGAATACGGCAGCTCCGGCAGCGCGTCGTGCAACTCCAGCAGCGGCAACGCCGCCGCCAGCTCCTGCGTGTTCTATGACGTCACCAAGGGCGACATGGACGTGAACTGCACCGGCACGCACAACTGCTACCGCCCGAGCGGCACCAACGGCGTGCTCTCCACCAGCACCACCGCCTATGCCCCCGCCTACGGCACCACCACAGGCTGGGACTTCGCCACCGGCCTGGGCTCGGTCAACGCCACCAACCTGGTCAATGGCTGGGCCGCCGGCGCCAAGCTGGTGACCGCCCAGTCGAGGGCCGCGCTGAACTGAGCCGCGCCGTCCGGCCAGCTCCGAGGGGCGGCGTTCCGGAGACGGGACGCCGCCCTTGCATGTCGGGCGTCGGTCGAGGAGCCGAATCGCCGCGTCCGGGCGATCGGGCTATCCTGCCGTCTGTCCTGCAGCCGGTGGAGTGAGCGCATGCCGAAGATCGACCTCGCCGCGATCGCGCCGAAGCGGGGCGGCGACTATCCGCATCCGTTCAGCCTGCCGCTCGCCGGGCGCGAGTCCCGCGCCGTCGGCCGGGCCGGCGGCGCGGTCGATTTCAACGCCAACCATGTCGTCCTGCCGCCGGGCTGCTGGTCGTCGCAGCGTCACTGGCACGAGGGCGAGGACGAGCTCGTCGTGGTGCTGTCCGGGACCGGCACGCTGATCGACGAGTCCGGCGCGACCATCATGGTGGCGGGCGACATCGCCGTGTTCCCGAAGAACGACGGCAACGGCCACACGATCGTCAATCACGCCGACACCAACCTGGTGCTGCTGGCGGTGAGCCCTCCGGAGCGGTCGACGGTGACATACTCCGACGTGGACCTGGTCTGGACGCCGCAAGGCGGACAGCGTCATCGCGACGGGACGCCATACCCGACCGCGGGTTGAGCCCGGACAAGGCAAGGGCGGCGCCCCGTTCGGAAGCGCCGCCCCACCAGACCGGACCCGGGCTGGAACGATCAGGCCAGGTCGAACCGGTCCGCGTTCATCACCTTGGTCCACACCGCCACGAAGTCGGTCACGAACGCCGCCTGGCTGTCGGTGCAGCCGAACACTTCCGACACCGCCCGCAGCAGCGAGTTCGAGCCGAAGATCAGGTCCGACCGCGTGCCGGTCCACTTGACCGCGCCGGTGCGGCGATCGCGCCCCTCGAACACGGTCTCGGCCGGCGACGTCGCCTTCCAGGTCGTGCCCATGTCGAGCAGGTTGACGAAGAAATCGTTGCTCAGCACGCCGGGGCGGTCGGTGAACACGCCATGCGCCGACCCGTTATGGTTGGCGCCCAGCACCCGCATCCCGCCGAGCAGCACCGTCATTTCCGGCCCGGTCAGTCCGAGCAGATGCGCCCGGTCGACCAGATGCACCTCCTCCTGCTTGCCGCGCGGATTGCCGACATAGTTGCGGAATCCATCCATCCGCGGCTCCAGCACCGCGAACGACTGCACGTCGGTCTGCGCCTGCGAGGCATCGGTGCGGCCGGGGGTGAACGGAACCTCGATCGGGGTGCCGCCATCCTTCGCCGCCTTCTCGACCGCCGCCGAACCCGCCAGCACGATCAGGTCGGCGAGCGAGACCTTCTTGCCGTCGCTCTGCCTGCCGTTGAAGTCCGCCTGGATGCCTTCCAGCACCGACAGCACCCGGGCCAGCTCTTCGGGCTCGTTCGCGGCCCAGTCCTTCTGCGGCGCCAGCCGGAGACGCGCGCCATTGGCGCCGCCCCGCTTGTCGGTGCCGCGGAACGTCGAGGCCGATTTCCAGGCGGTCGAGACCAGTTGCGCCACCGTCAGACCGCTCGACAGCACCGTGGCCTTGAGTGCGGCGATGTCGGCGGCGTCGATCAGTGGATGGTCCACCGCCGGCACCGGGTCCTGCCACAGCAGCTCCTCGGTCGGAACCTCCGGGCCGAGATAGCGCGCCAGCGGCCCCATGTCGCGATGGGTCAGCTTGAACCAGGCGCGTGCGAACGCGTCGGCGAACTGGTCGGGGTTGGCGTGGAACCGCTTGGAGATCTCGAGATAGGCCGGGTCGGCGATCAGCGCGATGTCGCTGGTGAACATCATCGGCTGGTGACGCTTGGACGCATCATGCGCGTCCGGGACCTGGCCGGCGCCGGCGCCGTCCTTCGGCCGCCACTGCCAGCCGCCGCCCGGGCCCTTGTGCACCTCCCACTCGAAACCGAACAGGTTGTCGTAATAGCCGTTGTCCCACTTGGTCGGCTCGGCGGTCCAGGCGCCCTCGAGCCCGCTGGAGATCGCGTCGGCGCCCTTGCCGGTGCCGAAGCTGTTGGCCCAGCCGAGGCCCATCATCTCGATTCCCGCGGCTTCCGGCTCCGGGCCGACATGCTGCTCGGCGCTGGCGGCGCCATGGCTCTTGCCGAAGGTGTGGCCGCCGGCGATCAGCGCCACCGTCTCTTCGTCGTTCATCGCCATGCGCCCGAAGGTCTCGCGGATGTCGCGCGCCGAGGCCAGCGGATCGGGGGTGCCGTTCGGGCCTTCCGGGTTGACGTAGATCAGGCCCATCTGCACCGCGCCGAGATCGCCGGCAAGCTCGCGGTCGCCGCTATAGCGCGCGTCGGCGAGCCAGGTGTCCTCGGGGCCCCAATCGATGTCCTCCTCCGGCTCCCACACATCCTCGCGGCCGCCGGCGAAGCCGAACGTCTTGAGGCCCATGGATTCCAGCGCGCAATTGCCGGTCAGCACCATCAGGTCGGCCCAGGACAGCTTGCGGCCGTATTTCTGCTTGATCGGCCAGAGCAGCAGTCGCGCCTTGTCGAGATTGGCGTTGTCGGGCCAGGAATTCAGCGGCGCGAAACGCTGCGTGCCGGAGGCGGCGCCGCCGCGACCGTCGCCGATGCGGTAGGTGCCGGCGCTGTGCCAGGCCATGCGGATGAAGAGCGGGCCGTAATGGCCGAAATCGGCCGGCCACCAATCCTGCGAGGTCTTCATCAGCGCGAAGATGTCCTGCTTCACCGCGGCCAGGTCGAGGGTCTTGAACTCCTCGGCGTAGTTGAAGGTGGCCTTCAGCGGGTTGGCGACGACCGAGTGCTGGTGGAGGATCTTGAGGTTGAGCTGGTTCGGCCACCATTCCTGGTTGGACCGCGGCCAGGCGGTCGAGTTGTTCGGCGTCACGCCTCCCATCGGGCACTTGCCGACATTGTCTCCGTCCATGGGTCTCTCCAATTCCGTGGCCCGCCGGGAGCAGGGGCACTATGGGCAGACGTTAGCCCGGCGGGAGCGCCGGCGATAATCGACCGCGCCTATAGGGGTCATCGCCCGCGTCTATCGGCGCCGGCGATGACCCGAGAGAGCCGGCCAGGCACCCGTCACTCCCCCGCCAGCTTCAGCCCGAACTGCTCGGCGAGCTGCGTCCGGTAGGCGCGCTGCTTCATCCGGTCCTCGTCCAGCACCGCCGGCTGCTGGCCGATCAGACGATGGATGCGCGCGATCTCGCCCAGATGCTTCTGTGCCGCCAGCCGGTGCGTGGTGCTGTCGCCGTGCCGCCGATGCACGTTCAGCGGATCGGCGACATAGGCCACCTGGGCGCCGGGCTGGCTCAGCAGCTCGATATAGAGCCGCCAGTCGCCGGCGACCCGGAAGCTGAGCAGATCGTCGCCCAGCCGCGCCAGCGCCGACCGGAGCGCCTTCTTCTGGAACAGCACCCCGCTGGCGTTCAGGATCAGGTTGCGCTCGCCCAGGATGGTGCGGACGAAGTCCGGCCCGTCATGCAGACCGTCGGTATCGAGCGCCGTGCCGACCGTGGTCGCGTAGTACGACTTGTAGCTGTCCGAGACCGGATTGCCGTCGGCGTCCACCGACCGGCTGTCGCAGAACGCCAGCACCGCGTCGGGCGCCGCATCCAGCGCCTGCGTCAGCGTCTCCAGCAGGCGAGGATCGGCGGAATCGTCGGCCTCGGCGATCCAGACCCAGTCGCCGCTGGCCTCCGCCACCGCGCGCTGCCATTGCCGGAACACCGAGCCGGAATTGGTCTTGCGCGCCACGATCCGCACCTGCCGGCCCCATTCCAGCGCGCAGGCCCGCGCCTGCGCGACGCTGTCGTCCGACGAGGCGTCGTCCAGCACGATCACCTCCGCCACCGGATGGCCCTGCGCGAAGATCGACGCCAGGCGCTGATGCATGTAGCGCGCGTAGTTGTAGCTCGGCACCACCACCGAGATGCGGCGCAGCCCGGGCTGCGCCAGCGCCAGCAGCTCGCCGACATAGCGCGCGAAGCAGAGCCGGCGCGCGAAGCCCCGGCCGATCCTGGCGCGCCGCGGCGCCGGCTGGTCGTGACCCTCCTGCGCCAGGGCGAGCGCATGCCGCGCCAGCGTCGCCACGTCGCCGAGCGGCGCCAGCGCGCCGGTCTCGAAACGGCGCAGCAGCCCGGGAATGCCGCCGCTCTCCTCGAACGCCGCCACCGGCAGGCCGCTGGCCAGCGCCTCCATCACCACGCTCGGCAGCGGATCCTCGCGCGAGGTGAGCACGAAACCGTCCGCCGCACTCAGATGGTCCGGCGCATCGTGCACGTGGCCCGGCAGATGGAACGTCCCGCTGGCGACCGCCGCCTCCAGCTCGGCCGCGAGATAGGTGCGCAGGCCGGGATCGAGGTTGCCCAGCCACAGCGCATGGATGCGCGCGTGGCGCCGGCGCCCGCCCTGCCGGCGCGCCGACAGCAGCCGCCACATCTGCAGGAACAGGTCGAACCCCTTGCGCATGTCGCCGTAGCCGACTCCCACCAGCAGGATGTCGCCGGCTTCCACGCCCAGCCGCGCCCTGATCGTAGCGCGATGCCGGCCGGAGAAACCGACCTCGGCATACAGGCCCTGCGGCAGCAGCACGGTGCGCTCATCGCCGACCGGCAGCAGCGGACGCACCGCATCCCTGACCGCCTCGGCCGGAAACACCGTCCTCGCGGCCAGCAGCGACGCGTCGCGCAGGCCGGGCAGGAGATGCTTCTCGCCGAGCAGCGCCGGCAGCTCGTGGACCAGCAGTACGAAATCGATCCCGGCATCCGACAGCGCCCGCGCGATCGGCGACGATGCCGCGCTGTTGACGATCGCGGCGCCGAAGCCCTGCGACCGCAGCCGCGCCAGGCGCTCGGGCAGCGACGGATCGGTCGCGTCCACCACCGTCGTGCGGCCGACCGCCTCGTAGCCGTCGAGCAGCTTGCCAGATCCCAGCAGCAGGAATTCGATCTCCACCCCATGCTGGCGCTTGAGCTGGCGTCCGATGTTGAGCAGCAGCGCCTGCGCGCCGGCCTGGAACGCGTCGTGCCCGACCAGCAGCATACGGCCCTGCAGCGACGGCCGGCCGAAGCCGGTGACGGCGCGTCCGGTGGCGTTCAGATAGGCGGCGCCGTGATGCAGGTCCGGCTCCAGGTAGGCGCCCTCGGCCCATTCGTTCCAGGCGTTCACGCACACGATCGGCTCGCCATGGAACGGCTCCGCGTTGGCGCGCCGCACCAGCCCCTCCAGCCACGCCTCGTAGCGGGCCGGCGTCGAGCCATGCAGCACCAGCCCGCTGCCCTGGCGGCGCGCATCGTTGTCCCAGGACGGCGCAGCGGTACGGATCAGCGGGAACGGCGGCGCCGGCGCGGTCAGCGCGCCCTGCGCCACCTGCTCGTAATCGTAGACCTGGCCGTCGAAGTCGGTGTCCAGCATGGTCAGGCCGGCATTGATGGTCTGCAGTCCGCCGACCAGCTTGTGCGGCGGAAACTCGATCGCCCCGTCGAGACCGTAGGCGCGCGGATCCTCGTCGCCGAAGCTCTGCGACATCACGAACAGCGGGTCCTCGCCGGCGCGATCCCGGAACAGGCCGCGCCAGCGGGCGATGGTCTCGGCCGGTTCCGGGATCACGCCGATCCGGTACAGCATCAGCAGCGGCCGGCCGCCGACGCGGATGTAGCGCGGATCGGCGAAGTGGCGCGCGAAGCAGTCGATCAGCGGCAGCTCGTCCTCGGGCAGGAAGTCCTGGCTGATCAGCACGTCCTTGTTCGAGCCGTCCCAGCTCCTGGTCCAGTTCTCGTTGGCCCACATCAGGCAGAACGGCAGAGCCACCGAGCGGTCGGCGAGCAGCGCCTCCAGCGGACCGTCGAGCAGGCGTTCGCGATTGAACCAGTAGAAATAGAACACGAACCCTTCGATCCCGGCCGCGCGCGCCATCTCCGCCTGGCGTCGCAGCACCGCGGTGCCCTCCAGGCGGTAATGGCCGAGATCGCGCGGGATGCGCGGCTGGTAGTGGCCGGCGAAACGCGGCAGGCCGCGCGCCACGTTGGTCCATTCGGTGAAGCCCTCGCCCCACCAGTCGTCGTTGCGTTTCATCGCATGGAATTGCGGCAGGTAGTACGCCAGCACCCGCGCCCGCCGGATCGCCGTGCCGGGCAGCGCCCGCACGGTCTCGAAGAACGGGCCCGGCCTGGTGTTGCGGCGCATCTCGCGCGGCAGCGTGGTCTCGCCGGCCGGCAGGCTCGGATGCACGTCGGCCCGCTCGCGATGCGCCAGGTAGTGCAGCAGCGGATTGGCGTCGGTCGAGCCGTCCAGGTAGCGCTGCCGGTAGAAGGCCGGATCGAACCCGGCGAACGGGCGTCTGGCCTCGCGGAACCCCTGCACCATGTAGTGCTCGAGCGGATCGATGCCCGCCTCGGCGACGTCGGGATAGGTGCGCAGATAGAACGGCGTGTCGAACTCGGCCATCGCGCTCACCGTGCCGCCGGCGCGGTTCAGCAGGTAATGGCGTAGCGCGTGCATGCCGTCCGGCACCTCGTGGTTGGCGCGATACCAGGTCGGATCGAACCACATCCCCGGGCGGCACCCCTCCGCCTCGCCGCGCAGGATGTAGTGCAGCAACGGATCGATCCCCTGCGCCGCGACGTCCTCGTTCTGCTCCAGATACCAGGCGGGATCGAAATACAGGTTGGGCTTGCGGCCCTCGCTCCAGCCATATTGATGGTAGTGCGCCAGCGCCTCCTGTCGCAGCGGCGCCATGTCCGGATTGCAGGCCAGGTAGTAGTCGAGGTCGAACAGTCCGGAGTGCTGGATCAGGTGCAGCGCGCCGGCCGGCAGATAGTGCGTCTCGCCCGGCTCGCCTCGCTGCGGACTCTGGGCCTGCCCGGTAGCCGAGGGCGCTTGCGTGGCGGCGCTCATCGCAATTCCTAACAAAATGTTAGTTTTTGATGTAGGGGAGGCCTCGCGCGTCTGGCAAGCGGTTTGTTGCGCTGCCGGTTGTTTTGTCGGTGTCGCCGGAGGGTGACGCGGGCCGCGCCGTGCGGCATGGTGCCGCTCCCGCCCGCCGCGGGCCATCAGGTGCGAACTTTCGATCCGGTTATGGACCAGAGCCCTCACGTTTCGCCGCAGCATCAGGCCGCCCTGTTCACCGATGGGCTCGAGCTGGAGTGCGGCGTGCGTCTGGCGCCGCTCACCGTCGCCTACCGCACCTACGGCACGCTGAGCCCGCGCGCCGACAATGCCGTCCTGGTCTGTCACGCCCTGACCGGCGACCAGTATGTCGCCGAGACCCATCCGCTCACCGGCAAGCCCGGCTGGTGGAGCCGTCTGGTCGGGCCGGGCCTGCCGATCGATACCGGCCGCTTCTTCGTGATCTGCGTCAACGTGCTGGGCGGCTGCATGGGCTCCACCGGCCCGCGCTCCGAGCGCCAGGACCGGTCCGGCCCCTGGGGTACCGATTTCCCGCCGGTCACCATCCGCGACATGGTCCGGGCCCAGGCGCTGCTGGTCTCCAGGCTCGGCATCGACCGGCTGTTCGCCGTGGTGGGCGGCTCGATGGGCGGCATGCAGGTGCTGTCC
Organism: uncultured Rhodospirillales bacterium; assembly: GCA_903844135.1. GTDB lineage: Bacteria > Pseudomonadota > Alphaproteobacteria > Acetobacterales > Acetobacteraceae > Lichenicola. The sequence continues at coordinate 55,392 of CAIMSN010000091.1, read as the reverse complement.
TGGGCCGCGACCTTCCCCGAGCGGGTGTTCGCCGCCCTGCCGATCGCCACCGCGCCGTTCCATTCGGCGCAGAACATCGCCTTCAACGAGGTCAGCCGGCAGGCGATCTTCGCCGATCCGGACTGGCAGGGCGGCCGCTACTGGCAGGATGGCCGGATCCCGGCGCGCGGCCTGGCGGTGGCGCGCATGATGGCGCACATCACCTACCTGTCGGAGGAGGCGCTGACCCGCAAGTTCGGGCGCAAGGTGCGGCGCGACCCGGCCATGGGGCCCGTCGCGCCAGGCGTGTCACCCGGGGCCGGCCTGTTCGGCGAGATGTTCGAGGTCGAGAGCTACCTGCGCCACCAGGGATCGAGCTTCGTGCAGCGCTTCGACGCCAACGCCTACCTGACCATCACCAGGGCGATGGATTATTTCGACGTCGCCGCCGACCATGACGGCGATCTCGCCGCCGCCTTCGCCGGCACCAGGACCCGCTTCTGCGTCATCAGCTTCTCGTCCGACTGGCTGTTCCCCACCGCGCAGAGCCGCATCCTGGCCCGCGCGCTGAACATGGCGGCCGCCAACGTCAGCTTCGTCGAGATCGACACCGACAAGGGCCACGACGCGTTCCTGCTCGACGAACCGGATTTCGACCGCACCGTGCGCGGATTCCTCTCGGGGTGCGCCGAGCATGCCGGGCTCGCCTAGGCCGTGCGTCTCGACCAGAAGCTGATCGCCGAGATGATCGAGCCCGGAACGAGGGTGCTCGATATCGGCAGCGGCGACGGCTCGCTGATCGACCATCTGTTCCGCACCCGCAACTGCGACGCGCGCGGCATCGAGCTCGACATGGGCGAGGTGACCCGCTCGGTGTCGCACGGATTGCCGGTGATGCATGGCGACGCCGACAGCGATCTCGCCCATTATCCGGACGGCGCGTTCGATTATGTCGTGCTGTCGCGCACGCTGCAGGCGGTTGAGCGGCCGCGCGAGGTGCTGCGGCAGATGCTGCGCATCGGCGCCCGCGCGATCGTCTCGTTCCCCAATTTCGGTCACTGGGAATTGCGCGCCCAACTGCTGCTGCGCGGCCGCATGCCGATGACCGACGCCTGGGGCCGGCCCTGGTACGAGACCCCCAACATCCATCCCTGCACGATCCGCGACTTCTTCGCCTTGTGCGCCGAGGAGGGCTACCGGGTGCAGGATTGGATGGCGATCAACGAGCTGGGCAACCGCGCCCCCTGGCGCCGCTCCATACAGCTCGCCAACCTGTTCGGCGAACAGGCGCTGTTCCTGCTGGCGCGGGTGTGAAAAGTACGGACTTCTGTACGACCATGTGCTAGCGTGGCTGCTGGAGGTGCCCGTGACCCATGTGTCCTATACCGATCTGAGACAGAACCTGTCGCGCTTCCTGGACGAGGCCGTCGAGACCCGAGCGCCGCTGGTGGTGACCCGCCAGGGCGGCAAGGGCAACGTAGTGATGATGGCGGAGGCGGAATTCGCCGGCTGGCAGGAGACGGTGCATCTGCTCAGCAGCCCGCGCAACGCCGAGCGGCTGCTGCGCGGCGTGCAGGAGTTCGAGGCTGGGCAGGGGGTCGAACACGGGCTGGTGCCGACCCGGGCGTGAGGGTTCATTTCAGTGCCGACGGCTGGGCCGACTATGTTCATTGCGCCGAGGCGGATGCGACGGTCCATCGCCGCCTGAACGCGCTGATCGAGGACGCCGCCCGCCACCCCTTCACCGGAATCGGCAAGCCGGAAGCCCTGAAAGGCGACCTGTCCGGCTGGTGGTCCCGACGACTCACCGCCGAACATCGTCTCGTCTATCGCGTGCAGGGCCGGGGAGGCGAGGACCAGCGCCTGGAAATCATCCAGTGTCGCTATCGCTACTGAGGAACGCTCTGGCCGCCCACGAAACATGGCGATCCGATCAGCACATTCGCCTCCCGGCAGACTATGATGACCGAGCTGTGGCCGCCGCGCGGCAGAGCGGCAGGACGTGGTCGCGCGTCAGCGGAGCCAGGAGCACGGCGCCAGACTCGTCGGGATCGATCCAAGCGGTCTCGGCAATCTCCGAACCAGGCAGAGGATCGACGTTGATCCGTAGAAAATAGAGCGTGGCTAGGACGACATGTCCTGGTTCGTTCGCCGCCGGGGCACGAAACTCTCCAAGCAGCCGAGGGTGCGTGTGTTCGACCGCCAGACCCAGTTCCTCGGCCAACTCCCGGCAAAGGGCATGCGCCGGTTCCTCCCCGTGCTCGATCTTGCCGCCCGGCTGCATGAACGCATGAGTGCCGCGCTTCCTGACGAGGAGCATTCTTCCATCGGCGCGCATGATCAGTGCGGCCGCGATTCGAATCGTCGGCGCGGTCACAGCAGCGCCAGCACGCTCCCGTCGCGCAGATCCGCATCGGGATGCGCCGACAGATGCGCCAGCGCCGCCGCCTCGCTCAGCCCGTGTTCCGTCTTCATCAGATGCACCAGCCGCCAGTGATGCAGCCAGAGCTCGTCGATGCGGCGGCGATATCCGTCCTGCGGCGTCGGTGCGATCGCGCGCACCTTGTCCGACAGCCAGGGCCGGTCGAACGCGCGGATCGCCGGCGGCGGAAACACCACGAAGGCGCGCCCGGTGACGCGCAGGCGTCCGCAGCGGTCGCAATCGACGTCGAACCAGCCCTTCTGCTCATCGGCCAGGGTCGCCGGATCGCCGCAGACGTAGCAGGGCACGCGCGGCATCGGACCAGGGCGGCTCATGCGCCGGTCCTCGGCGACAGCGCATCGGCGATCGACGCCGTCACCAGCCCGAAGCCGGACAGCAGCGCCAGCTTCTGCCCCGCCAGCGCGGCGCCGTCGGCGCGCGGCGTCGGCGTCAGCCCGAGACGCGGCCCGGCCAGCCCCCAGAACAGCGCGTAGAAACTGGCCCCATACAGAGCCCCGCCGAGCGCGCCGCGATAGAAGCGAAGCTGCCGCGCCAGCGGATAGGCCGCCCCCATCAGCGTCGACAGCGCCAGGTGCGCGCCCTGATACCGCACCTGCTCGTCCGGTGCCGGCAGGCTGTCCTGGTGCCGGTACGGCGAGCCGAACGCGATCGCGGTGCTGCGTCCGAGCTTGATCAGCTCGGACGGTTTTCCGCTGGCCCGCTCCAGCCCCAGATAGGCCAGGCTCACCAGCGCCCCTGCGACCAGGCCGCCGATCGCCCCGGCGCGGATGCCGGCACGCATGTCGGCACGGATGTCGGCACGGTCTGGGTTGAACTCGGTCTCGGTCATGGCAGCTCCTCCGCCCGACGGGTTAGTCCCGGGGCGGCGCGCAGGCAATCGCGTTGTCCCGCCGCGTCGGGTCGGTCAGGATCGGCCGCCGCTCCGGGACGCGGGCGGGCGAGGGGGCGGCGATGTTCGGATCGGTGGTGCTGGACGTGGCGATCGGGCTGACGCTGCTGTTCCTGTTCGTCAGCCTGATCTGCTCGGCGATCCGCGAGGCGATCGAGACCGTGCTCAACGCCCGGTCCGCCGACCTGGAGCGCGGCATACGCGAGATGCTCGACGACCCCACCGGCCAGGGCGCCACCAGCGCGCTCTACGCCCATCCGCTGATCTATCCGCTGTATCGCGGCGACTACCGGCCGGATCAGCTCCGCCCGCAGCGCAGCCTGCCCGGTACGCACGCCGGACCACATGTGAGCCTGCGCATGAACCTGCGCATGAGCCTGCGCGGCCGCGCCAGCCTGCCGGCCTACATCCCGTCGCGCAGCTTCGCGCGCGCCTATCTCGATCTGCAGGTGCGCGGCCCGGTGGGCACCGGCGGCCATCCGGCGCCGGCGCTGACCGTCGCCGCCCTGGCCGAGAAGGCGCAGGCGATGCCGGACGGCCGGCCGCGACGCGCCCTGCTGGCCGCGCTCGACCAGGGCGGCGACAGCCTGCACAAGGTGGAACATGCGGTGGCGCGGTGGTTCGATAGCTGCATGGACCGTGTCTCCGGCTGGTACAAGCGCCGCACCCAGATGATGTTGCTCGTGATCGGCCTGGTCGTCGCCGGGGTGATGAACGTCGATGCGTTCAGCGTCGGCCGGGCGCTGTTCGAGGACGAGGCGCTGCGCAGCGGCGTGGTGGCGCAGGCCACCGCGCTGGTCCTGCCGGTCCCCCCGTCGCCGGACCGGAGCGACGACCAGATCGCCCAGCGCGCCGCGCGGGCCTTCGCGGCGCTGCAGGGCGAACTCGGCCAGATCCGCTTTCCCACCGGCTGGGGACGCCCTCTGCCGCGCCGGATCGACGGGCCGGGCGCGCTGGCGCAATTGCTGCTCGGCTGGCTGGTCACCGCGTTCGCCGTCATGCTCGGCGCGCCGTTCTGGTTCGACCTGCTCAGCCGCTTCGTGGTGGTTCGCTCGGCGGCCAAGCCGCAATAGAAGAAGCCGGGCGGGCGCCCTCCTCGACCAGCCAGTCGAGAAACGCCAGCAGCGACGCCGTCCTGTCGGCGTCGGCCGGCACCAGCGCCACCGTCCCAGGCCGGGTCACGCCGATCGATGGGAACGGCGCCACCAGGCGCCCGGCCTGCAGCTCGCCCTGCAGCATCGGCAGCGGGCCGATCCCCAGGCCCAGCCCGTCGAGCACCGCCTGCAGCGTGACGAAGAAATGGTCGAACACCTGCCGCGGTCCGGCCGGATGCGGCAGCCCGGCCTGCGCCAGCCAGTCCGTCCAGTCGCGCGGTCGCGTCTCGGTCGAGAGCAGGCGATGGCCGGCGATCTGCGCCGGATGGTCGAGCCGGCAGGCGCGCAGCAGGGCGGGGCTGGCGATCAGCGTGTCGCGCTCGGCCAGGAAACCGACCGCGCGGTGATCCGGCCAGATCCGGTCCCCGGCCTGCATCCCGGCCGCGCCGACCCCGCGCCGGATCGCCACGTCGAACCCGCCGCGCAGCTCCTCGTGCAGCGTGGTCACCGTCGCGACGCTGACCGCGACCTCCGGACGCAGGGCGTGGAACCGGTCCAGGCGCGGGATCAGCCAGCGCATCGCGAAGCTGGTCGGCGCGCTGACCCGCAGCACGCGACGCGCGGCCGGACCGGCGCAGGCCTCCGCGGCCCGGTCGATGCGGTCGAACGCCAGCCCGGTCTCCACGGCGAAGGCGCGCGCCGCCTGGGTCGCCGTCATGCGCCGGCCGACCCGGACGAACAGGCGCCGGCCGAGCCACCGCTCCAGCGCGGCGATCTGCCGGCTGACCGCGCCATGGGTCAGGCCGAGCTCCCGCCCCGCCGCGACATAGCTGTCGGTGCGCGCGGCGACCTCGAACACGCGCAGCGCGGAGAGCGGCGGGAGTTTGCGCATGACCTGTGAGGAAACCTGACCCGACCCGTGACGAACACGAGGCTAAACACCTGCGCGTCACCGGTATAGGCAGGCTCGTCATGAACCTCCCGGTCTCCCGATCGCTTTTCCGTGCCGTCTCCGGGCAGCGGCGCAGCCTGCTGGGCGCCTGCCTCGCGCATGCGCTGCATGACGGCTACACCGACCTGCTCTACGTCGTGCTGCCGCTCTGGCAGCGCGAATTCGGCCTTTCCTATGCCGGGCTGGCGCTGATCCGCTGCCTGTACTCCGGCACCATGGGCGGGCTGCAGATCCCCGCCAACCGGCTGACGCTGGGCCTCGGCGGCCGGCGCACCCTGACCTGGGGCACGGTGATCGCGGCCGGCGGGTTCCTGCTGATGGGCTTTCCGGCCGGGCTGGCGGTGCTGTGCGCCGGGCTGACGCTGGCCGGGCTCGGCGCGAGCGTGCAGCATCCGAAGGCCTCGCTGCTGGTCTCGCAGGCGTATGGCGCCGCCGCCCGCCATCCGCTCGGGCTGTACAATTTCGCCGGCGATCTCGGCAAGTCGCTGTTCCCGCCGCTGGTCTCGCTGCTGCTGGTGATGATGCCATGGCGCGGTGCCCTGCTGATCATGGCGGCGGTTGGTCTCGGGGTCGCCGCTTTCCTGCCGGTGCTGCTGCCGCGCCGGCCGGTCATGGCGCCCGCGGCGCGGAGCGAAACCGCTGCCGCCGGCGGACGCGCCGGCTTTTCCCTGCTGCTGGCGATCGGCGCGCTCGATACCGCCACCCGCATGGGCTTCCTGCTGTTCCTGCCGTTCCTGCTGCACGGCAAGGGCGGCGCCGGCCCGGCGATCGGTTTCGGTTTCGCCGCTCTGTTCGGCGGCGGCGCGTTCGGCAAGGCGGCCTGCGGCTGGCTCGGCGCGCGGCTCGGCATCGTCGCGTGCGTGGTCTCCACCGAACTGGCCACCACCGTCCTGATCGTCGCGGTGGTCGCGCTGCCGCTCGTACCCGCCATGGCGGTGCTGCCGCTGCTGGGCGTGGTGCTGAACGGCACCTCGTCGGTGCTCTACGGCACGGTGCCGGAGCTGGCGCCACGCGGCGATGCCGGCCGCGCCTTCGCGATCTTCTACACCGCGGTGATCGGTTCGGGGGCTGCGGCGCCGATCCTGTACGGCCTGATCGGCGACCATGCCGGCCAGGTGCCGGGCGTGCTCGCCGCGGCCGCGACCGCGCTGGCCACCATCCCGCTCGTGCTGGCGCTACGGCGGACGCTTCGCGCCTGAGATCGAGGCCTGACCGCTACTGCCGCCGGAACGTCACCACCAGCACGTCGCGATGCGCCGGCCGGGCCGGGTCGATCGCCCGGATCGCGGTCACGCCGTGATAGACCCGGCCGTCGTCGACGAACGCCGCGTCCAGAGGACGTTCCAGCGTGAAGCTGCCGAGTTCGCGACGCTGCAGATCGTGGATGCTGGTCACGCCGCTGCCGATGTTCTCGCGCGACACCAGCAGCACCAGGACCCAGTCCACCCCGTCGCGATGCAGCCCCTCCGGGGTCGGCTGCCCGTCCTGCCCGGGGTCCGGCTCGATCCGGAACTGATGGATCTCGACATGCCATGCCTCCGGCCGGCCGCCCGGCGGGGTCAGCGCGTCGAACAGCCGGTGGCAGACCGACAGGATCGACAGCAGCACCGGATGATCGGCGATCTGGTCCTCGACCGGGGTGAACCAGCGCTCGATGCCGCCATTGAGCGCGTTGTAGTCCCGGCTCTGATAGTGCGGCTGGTGCGGCTTGCGCTCGATCCCGGCCCTGCCGATCGAGAACACGGCATGCCGGCGGCGGCGATACCGCCCGCCATCGGCCATGTAGCGATCGAGCCCGAGATGATCCCAGCTCGCGGCGAACTGGTCCCAGCGCGCCAGCGCGCCAGGGTCGAGCATCGACCGCATCGCCGTCGCCGGCAGGAACGCGTAGCCCTGGTGGCTCAGCAGTCCTGGGAGAGCGCTCGCGGGATCGTCGCTGGTCATGGCTTCGTCTCCGTCGCCGGCCGCCTGTCGTCCGACGCCGCCGCCAGCATAGGCCCGAGACCCGGCATCGCCACCGCGCGCGTCGCCTGCGGCAGCGCGATCCCCAGCGCCTCGATCCGCGCCCTGAGCCTGCGGTTGAACTCGCGCTGCACCGGCCAGCGTCCGGAGATGGTGCAGCGGATCGTGCCGCTGATCGCCACCGCGTACTCGCCGAGGCTGTCGACCCCGTTGAGTCCGAAATCCGCCAGGATCTTGTCGGCGAAGGCAGGATCCTCGCGCAGCTCGGCGCCGATGCCGGTCAGCAGGTCGCAGACCCGGTCGGTATCCTCCGAGAACGCGACCTGCACCGCGATGCTCGCCACCGCGTAGTCGCGGCTCATGTTGGCGACGGTGGTGACCGACGAGAACGGAATGATCTGGATCGAGCCGTCGCCGCCGCGCAGCCGCAGGGTGCGGATCGACAGATGCTCGACCACCCCGGTGACGCCGGCCGCGGTCACCGTGTCGCCCACCTGCATCGCATTCTCCACCAGCAGGAAGATGCCGGTGATGAAATCCTGCACCAGCTTCTGCGAGCCGAAGCCCACCGCCACGCCGATGATCCCGGCGCCGGCCAGCAGCGGCGCGATGTTCACGCCGATCTGGCTCAGCACCGTCAGCACCAGGATCGCGCCCAGCACCACGAACAGCAGCGTGCGCAGGATCGGCTGCAGCGTCTGCAACCGCACCGCGCGGGCGAGCTGGCCGCTGTCGGTGAAGCGGCCGATCTGCCGATCCAGCGCGCCGTTGACCAGCTCCCAGATCACCACGCCGATCGCCAGCGCCACCAGGATGCTGATGCTGGCCGAGAGCAGCCTGGTGCCCAGCGTGCCGTGGGTGAAGAAGGTCACCATCGGCAGGCCCCAGCCCTGCGCCAGCGCGATCACGCACACCACCGACAGCGCCCAGGTCACCAGCCGGCGCAGCGCCGGATAATACCGGACCGCGCGACGCTCGAAGCCCGGCAGCGCCAGCGGATCGTCGCCCTCGACCCGGAACATCCGGTCCAATGCGCCCAGCAGCAGGACGCTGACGAACCGGCATACCAGGACGATGATCACGGTGGTCAGGAACAGCCGCCACATCTTGGCGTAGCCGCCGCGTATCTGCGCCGCCCAGACGATCCACAGCGCCGCGTCGAAGAACAACGCCGCGATCCACCACAGGTCCGCCAGCCTGACCAGCAGCCGTCCCAGGCTGCGGTCTCGCACCCGGCGCGGCGGACGCAGGCTGGCCGCCACCGTATGCCGGGTGCGCCAGATCAGCACCGCCAGCAGGATATGCTCGACCAGGATCACCGCCCGCACGATCGCCGTCGCGGCGCGCGCCGGCAGGTCCAGCACGCGGCCGACGTCGGTGATGCAGATCGCCACGATGACGATCGAGAGCAGCCAGCTCCACCAGCGGATCAGGAACCGCGCGGTGTCGTCTGCGACCTGGATCAGCCTGACGCCGGGCGCCTTGGGCGCGAGCAGCATGTCGGCGACCAGCCAGATGGTCCGGCCGATGCCGTAGATGTTGGCGATGGTGATGATCACGAGCTGCGTCACCGGCGCCGGCGCCACGCTGGTCGCGGCCAGGTTGCCGATCGCCAGGAACGCAGCCAGCGGCACCAGTTTCAGCACCAGGCGCAGCAGGGCGAACGGCAGCCTGCGGAACAGGCGCAGCGTCCGCCGGCGATGCGCGGCGTCGCGCGACCGTGCCTCGGCGCGCTCTTCGCTGCGGGCGATCAGCTCCGCCCGCTCCGCCTCGTCGAGCGCGCTCGGCAGCGGCGTGGTCGGCAGGATCGGGCTGCCGGGAAGCGCCGCTCCCGGCAGCGGGACCGGGCTCAGCCTGAGCTGGCCGGCCTGATCGTCCGCGTCGGGACGGGGCGGCCCGGCCTGCACCAGACCCGGAATCGCGTTGTCCTGCGGTTCGCCCGGCCCCTCCTGGCTCTCCTCGGCCAGTCGCGCTTCCCGTCCGAGCATCCGCAGCGGCCGTCCGAGCGCCAGCATCAGCAGATATTCGACCGCCAGCGCCGCGCCGAGCAGAGCCGCGCTGCGCCAGCCGGTGTCGAGCAGGATCGCCCGGCTGTCCGGATTGACCATCTCGCGATGCAGCCAGGTGCCGGTCAGCGCCATGTCGGCGAACAGATGTCCGAAGGTCGCGGTCTGGGTTGCCAGCACGCCGCGCAGCAGGGCCGCCTCGCCGAGCACCTCGCCGGCCAGGCTGTCCGGCGCCAGGCTCACCGGCCCCGGCTTCGCCGTTTGGGTCGCGGCCTTGGCCGCAGGGGCGGCCGCAGGGGCGGCGGCGAGAGACCGCCCCGGCGCCGCAACGGCCGGCGCCTTGGCCTGCTGCGGCGACGGGTGCGACGGTTCCGCCAGCAGGGCGCGCAGCCTGGCGCGTTCCGCAGGCGTCAGATCCTGCAGCGGATCGCGGTTCGTCGCCGGCTCCTGCGCGGAATCCTGCGTCACCGACGGGATTTGACCGGTCAGCAACTGGCCGGCTACGTCCGGCGCCGAGGCGGGGGACTGCGCCGAGGCGGGGGTCGGTCCAGGCAGCCACAGACCCGTCGCCAGCACCAGGAGCGCGGCGACGCGGCGCGCTCCGCTCGCGCGAAAACGAGGTGTCCTGGCTGTCTGCAGCGTCATCCGGTCTGTCTCTCCGTTCGGCGATCCCCTGGCGCGCCCGCATGGAGCGGCCGGGAAGGCCGGCGCACCGAACACGCACATGGCGTCGTGTCAAACGGCGCGGAGCTCGTCCGCCGTCAACGACGCCCTGGCGATCACCGTCGCGCCGTCGAGCAGATACAGTGCGTCGAGCAGTTCCATCTGCAGCGAGCCCGGGCCGCGGGCGCGTTCGGCGGCCAGCTCTCCCGCCAGGCCGACCAGTACCATCGCATGCGCAGAGGCGAGCAGCGGGTCCGGTTCGACCGCGAGACAGGCGCCGATCAGCGCGGTGGCGGTGCAGCCGAGCCCGGTGACGCGCGTCATCATCGGATGGCCGTTGCCGACACGGAACAGACGCGCGCCGTCGGTGCAGAGATCGACCGCGCCGCTGACCGTCACCGCGGCCCCGGTGCGCAGCGACAGGGCCCGGGCGGACCGCAACGCCGCCTCCGGCGCATGCGCGCTGTCGACACCGCGGCCCCCCTCGTTCCCAGCCTCGCGCCCCGCTCCGGGCCGGTCCGGATCGCTCAGCGCCTCCAGCGCCAGGATTTCCGAGGCGTTGCCGCGGATCGCCTGCGGCCGGTGCGCCAGCAGGCCGACCGCCACCCGAGAGCGATAGCCGAGCGCGCCCACCGCCACCGGATCCAGCACCCAGGGCGTCGCGGCCTGCCGCGCGGCCGCGGCGGCGGCCTCCATGCCGCGGGCGCGCTGCGGCGTCATGGTGCCGAGATTGATCACCAGCGCATCGGCGATCGCGGCGAACGCCGCGCTCTCCTCTTCCGCCTCGACCATTGCCGGCGAGGCGCCGATCGCCAGCAGCGCATTGGCGGTGCTGTTGGTGACGACCAGGTTGGTGATCGAATGCACCAGCGGCGTTCGTGCGCGCAGCCGCTCCAGCGTTGCGGCGACGGCGTCGCCGGACCAAGGCGGCGAATCTGGCATCGGCATGGTCCGCTCCTGGTCGTTCCGCCGCTGGATATGGTTTCTTGTCGCGGCATAGACGAGGATCGGCATCGATGACCACCGGAAGGCGCGTTTTTCTCCGGACCGTGGCTGCGGCGGCGGCACTCGGAGCGGCCGGAACCGAGGTCGCGCAGGCCGAGCCCGCCGCCGCGCCAGGACGGCCGTTGTTGGTGTTCGCCGCCGCCAGCCTGACCGAGGCGATGACTGCCATCGCCGGCCTCTGGGCGGCGCGTGGCCATGCCGCGCCGAAGCTCTCCTTCGCCTCCAGCGCGGTGCTGGCCCGCCAGATCGAGCAGGGCGCAGATGCCGACCTGTTCCTGTCCGCCGACGAGATCTGGATGGATCGTCTCGCCAAGGCCGGCCGTCTGAAGCCGGACAGTCGCGTCGACCTGCTCGGAAACGCGCTGGTGCTGGTCGAGCCGGCCGCCGCGGTGAAGCCGGTGACGATCGACCGGACCCTCGATCTGCCGGCCCTGCTCGGCGCCGGCGGCCGGCTCGCGATGGGTGACCCGGCCTCGGTGCCGGCGGGGATCTATGCCAGGCAGGCTCTCACCACGCTCGGCTTGTGGCCGTCCGTGTCCACCCGTCTGGCGCCGGCGGAGAACGTCCGCGCGGCACTGCTCCTGGTGGAACGCGGCGAGGCGCCGGCCGGTATCGTCTACGCCACCGACGTGAAGGCAGCGCCGGGCATCGCCGTCGCCGGCACCTTTCCGGAGAGCAGCCATCCGCCGATCCTCTATCCCGCCGCGGTGCTGAGCGACGCGCCGGAGGCGGCCGCCTTCCTGGCCTTCCTGCGCACCGGGCCCGCCCTGGCCGTGTTCCGCGCCCACGGCTTCCGCGTCCCCGGCTTCCGCGTCCCGGCCTGAGCGTGCTCGCGCCGGAGCAATGGGTCGCGGTGCGGCTGTCGCTGTATGTGGCGCTGCTGGCGCTGGCCGGCGCACTGCCGGTGGCGCTGCTGCTCGGCTGGGTGCTGTCGCGCGGACGCTGGGCCGGCCGGCCGCTGCTCGACATGCTGGTGCATCTGCCGATGGTGCTGCCGCCGGTGGTCACCGGCTGGCTGCTGCTGCTGCTGTTCGGGCTGCAGGGCCCGGTCGGCGGGCTGCTCTGGCGCGGCTTCGGCGCCAGGCTGGTGTTCACCACCGCGGGCGCCGCCCTGGCCACCGGGGTGATGACGCTGCCGCTGATGGTCCGCACCATCCGGCTGGCGTTCGATGCGGTCGATCCTGGCCTCGAGCAGGCCGCCGCCAGCCTCGGCGCCGGCCGCCTCGACCGCTTCCTCACCGTCACCCTGCCGCTGGCCGCGCCCGGCGTGCTGGCCGCGGCTTCGGTCGGCTATGCCGCCAGCCTCGGCGAGTTCGGCGCGGTGATCGTGTTCGCCGGCGACATCCCCGGCCGGACGCAGACCCTGCCGCTGGCGATCTACCAGGCGCTGCAGCTCCCGGGCGGGGAGGCGGTCGCCGCCAGGCTGGCGCTGGTGTCGCTGACCCTGGCGCTGGCCGGGCTGGCGGTCTCGGAGCTGCTGCTGCGCCGTCTGCCGGGCCGGAGACGGGCGGCCGGCAACGGCGTCGCCCGATGAGCGGCACGCTGTCGGTGTCGCTGTCGCACCGCTTTCCCGGTGGCCGGACGCTCGATCTCGCCTTCACCGCGCCGATTCCCGGCGTGATCGGCCTGTTCGGACCCTCCGGTGCCGGCAAGAGCAGCCTGCTCGCCGCCCTGTCCGGCCTGTTCCGTCCGGACCGGAGCGCGATCGAGCTCGGCGGACGGACGCTGTCCGGCCCGGGACTCTGGCTGCGACCGGAGCGTCGCCGGATCGGCGTGGTGTTCCAGGACGGACGGCTGTTTCCGCATCTCTCGGTCGACGCGAACCTGCGCTACGGGCTGCGCCGCGCCTCGCCCGGGCGGTCCGGCCCCGGCTTCGACGAGGTGGTGAGCCTGCTGGGCCTGGCCGCGCTGCTCCGCCGGCCGGTGCCCGGCCTGTCCGGCGGCGAACGGCAGAGGGTGGCGATCGGCCGCGCGCTGCTGTCGCGGCCCGACCTGCTGGCGATGGACGAGCCGCTCTCTGGGCTCGATGCCGCCCGCAAGGACGAGATCCTGCCCTATCTGGCGCGTCTGCGCGGCCAGGCCGGCCTGCCGATCCTCTACGTCACCCATTCCAGGCGCGAGGCCGGGCTGCTGTGCGACACGCTGGTGCTGGTCCGGGACGGCAGGATCGCCGGCAGCGGCCCGGTCGCCGAGATGCTGGCCGGCGGCGAACTCGGCGAGCGCGCGGATGCGGTGGCGCTGCTCGACGGGGTGGTGAGCGCGCATGTGCCGGAGCGCGGGCTGAGCCGGGTCGAGGCCGGCGGCTTCGCTCTGGTGCTGCCGCTGCTCGCTGATCCCGTCGGCGCCCGGATCAGGGTCGCGGTGCCGGCCCGCGACGTGGTGGTGCTTCGTGCCGACGGTGCGCCGCCGGTCAGCAGCGCGCAGACCGTGCTGCCGGCCAGGGTCCGTGCGGTGCGCCGCGCCGGGCCGTCGGTCTCGGTCGCGGTGCTCGAGCCGGCGGAGGGCGGCGGCCAGGCCATCCTGGCCAGGATGACCGACGATTCGGTCGCGAGGCTCGGCCTGCGGCCCGGCGTGGCGGTGGTGGCGCTGGTCAAGTCGGTGGCGCTGGCAGGAGAGCAGGCGGATGACTGAGGAACCGGACTGGCTGAGCTGGAGCCGGCAGGTCCAGGCGCTGGCGCAGAGCGGCCTGGCCTTCACCCGCGATCCCTACGACAGGGAACGCTACCAGGCGCTGACCGCGCTCGCCGCCAGGATGATGGCCGGACCGGCCGGGGCCGACCCGCAGGCCCTGCAGGCGGCCTTCGAGGCGGAGCGTGGCTACGCCACCCCGAAGCTCGACGTGCGCGGCGCGGTGTTCGATCACCAGGGCCGGCTGCTGCTGGTGCGCGAACTGGCCGATGGCGGACGCTGGACCCTGCCGGGCGGCTGGGCCGACGTGAACCAGACCGCGTCGGAGTGCGCGGTGCGCGAGGTGCTGGAGGAGAGCGGCTATCGCGTCAAGGCGGAGAAGCTGGCGCTGGTGCACGACCGCGCCAGGCAGGGCCACCATCCGCTCGGCCCGTTCTCGATCTGCAAGCTGTTCTTCGTCTGCGCGCTGCTGGCGCCGGATCCGGTCGAGACGGGGCCGAACATCGAGACGACCGATGCGCGCTTCTTCGCGGCCGGCGAGATACCGGAGGATCTGTCGACCGGCCGGGTGCTGCCGCATCAGATCGCCAGGCTGTTCGCGCACCGGGATGATCCGGGGTTGGCGACGGAGTTCGATTAGAGCAGATCCCGGTCGAACGGCTCATTCGACCGGGTGGAGATGCTCGCGAGAGACCCGGGCTCTGCCCGGACCCGGCAGAGGGCGGTCGCCCTCTGCACACCCGATGCTAGCGGGAGGGGCGGGTGGGGGCGGGGGTCGCAGGGCTGGTGCCGCGCAGCTCGACCTCGAGTTCGCGGATCCGCTTGCGCACGCTGTCGCGCAGGGATTCGGCGGTGTGCGCCTTCATCGCGGCCAGGGTCTCCTTGAGGTCGCGCAACTGCTTCTGCTTCTCGGCCAGGTTGCGCCGGATCGGCTGGTTGTCGGAAAACTGTCCCTGGAAGGCGCGCACCGATCTTCTCCCTGTCATCCCGCAGGCGTTCAGCCCGCTTTTGTCGTGGACGGGCGCAGAGCGCACCCGTGCGACGGTTGTATGACAGGCGACGCAGGTCGGCCAAGCGGGGACGCCTCTTGCGAACCGCTCGCACTCGGCCAAGATTGGGACCCTGTAATTATAACGGGCGACCAGACGGGTGAGTCACCATACGCTGCTGCATCGCGCCATCCACCCGCTGGTGGCCGGCCTGTCCCGGACCAGCATGACGCCGGATGTGCTGACCACGCTCCGCCTCGGCAGCGGCCTCGCCGCCGCCGGCTGTCTCGCGGTCGGGCGAGGGCCGGCGATGGCGGCCGGCGCCACGGTTTTTCTCGTCTCGATGCTTCTGGACCGTGCCGACGGCGCCCTGGCCCGCAGCACCGGCCGTTACAGCCGGATCGGGCCGCTGTTCGACCTGGTCGCGGACTGCGTCTCCACCATGGCGCTGTTCATCGGGCTGGGCGTCGGCATCGGCGCGCGGCCGGGCGGGATCAGCATCGCCGACGGGCTGGCGCTCGGCCTGGTCGCGTCGGTATCGGTCGCCGCCACCTTCCTCCAGCTCAACCGGCCGCAGCAGGCCCGGGATCCCGACATCGCCCGCCCGTTCGACCCCGACGATGCGATGCTGCTGGTGCCGCTGGCGATCTGGGCCGGCCATGCGCCCTGGGTGCTGTTCTCCGCGGCGGCGATCACCCCGGTGGCGGCGCTGACCCTGCTCGGGCTCGGGCTGGCGAAACGTCGCCGCCCGAGCGGTCAGAGCCGCCCCAGCCGCTCGTTCAGCAGCGCGAACACCCCGTCGGCATCGACCGTCCTGAGCACCAGCGCATTGGCGGGGAGCCCGCTCACCCCCCACCAATCCACCACCGACATCCCACGCGTGAGCGGACTTTCGGTCTCGAACCGCACGTTGACCGATCGCCCCTCGTAGAGTTCCGGCCGCAGCAGCAACAGGATCGTGTTCGGATCGTGCAGCGGTCCGCCATCGGTGCCGTATTTCTCCGCCTCGAAGCGCTTCTCGAACGCGAACCAGTCCGCCACCACCGGCCCGATCCGGTTGCCGAGCGCGCGCAGCCGCGACAGGCGCGCCGCACTGATCTGCAGCCGATGGGTCACGTCCAGCGGCACCATCACGATCGGGATTCCCGACGCGAACACCGCCGCCGCGGCGTCCGGGTCGGCGTAAGCGTTGAATTCCGCCGCCGCGGTGATGTTCCCGACTTCCGACCAGGCGCCGATCATCGCCACGATGCGGCCGATCCGCGAGGCGATGGCCGGTGCGTGCCGCAGCGCCAGCGCGATATTGGTCATCGGCCCGATGGTGCAGAGCGTGACGCTGCCGGGCGGATGCGATGCCAGCGTCCGCACCAGGAACTCCGCCGCCGGTTCCGCCTGCGCCCGCAGTCTCGGCGGTGGAAGATCGACCCCCTCGAACCCGGTCGCGCCATGCACGTGCGCCGCATCGACCGGCGCGCGGCGCAGCGGCCGGGCGGCGCCGGCATGCACCGGAATGTCGGTGCGTCCGGCAAGCTCGAGCGTCTTGAGCGCATTGGCGGTGGTGTGCGCGACGGAGACGTTGCCGCCCACCGTGGTGATACCCAGCAGCTCGATCTCGGGCGACGCCAGCGCCACCAGAATCGCCACCGCGTCGTCCTGCCCGGGATCGGTATCGATAATGATTTTCATCGCCTGGTCTCGATCGCCGCGCGCGGAAGGCTGGCCGCGACCAGCGTGTAGGAGATCAGCATCAGCAGATACCAGGATCCGAGCTTGGCCAGCGGCACCATCGCCCATCCCAGGCGCTGGTTCGGATACAGCCAGGCCCCCGTTCCGGTGGCGATGTTCTCCGCCAGCCAGATGAACGTGGTCACCAGGAGGAAGCCGAGCAGCAGGGGCATGCGCCGATGCACCCGCCAGACCTTGAACGAGATCGTGGTCCGACCGAACAGGATCGCCGAGGCGGCCAGGAGCGGAATCCTGATGTCGACACCGTAATGGTCGCTGAAGAAATTGAGGTAGATCGCCCCCGACAGCAGCACCAGCCAGACGAGCCGCGGGTGTCGGGTGAAGCGGAAATCGAACAGGCGCCAGACACGCGCCAGATAGCTGCCCACCGACCCGTACAGAAAACCGGAAAAAAGCGGCACCCCGCCGATCCGCAGGAGGTTCGCTTCGGGATAGTGCCAGGACCCGACATGCGTCTTGAACAATTCCATCAGCGTGCCGAGCCCATGGAACAGCAGGATCACCCGGGCCTCCTGCAGGCTCTCCATGCGCAACCATAACAGCAGGATCTGCAGCAGCACGGCCGCGACCACCAGCGCATCATAGCGCGTCACCGGCGCATCGCGCGGATACCACAGCCTGGTGGCGACCAGCAGCCCGAGCAGCAAGCCGCCGAACAGGCATGCCCAGCCCTGCTTGAGTCCGAAGCGCAGGAACTCATAGCCGAAACGCGCGACCGGACCGGCCGCCAGCGCCCGGTCACCGAGCCTGCGTTCGGCATCGACCAGCGGCGCCAGCGGCGGCCACAGGCTGGCCGCGCTCCCCGGCACCCGGGTCGCGGCGGTGGCGGTCTCGATCCCGTCGCGCACCTTCGTCCGCGCCGTCGCCTCAGCCGTTCGCTGCCAGGATCGTCTCCAGCCGCTCCAGCAGCAGCCCGCACTCCTCGTCGGTGCCGACCGTGATGCGCAGATAGTCCGCGATCCGCGCCGCCTTGAAGTGCCGCACCAGCACGCCGGCCGCGCGCAGCGCCGCCTGCAGCGCGGCGCCGTCGCGATGCGGATGTCGCGCCAGCACGAAATTCGCCGAGGAGGGCAGCACGGAAAATCCCAGCCGCTCAAGCCCCGCGGTCAGCCGGTCGCGGCTTCGCACGATCCTGGCTCGCGTGCTCTCGAACCAGTCCTCGTCGGCGATCGACGCGGCGGCGCCGGCTTCCGCCAGCCGGTCGAGCGGATAGGAGTTGAAGCTGTTCTTGACCCGGACCAGCGCCTCGATCAGCGCCGCATCGCCGACCGCATACCCGACCCGCAGCCCGGCCAGCGCCCGCGATTTCGACAAGGTGTGGACCACCAGCAGGTTCGGATGGCGCGACACCAGCGACACTGCCGATTGCGCGCCGAAATCGACGTAAGCCTCGTCGACCACCACCGGCTGATCGGGATGGTCCGCGACCAGCGCCTCGATCTCGGAAAGCGGCAGCGCGATCCCGGTCGGCGCGTTCGGATTGGCCAGGATGATCGCGCCGCATGGCCGCCGGTAATCCTCGATCCGGACCGACAGCGATTCGTCCAGCGGCACGAGCTGGTATTCGATCCCATACAGCCCGCAATAGACCGGATAGAAGCTGTAGGTGATGTCCGGGAACAGCAGCGGCAGCTCGTGCTTGAGCAGTCCCTGGAACGCATGCGCGAGCACCTCGTCGGACCCGTTGCCGACGAACACCTGGTCGGCGTCGATGCGGTGATGCCGGGCGATCGCCGCGCGCAGCGCGGTGCTGTCCGGGTCCGGATACAGGCGCAGCCCGTCTCCGGTCGCCGCCGCGATCGCGGCCAGCGCCTTCGGGCTCGGCCCGTACGGCGATTCGTTGGTGTTCAGCTTGACCAGGCCGGGCTGCCTCGGCTGCTCGCCCGGGACGTAGGGGACCAGACCGTGGGTCGCGGCACTCCAGAGGTGGCTCATCCTGTCTCGGTCCTGCGATCGACCAGCGCCGCGATCCGCGCCGCCAGCACGTCCATCTCGAACGGCTTGGTCATGACGTGCATGCCCGGCTCCAGCGCGCCGTCGCCGACCAGGGCGTGCTCGGCATAGCCGGTGATGAACAGGGTCTGCAAGGACGGACGCAGCACGCGTCCGGCATCGGCGAGCTGACGACCGTTCATGCCGCCCGGCAGACCGACATCGGTCAGCAGCAGGTCGATCGTCGCCTCGGAGCGCAGTACCGCCAGGCCCTCCTGGCCGTCGCCCGCCTCGATCACCCGGTAGCCGCGATCGCTCAGCACCTCGCTGACGAAGCTGCGCACCGTCGGCTCGTCGTCGACCACCAGCACGGTGGCGCCGGCCGCGCCTTCTCCCGCCAGCGCCATCGCCGCTTCATCCCGGGTCTGCTCGCCCGGCCTGCCCGCGTCGGACGGCGCGGCGCCGGCGGCATGGCGCGGCAGGATCAGCTCCATGCTGGTGCCCCGGCCGATGCGGGACTCGATCCTGACCTCGCCGCCGGACTGGCGCACGAAGCCGTAGATCATGCTGAGCCCGAGCCCGGTGCCCTGGCCGATCGGCTTGGTGGTGAAGAACGGATCGAAGGCGCGGGCGATCACCTCGGGCGTCATGCCGGTGCCGGTATCGGCGACGGAGACCGTGACGTAGTCGCCGGGGGGCAGCGCCGAGCCGCGCGGGACGTCCTCGCGGCGTGCCAGCGTCAGGTTGGCGGTGGCGATGGTGATCCTGCCGCCGTCCGGCATCGCGTCGCGCGCATTCAGGCAGAGATTCAGGAGCGCGTTCTCGAGCTGGTTCGGGTCGATCTGCGCCGTGCCGAGCCCGGCGGCGCCGCGCACGACGATCTCGATGCCAGGCCCGACGGTGCGACGGATCAGCTCCTCCATCTCCTCGATCAGCCGGTTGATGTCGGTGGCGCGCGATTCCAGTGTCTGGCGCCGCGAGAAGGCGAGCAGGCGGTGGGTGAGCGAGGCGGCGCGCCGGGCGGCGCCCTGCGCGGCGGCGACGTGGCGCGCGACCTCGTCGAAGCGGCCCTGCGCCACCCTGGTGCCGAGCAGTTCCAGGCTGCCGGAGATGCCGGTCAGCAGGTTGTTGAAGTCGTGGGCGATGCCGCCGGTGAGCTGGCCGACCGCCTCCATCTTCTGGCTCTGACGCAGTTGCTCCTCCAGCGCACGGGTGAGCCGCTCCTGTTCCCTGATCTCGGTGACGTCGCGGATCGTCGCGTAGATCAGCCCGTCGCGCAGCACGGCGTTCCAGGACAGCCAGCGATAGCTGTCGTCGCTGCAGCGATAGCGGTTCTCGAAGCCGAGCTGCGCCTGGCCCTGGCGCAGCCCGTCCGCCGCCGCGATGGTGCTGTCGCGGTCCTCGGGATGGACGAAATCGAGGAACGGCGTGGCCGTCAGCGTCTCGACCGACCAGCCGAGCGTGGCGGTCCAGGCCGGGTTCAGGCTGACGAAGCGCCCCTCCGGGGTGACGATGCAGAGCAGGTCGCGCGACGCCCGCCAGACCTGGTCGCGTTCGCGTGTGCGCTCCTCCACCTTGCGTTCGAGCGATGCCGCCAGGTCGCGCAACGCGTGTTCCGCCCGGCACCGCTCGATCGCGCTGCGGGCGCGCTCGGCGACGGTGCGGGCGAACGCGACCTCCTCGCGGTCCCACAGCCGCGGCCGCGCGGCGGTGACGAAGAACACCGCGACCAGGCGGCCGGCCTCGATCAGCGGCACGTCGATCTTCGCCGCCACCTGGATCGCCTCCAGCAGCGCGACGCTGTGCCGGGTGCGCGGGTCGGTGCGCGCGTCGCTGATCGCGACGATCTCGCCCGCCAGCAGCGCGTCGATGTGCTGGCCGTACTCGAGCGTGGCAAAGGTGCCGAGCACGCTGCCCATGTCCGGGCGGGCCCACTCGGTCTCGATCGTCAGCCTGCCGCCGTCGCGATCGACCGACCCGTAGCCGGCGCGGTCGGCGTCGAGCGTGCGTCCCAGGATCTCCGCGGCGGCGGCGGCGATCGCGCCCGGCTCGTCCAGGTCGCGCAGCCGGTCGCCGAGCGAGAGCAGCGCGGTGCGGCGGCCGTCGATCCTGCGCTGCTCGGTGACGTTGACGAACAGCACCGCGAACCGTTCCCGTTCGAGCGGGTAGGCGTGGCACTCGAACCAGCGATTGAGCTGGGGAATCGGTGCGGTGAAATTGACCGCCTCGCCGCTCTCGACCACCTGCCCGACGATGTCGATCCAGCTCTGGTCGAGCCCCGGGATCGCCTCGCTTATCGTGCGGCCCAGCGTCGCCTCGCGCGACAGCCCGGTCAGCGGCTCCCAGGCGGCGTTGACCTCGACGCAGCGCCAGTCGCGCAGGCTTCCGTCCTGGCCGCGCACCAGCTCTCCCAGCACGAACCCTTCCTGCAGACGCTCGAACAGGCCGCGCCAATGCCCCTCGGTGCGGCGCAGCGCCTCGTTGACCGACGAGTGCTCGGTGATGTCGCGCGACACCACCAGGATCTTCTCCGGCGTGCCGTCGGCGTCGCGCATCGGCGTCACCCGGACGTCCCAGACCTTGTGCAGGCCGCCTGGGGTGGTTCCCACGCCCCGGAACGCGCTGCTCTCTCCGCGCAGCGCGGCGGCACAGGCGTCGAGGGCCTGGGAGCGGAACGGCTCCTGCCACACCTCGACCCAGTCCTTGCCATGCAACTGGTCCGGCCTCGTCAGTCCCAGCAGGCGCTGGCCGCTGGCGCTGACGAAGTTGATGCGGCGGTCCGCCTCCAGCACCTTGATGCAGTCCTCGGACGCTTCCAGCACGCGGCGCAGGAATTCCGCGTCCGCCTGCTGCCGGACCGCGGCATTTCGCTCCGGCGTGCGGTCGCGCAGGATCTTGACGAAGCCCTGCACCGTGCCGGCCTCGTCGCGCAGCTTCATCATCCGGCCATTGGCCCAGAACCGGGTGCCGTCCCGCTTCAGGTGCCAGCGCTCGTCGGAGGCCGAGCCATCCTCCAGCGCCTGCTGCATCTCCGAGAGCGCAACGCCGTGCCGCTTATCGTCCTCGGTGAAGAACAGGCTGGCCGGCCTGCCGACCGCCTCCTGCTCGCTCCAGCCGAGGATCGCCTGCGCGCCGGCGCTCCACGAGGTGACGATCCCGTCCAGGTCGATGCCGACGATCGCATAGTCGATCGCGCTCTCGACGATCCGGCGCGCCTGCCGCTCGCTGGCCCGCAGGGACGCGATCAGGGCGTCCCTCGGATCCGGCCCGGACGGTTCGGACTCCGTGTCCTGGAGAGCGGATGCAACCATGTCCGGCATGTTGCACACGAACCGGTCCAGTTCCAGAGACGGTGTTTTCTCGACCGGCCCCGGGAACGCGTCCGGCCCGGCAGCGTCGCAGGATCGTCCTTGCAGGAGACCCAACCATGTTGCGCACCCTTCCGGCCGCGATCGGCCAGGCGCTGCGACGATTCAGGGCGTCTCCGGACCGCCTCGTCCATGCCGATCCGGCCTTCGCCGCGGTGCCGGACGTGATCCAGCTCGCCTCGTCCGCCTTCGTGTCTGACGGCCCGATCCCCTCGCTCTACACCGACGACGGAGACGGAATGTCGCCGCCGGTGGAGTGGATCGGCGTGCCGCCGGAGGCCGTCAGCCTGGCGTTGCTGGTGGAGGACGCGGACAGCCCGACGCCGCGCCCGCTGGTGCACGCCATCGTCATCGGCCTCCCCGCCGCCGATGGCGGTCTGGTTGCCGGCGCGCTCTCGGGAGGGCACGCCGGCGGGCTCGCGCCGCCGGCCAGCTTCGGCCGGAACTCGTTCCTGAAGCGGGCCTGGCTGCCGCCCGATCCGCCGCCCGCGCACGGCCCGCATCGCTACGTGTTCCAGGTGTTCGCGCTGGATCGCACGATACCGCCCGGCACGGTCGGCGGCCGCGGCGCCCTGGTCGCCGCCATCGCCGGCCACGTCCTCGCCAGCGGCACCCTGACCGGAACCTACGAGCGACGCTGAACCGGCCTCGGTCGCCGCGGGTCCGCCGTCGC
The DNA here is from genome assembly GCA_903844135.1 of uncultured Rhodospirillales bacterium. Classification (GTDB taxonomy): domain Bacteria; phylum Pseudomonadota; class Alphaproteobacteria; order Acetobacterales; family Acetobacteraceae; genus Lichenicola. The sequence goes on along the minus strand of CAIMSN010000091.1, from coordinate 33,063 downwards.
GAGGCCAGCTCTGCTAGGCTCGGCGCTCCATAGTCCGTGGCACCGAACGATGACCCGACACGCTGGCGTTCCTGTTCTGCGGCTCACGCTGCGCATCGATACCGAGAACGGCCGCTGGCTCGGGCCCGGCAAGGTCCGGCTGCTCGAGGCGATCGCGGCGCACGGCTCGATCGCGGCCGCGGGGCGGACCATGGGCATGTCGTACCGGCGCGCCTGGTCGCTGGTCGAGGCGATCGGCGAAAGCCTGGGCCGGCCGGTGGTGACGGCGCGGCCGGGCGGCGCCGGCGGCGGCGGCGCGTCGCTGACCGAGGCGGGAAGCGCGCTGGTCGACTGCTATCGCCGGCTGGAGAGCGATGCGCAGGCTGCCACAAATGTCACACTCGCCCGTCTTGCCGCCCTGATCGCCCGATAGCGGGTCGTAGCGCTATGTCCGGTCGGATATAACGCACCCGGTTTTGCGGGGTAGGACATGGCATCGGGATCGACGCGGCTGCTTGCCGTTCTGCTGGCGGCCGGGCTGCCGAACGGCGCGCTGGTCGCGCGGGCCGCCGACTCCGGACCGGCACAGGTGGCGACGCCCCAGAACGGACCCGAGCGCGTCCTGGTGCGCGGCCAGGCACCCTACGCATCGGCCGCGCACTATCATGCCGCCACCGCGCAACTGGGGCCGCTCGGCCAGACCCCGATCCTGACCGCGCCGGTTTCGGTGACGGTGCTGACGCAGGATTTCCTGGCCAACCAGCAATTGCGTACGCTGAACGACGCGCTCCGGTCGCTGCCGTCGGTCGAGGTGCGCGACCAGCAGGGGCTGGAAGTGTCGCGCCCGCAATCGCTCGGCTTCCAGGGCTCGATCACCCAGAACACGCGGCTCGACGGCCTCAACATCATCGGCACCACCGCGATCCCGGTCGAGAATCTCGACAGCATCCAGGTGCTGAACGGGCTCGGCGGCGCACTGTTCGGGCCGGAGACGCCGGCCGGGGTGTTCGACTACATCCTGAAGCGCCCGACCGATACGCCGCTCGCCCGCCTGGTCGGCAGCTACGCCAGCGACGGGCTGTTCACCACCGAGGGCGACGTCGGCGGCCGCGTCGGCGGCAACGGCTGGCTCGGCTATCGCATCGACCTCGTGCATGGCGAGGGCGAGAGCTACGCGAACGGCAGCTTCGCCGACCGCACGCTCGGCAGCGCGGATCTCGACATCCATCTGGACGCCGACACGGTGATCCAGGTCGATGGCAGCCACTACGAGGATAGCGGCTACGGACTGCCCGGCAGCATCGTCTATGACGGCGCCAGCACGAGTGCGAGCAACAGGAGCACGATCCTGCCCGAGGCGCCGGATCCGACGCGGCGCGGCCTCGGCCAGCCGGGCGCCGGCACCGATCTCATCACCGATACCGGGCTGGTGAAGATCATCCATGATGTCGGCGGCGGCTGGCGGCTCGAACTCGGCGGCCTCTACCAGGACGCGCAGCGCAACCTGTTCGGCATCACCAACACGCTGACCGACAATCGCGGCGACTACACCACGACCAAGAACTTCACCGCCGTCCCGCATTTCACCGACGGCAGCAACGAGGCATCGCTCACCGGCCACGTGCGGATCGCCGGCCTGCGCAACGATCTGACGCTGGGGACCAACGGCTTCGTCAACGACCAGTACAATTACCGCAATTCGATCGTGTCGACGCTCGGCGCATCGAACCTCGCCGACCCGGCGATCTTCCGGACCGTGCCGATCCCGTCGCACGGCACGCAATATCTCGCCGGAGACCTGTTCCAGCAATCGATCGTCGAGGGCGATACGCTGCATGTCGACAGGCACTGGGCGATCCAGGCGGTGTTCAGCGAGTCCTTCCTGCATTCGGAGAGCTTCAGCGCCAAGGATGTGCGGACCAGCACCGGCGATGCCAGCGGCGCGTTCAGCCCCACGGTGAGCGGGATCTGGACCCCGACCGGCACCGTCACCGCGTACTTCACCTATGCGAGCAGCGTCGAGGAAAGCGACCAGGCGCCGGCGACCGCGATCAACGCCAACGCCTTCCTGTCGCCGTATCACGACGAGATGATGCAGGCCGGGGTGAAATACGCGCCGGTCGCCAACCTGCTGCTGACGGTCGACGCGTTCCGCATGACTCGGCCCTACGCCACCACGCTGGCCGACAATGTCTTCCAGGTGATCGGCCAGCAGCGCGACCAGGGGGTGGAGACCTTCGCGCAGGGCGACCTGCTGCCGGCGCTGAGCGTGCTCGGCGGCGTCACCTATATCGACGCGCGATTGCTGGATTCGGGCAACCCGGCGACCGAGGGCGGGATGATCGTCGGCGTGCCGCAATGGAAAAGCGACGTGACGCTGGACTGGCACCCGGCGATCCTGCACGGGCTCGCCTTCACCGGCAGCGCGCATTACGAGAGCGAACGCGCCGTCACCGACACCAACACGTCCTTCGCGCCGCAATACGTGACGTTCGACGTTGGCGTCCGCTACGCCACCCACCTGCTGCGCCATGCGATGATCGCCAAGCTCGGCGCCGTCAACGTGACCGACCGGCATTACTATTCGTCGATCGCGGACGGCAACATCGTCGGCAGCCCCGGCGCCAACACCGCCTATCTCGCCGCGCCGCGGACGATCCTGGCCAGCCTGGAATTCGATCTCTGACGGACTGCGTCATGCGCCGTTCGGTGCGGCCTCCCGCTCGTCCTGCGGCGGCGGATCCAGGCTGGTCAGTTCCGGCGTATCGTAGCCGCGCAGGCTGTCCAGGTGCGCCTGCGCGTCGTCGAGAAACAGGGCGCGCGACAGGCCCGAAACCAGCCGTGCCACGCCGTAGCGCATGCCGCTGATCGACGCACCGGACAGGCCCATGCTCGGCGTGGCGCCGAAGGTGAAATTATGCAGATGCCGCAACGCCGGATTGGCGCCCGGCACCCGTTCGACGAACTGGAAGGCGTCGCCCAGGTAGGGATGGCTGCCGAGCAGCGCATCCGCCTCCGCCTCCGGCGGCGCGAAACGGTCGCGCCAGAGCGCGATGTCGTGCGCGAAATGCCGGAGTTCCGGCCGCAGCGTCAGGTCCACCCGGAAACCGGTGCCGACGATCAGGTAGTCGAACCGCAGCGCGCCGTCCGGCGTGTCGATCACGATCTCCTCGCCGTCCATCCGCGCTCCGGTCCATGGACAGCCCATGCGCAGCGCGAAACCCGCGTGACGACGGCAGCGCCAATAGGTGTCCTGCGGCGGCGGCTGGTTGAGATCGAACACGCGCTTCATGAAGCGCCAGCGATCCAGGTCCGGCAGCGCGGCGAAATGGCCGAGGAAGCCGCCATTCTCCATCCAGCGATACGGATTGATCCTCGGCAGGTCGGTCCTGCGCAGGCACAGCGTCACCGACGCCGCCCCCGCCTCCAGCGCCGTCGCCGCGTTGTCGAACGCCGACGCCCCGGCGCCCAGCACGCCGATCCTGCGTCCACGCAGCGCGTCGAAATCGATCCGGCCGGAGGTGTGCGCGTGACGATCCGCGGGCACCGCCTGCGCGATGAAGGCCGGGATATGCCAGGCGCCGCTACCGTCGATCCCGGTCGCCAGCACCACCTTGCGCGCAAGCTGCGAGCGGGTGCCGTCCGGACCCTCCAGGGTGAGACGCAGCAGATCGCCGGCCGGCGCGATGTCGGTCACCGCGGTGTCGTTCCGCACCGGCAGGTCGAGCACGCGCCGGAACCAGCCGAGATAGGCCTGCCAATCCTGCCGCGCGATCTTGCCGAGCCGGTCCCAGGCCTCGGCGCCGTGCGCGGCCTCGTACCAGCTTCGCGGCGTCAGGCTCGGCACCCCGAGATCCGGTCCGGTGACGTGCTTGGGGGTGCGCAGCGTCAGCATGCGCGCGAACGTCACCCAGGGTCCCTCGAGCCCGTCCGGGGCGCGGTCGAACACCGCGATGTTGCCGATCTTTTCGCGCAGCAGCCCGAACGCGGTCGCCACGCCGCCCTGGCCGCCGCCGACGATCGCCACGTCCAGCACCGGCTCGCCCGCCACCGCTCGCGGCGGCACCCAGGATCGCGACGGATAGTCGATCAGCGCCAGGTCGCGTTCGACCCTCGCCTCCAGTGCGGCCAGATCCGCTTCTCGGGTCAGGATCGGCTGGTCGGGCACGGTCTGTCTCCTCGCAGCGCTGCGTTCGGCACTCCGTGAGCAGGCTTCGTGCAAGTTTCACGCCGCTGCCCCTGCGCGGCGTCGCCCCGCCGGATCATGCGTCCGAGACCCGGCGGCCGCAATCGGACCCGGCCACGCCGCGCTGGAGTCAGGCGTCGAACCCGGTCGAGCGGGAGACCGCGTCCCAGGCGGCGAGCTCGGAGCGCATCGCGTCGAGCTTCTGTCCGACCAGTGCGAGCGCGTCCTCGCCGAGAAACAGCCGCGTCGGCGGGTTTTCGGACCGGATAAGGGTCAGCAGCGCCCGCGCGGCGCGGTCCGGGTCGCCCGGCTGCCGGCCGCTCTTGGCCTGACGTGCCGCGCGGATCGGATCCATCACCGAATCGTAGTCGGCGACACGGCGTGGCGTGCGGTGCATCGAGCGGCCGGCCCAGTCGGTCCGGAACTGGCCGGGCGCCAGCGCGGTGACGTGGATGCCGAATCCCGCCAGCTCCTTGCCGAGCGATTCCGAGATGCCCTCGAGCGCGAACTTGCTGCCGCAGTAGAAGGCGATGCCCGGCATGGTGATGAAGCCGCCCATCGAGGTGACGTTGACGATATGGCCGCGACGGCGCGCCCGCATGCCGGGCAGCACCGCCTTGATCATCGCCACCGGCCCGAACACGTTGGCGGCGAACTGAAGCCGCAGATCGTCGATCGAGGATTCCTCCAGCACCCCCTCGTGACCGTAGCCGGCATTGTTGACCAGCACATCGACCGGCCCGGCGATCGCTTCGGCGGCTTCGACCGCCCCCGGGACGGCATCGTAATCGGTCACGTCGAGCAGCAGCGGATGGGCTCGACCCGGCGCCCGGGCCGAGAACGCATCGGCATCCTCCTGGCGGCGCACGGTGCCGATCACGCCATGGCCCGCCTCCAGGGCGGCGGCGGCGAAGGCGCGACCCAGTCCCGAGCTGACGCCGGTGATGAGGAAGATCTTGCGTGGTGAGTCGCTCACGAGCGGTCTCCTGCGGTTGCGAGTGCATTATATCATGATATAGTCCGTCGATGACAAGCAGCAAGACCCGTCCTGCCCACGCGCCGGCGACCACCCGTGCCAAGGTGCTCGCTGCCGCCGAGCGCCTGCTGGGCGAGGGGAGCGCCGATTTCTCGATGCGCGACCTCGCCGCAGCGGCCGGCGTCAGTTTCGCCACGCCGTTCAACCAGTTCGGCAGCAAGCTGGAGATCATGCGGGCCCTGTCGGCCGAGCGGATCGAACGGATGCATCGTCGTGCGGCGACCGCCGCGTCGGCCGACAGCGTGCAGCGTGTCCTCGACGTGGTCGCGATCGCGGCTGCGGTGATGACCGAGACGCCGCGGGTCAACCGCGCGGTGATGGCCGCGATCGGCGCCCCGGGTTCACAGCCGTGTCCAGAGCCGGGGGCGATCCGGGAGCGTTCGCGCGCCCTGTGGGCCGAGGCCCTGGGCGACGCCGCCTGCCTGTCGCCGGCGCATCGCGCGCTCGGCCGGCTGGTTCTGCCCGATCAACTGGCGATCGCGTTCCGCGGCGTGCTGTCCTTCTGGACGGCGGGCGAGATCCAGGACCCGGACCTGCGACCGAGCGCCCTCGCGTCGGCCGCGGCCCTGCTGTTCGGCTTCGTCGACGCGCCGCGACAGGCGGTCCTGGCGGAGCTGATGCGGCCCGAGAGCGTCATCCGATCGAACGGAATCGTCTGATCGGATGGAGATGCTCGTTGAAACAACAGGCCAGAGCACGGGGCGTGAGCCAAGGCGAACGGACCGTGCTCTAGCTGCCCCGGTAGGTGGCGTAACCGAACGCCGACACGATCAGCGGCACGTGATGGTGCGCCGAAGGATCGACCACCCTGAAGCGGATCGGGATCACGTCGTAGAAGCCGGGACCGCCGTCGCGCCATTCCGCGACATGGAACAGCAGCTCGTACTCGCCCGCTGACAGCGCCTCCCCCGCCAGCAGCGGCGCCTCGCACCGCCCGTCCGCGTTGGTCACGAACGCGCCCAGCCGCTCGATGCGGTCGCCGTCGATCCGCGACAGGGTCAGCCGCAGTCCGGCACCGGGCCGGCCGCTGGCGGTGTCGAGCACATGGGTGGTGAGGCGGCCCCCGGAGGAGCGGCCATCTTGGGCGCTCGACGACATGGCGGCTCCTGCTCTGGCGGGCTGCGGCACGAGGATAGCATGGTGGCGGACCGGATCGTGGAGGGGAAGCGGTTGGCGGACGCGACGCGCATGCAGATCACCGACCGGCTGATGCGCCGGCTCGACCGGCTGGCCGCCTGCAGCGACGACGCCGATGGCCTGACCAGGCTCTATCTCTCGCCGGCGCACCGCGACGCCGTCGACCTGATCGCCGGCTGGATGCGCGAGGCCGGGCTGTCGGTGTCGCTCGATCCCGCGGCGACCCTGGTCGGGCTCTGGCCGGGCCCGGCGCCGGACTCGCCGGTGCTGCTGCTCGGCTCGCATATCGACACGGTGCGCGATGCAGGACGCTACGACGGCACGCTCGGCGTGCTGGGCGGGCTGGCGGCGATCGAGACGCTGCAGGCGGACGCCGTCGCCCTGCCGTTCGCGGTCGCGCTGTATGCGTTCGGCGACGAGGAAGGGGTGCGCTTCCCCGCCACCCTGACCGGCTCGCGCGCGCTCGCCGGCACGCTCGATGCCGGCGCCCAGGCCGCCGCGCGCGACCAGGACGGGACCGTACTGGCGGACGCGCTGCGACGCTTCGGCGGCGACCCGGATCGCCTCGCCGCGGCACGCTTCCGCGGACGCGCGCTCGGCTTCGTCGAACTGCATATCGAGCAGGGCCCGGTGCTGGAGCGCGCCGGCCTGGCGCTGGGCGTGGTCGCCGGGATCAATGGCGCGGCGCGTTACCGGATCGCGCTGACCGGGGAGGCTGGCCACGCCGGAACCGTGCCGATGCGGGGACGGCGCGACGCGCTGGCCGCCGCGGCCGAGATGATGGTGGCGATCCGCCGCATCGCCCTGTCGCATGACGGGGTGACGGCGACGGTCGGGCGGATCGAGGCGCATCCCGGCGCCGTGAACGTCATCGCGGGGCGTGCCGGTTTCACGCTCGACCTGCGCGCGCCTGAGGATGGCCTGCGCCGGCGCGCCTGGAGCGAGATCGAGGCGGCGCTGCTGCAGGCGGCGGCGGAGCACCGGGTCGAGGCGGTGGTCGAGCGCACGCACGAGGCCGCGGCGGCGCCCTGCGATCCCGGCCTGATGACGGCGCTGGAACTGGCCTGCGCGCAGGTGGGGGCGGCGACGATCCGGCTGCCGAGCGGAGCGGGTCACGATGCGATGGCGATGGCGGCGCTCTGCAAGATGGCGATGCTGTTCGTGCGGTGCGCCGGCGGCCTGAGCCACAATCCTGCCGAATCGGTCGAGCCCGGGGATGCCGGGCTCGCCGTCGCCGCCTTGGCGGCCTTCTTGCGGTCGATCGAGCTATGAGGCCGCCGCCTGGTCCGGAGAGGGTCCGGACCAGGCGGCGGGAGCGGCTCAGCGTCCGTAGAGCGCCTTGAGCTGCAGCAGCGAGTTCGCGAGCTTGGTCGCGTTCAGCTTGCCGATGCCGGTGGCGTTGTCGTAGCCGATGGCACCGTTATAGCCCCAGTTGTCGCCGGCGGTGACGTCGTCGGAGCCGCTGAGGCCGAGGCCGTAGGCGACGTTGTTCAGCAGCCCGACCCGGCCGCCGACGCCCTGCACGGCGAGGGCGGTCACGCCATTGAGCTGCGGCGCGACGAAGCTGGTGCCGCCCTCGAAGGTGACCACCTTGCCCTCCTCGATGAACTGGTAGCCGCTCTCAGGATCGGCGTCGGTGGAGATGTCCGGCAGGTTCCGGCCGGCGAACTTGGCCGGCAGGGTGAGCAGCGTGACCGCGCCCGAACCGGTATTCTCGGTGAAGCTCTGGCCGGCCTTGGTCTTGGTGATGCCGGAGATGCCCTGCTGGTAGTAGGGCGCCTTGAAGTAGGAGCTCACGCCACCGCCGTCGCCGACCGAGAACAGGCTGGAGAGGGCGATCGGATGACCCTGCGCGGCGGTCTGGGTGTAGATGTAGTTCCAGCTCCAGGCCTGCTCCTGCGTCACCGAGAGCACGGCGCCGCTGGTCAGCTTGAGCGACAGCGGGATCGTGGTGCCGCCGGCGCCGGTCACAGCCGGATCGCTCGCCGGCGAGTCGACCGCGTAGGGTGCGTTGCATACCGGCGTGGTGGCTGACGGCGTGCCGGAGTTCGGGCAGCCGCGCACCGTGTCGTACGAGCCGGAATCACCGGTCGCGACATACATCGACTGGCCCTGGATGCCCATCTCCAGGAACACGTCGTGGAACGCGTCGAGGAAGTAGGTCGAGTCAGCGATGTTCTGGCTCGGCTCGGCAAAGAAGTCGAGCTCGGGCTGGCCCCAGCTCACCGAGACGGTGTCGGCGATGTTCTCCGACGCGGCGGCCTCGAAGCCGTCGATGAAGTTGGCGTTGGTGTTGTTCGGCGCGATGTAGACGCGCAGCGACGCGTCCGGCGCCAGGCCGCCCGACTCCTCGACGTCGATGTCGGTCTCGCCCTCACCCAGCGCATCGCTCGGCGCGATGTCGGTGCCGCCATCGACGTTCACCGTGGTGATGCGATTCTGGGCGACGGTCAGGCCGATCGCCGACCAGAAGGCGTACGCGTCGGCCGGGTAGAAGTTGGCCAGGGTGACGATGCCGACCGTGGTGCCGCGGCCCTTGATGCCGTTCGCGTAGATCGGGTTCACGCCGTAGCGGGTGGCGAAGTCCGCCGGCAGGTAGCTGCCGGACTTGCCGCCGGTGAGCGCGGTCCCGGCCACGTACGGGGTGGTGGTCGCCTGATTTGCGACCGCCGAGGTCGCCTTCATCGGATGCGGCAGACGCAGCGTATTCAGGCCGCCGACGCCGCGCACCAGGCTGCGGATCGAGGCGGGGATGGTGACGGCGCCGACCGGCACCATGCCGGTGCGTCCGGCCACCGTCATGCGCTTGAGCTTGACGCCCAGCGCCGCTTCGGCGGAGCCGGCCGAGCTGGTCACCTGGATGCCGAGATGGTTCGGGAACACCGTGCCGATGGTGTATCCGAGTTGCGTGAGCGCGCTCTCGACCTTGGCGATGTCGGCGTCGGTCGGCGCGAACTGGGCGACGAACTCGTCGCGGGAGAGGAACTTATGGAACAGCGCGCCGGGCGTCTGCACCTCGCGGGCGTAGGCCTCCGCGGCCGCGGGCTTGCGGAGCGCCAGGTAGACGGTCTGCGCCACCGGGTCGCCGATCGCGACGTCCTGGGCGTTCAGGGAGGGGGAGGCGACCGTGGCCGCCCGGCCTGCCGAAATCGGTGCCGCGGCGCATAGCGCCATGGCCGCCGTCGCGGAAAGGAGTGTTCGCTGCCTGCTGATCCGCATCGTTAGCTCTCATGTTCTCGTTGCGACGCGCATGCGCCTGATGCATAGCAGGCATCGTTTCGATGTCCGTCAAGAGTGAACGTAACGTCATGCAACATTAACCGATAATTAACGATTACGTGCCGGGAATCCCGTGTCATGAGGCGCCGGCGCGATGCGCAAGACGCGCTCAGAGCGCCGTGTAACCGCCATCGACGAGCAGCGCGTGGCCGTTGACCATGTCCGAGGCGGCGCAGGACAGGAACAGCACCACGTCGCATACCTCTTCCGGCGTCGCCACCCGCCCTGCGGGTATCCTGGCCAGCATCGGGTCCAGCCGGGCCGGGTCGCCCCATATACGCTCCGCCATCGGCGTCCAGGTCACGGTCGGGCAGATCGCGTTGGCCTGGATGTTGAACGGCGCCCATTCGACCGTCATCACCTTGGTCAGGGCGTTCAGCCCGTTCTTCGATGCCGCGTAGGCGCCGTGCTCGGTGAGTGCCACCGCGCTGGTCTGGGAACTCACATTGACGATCTTGCCGCGTTTCTGCGCGATCATCGCCGGCGCCAGGGTGCGTGCCAAAAGCCAGGGCGCCCGCAGGTTGACCGCCTGGATGAAGTCCCATTCCTCGATCGACTGCTCCAGCAGGCTCTTCGGCACGCTGACGCCGGCATTGTTCACCAGCACGTCGATCGTGCCCCAGGCCGCCAGCGCCTCGCGTCCGACCCGCTCCGGCGCGTCGGGGAGCGCCAGGTCGGCGCCGATCGTCAGGCAGCGTCGTCCGTTGGCCTCGACCAGCGACGCCGCCGCCTGCAACCCGGCCGGATCGCGGGCCACCGCGACGATATCGGCGCCGGCCTGGCTCAGCACGTCGCACAGGGCGATGCCGATGCCGCGCGAGGCGCCGGTGACGAGGACCCGGCGCCCTTCCAGGCTGAAACGCTGTTGCACGGTGCTGCCGCTCATGGTGCCGAACTCCAAGGCGGGACGGGGAGATGCCCCCGTCCCGGGCGAGACTACTTCTTCAGGGTAAAGGCCGAGACGTAGTTGCCGACATTGGTCTTGGTGATCAGGACGCAGTTGAACAACTGCTTCTCGTTCGCCACGCCGGTCTTGCCGGTCTTGAGGAACGAATCCGCCTCGTCCACCGCCTTGGCGGAGAAGATCGCCACTGGCTGCAGCACGGTATATTGCAGCTCGCCCGCCTTGATCGCTGCCACCGCGTCGGGCGATCCGTCGAACCCGCCGACCTTGATGCTCGACAGCTTGCCGGCTTCCTTGAGCGCCGCGATCGCACCCAGCGCCATCTCGTCGTTGCCGCTGATCACGCCGATGATGTCGGGATGCGCCTGCAGCAGGTTCTGCATCTTGTCGTGGCCCTGGGTACGGTCCCAGTTGGCGACCTGCGATCCGACCTTCTTCAATCCGGAATACTGGCTCAGCACCGTCTCGTAGCCGTTCGAGCGGGTCGCGGCGTTGTTGTCGGACGGCGAGCCGAGCAGTTCGACATAATTGCCCTTCTGCCCGACCAGCTTCACCCAGCGCTGCGCGCCCAGCGCCGCGCCCTGCGCGTTGTTCGAGACAAGCTGTGCCTTGGCCAGGCCGGGCTCGTTGATCTCCGCATTGACCAGGAACACCGGGATGTTGGCCGCGATCGCCTTCTTGACCGCGCCCACGGAGCCGCTGGCATTGGCGGGATCGAGGATGATCGCCACCGAATGGTTGGTGATCGCGGTGTCGATCAGATTGCTCTCGGTGTTGGTATCGCCCTTCGACGCGCCGACATTGGCGGTGTAGCCGAGCTTCTGCGCCTCGGCGGCCGCGACCTTGCCTTCGGTCAGCCAGTAGGGGTTGGACGGGTCGTTGACGATGATGGTCATCAGCCCGCCGCCGGCCGCGCGCGCCTGGCCGGCGGACGCCAGGGTGGAGGCGGCCAATGTCAGCGCCGTCATCGCCAGGAGAGTCTTTTTCCGCATGGATCGTTTCCTCATTGTTCGTGTTTGGTTGCGCGTGGGGTCGCGAACCCCGTCTCAGGCGGCGGCCGGCCGCTTCGGCCGTCGCGTGTACTGCACCTTGTTCAGCAGCACGGCCAGCACGATCACCGCGCCGGTGAACACCGTCTGCCAGTAGGACGAGATGCCGATGATGACCAACCCGTCCGACAGGAAGCCGATCACGAACGCGCCCAGCAGCGTGCCGCGGATGGTGCCGCGGCCGCCGGTCAGCGCGGCGCCGCCGACCACCACCGCGGCGATCGCGGTCAGCTCGTAGGACAGACCGGCGGTCGGGCCGGCCGAGGTGAGCTGCGACGACAGGATCAGCCCGGCCGCCGCGGCGCAGATGCCCGACAACACATAGACCGAGACCTGCACCCGCCGGACCGGCACGCCGGCCAGTTCCGCCGCGCGCTCGTTGCCGCCCGACGCATAGAGCCAGCGTCCGAACGCGGTGCGCGCCAGCGCCAGATTGCCGACCAGCGCCACCACCGCCAGCACCATCACGCCGATCGGTACGCCGAACAGGTGGTTGAAGCCGAGCCAGTTGAAGCCGGTATTGCCCAGCGCCGCCCGGCCGCCGAGATTGTTGTAGGTCAGCCCGTTGGTGATCAGCAGCGCCACGCCGCGCGCCACATACATCACCCCGAGCGTGGCGACGAACGCCGGCACCTTGAAGCGCGCCACCAGCACGCCGTTGACCAGCCCGACCAGCCCGCCGAGCAGGCAGGTCAGCACCGCCACCACCCAGACCGGCGGATACAGGATCACGCCGCCGATGGTGACCCCCTGCATCAGGAACCCTGCGATCACCCCGGACAGACCCAGTGTCGAGCCGACCGACAGGTCGATGCCGCCATTGAGGATCACCAGCAGCATGCCGATCGCCAGGATGCCGTAGATCGCCACGTGCGACGCCATGGTCAGGAAGTTGCCGAGCGAGAAATAGTACGGAGACAGCGCCGAGAACACCGCGACGATCACGATCAGCGCGAAGAAGGCACGCCCTTCCAGCAGCAGCCGTCCGATCTCGATGTCGTGCAGCGTGCTTCGTGCGCGAGGCGCCCCGGACGGTCCGGCGGAAAGGCTCGTCTCTGTCATGGTCGCAACTCTGTCTTCATATGTTGGCTCAGCATGTGACGGCCTCGCCGGATGCCGCCATGATCTCCTCCTTGGAGACGTCCGGTCCGAACGTCGCTGAGATCCTGCCCTTGCGCATCACCACGATCCGGTGCGCGACGCTGAGGCATTCCTGCACTTCCGAGGTCGAATAGACCACCGCCAGACCTTGCGCTGCCTTCTCGCCCAGCAGCCGGAACACTTCCGACTTGGCGCCGATATCGATGCCGCGGCTGGGCTCGTCGAGCAGGATCGCGGTCGGGCCGGTCGCCAGCATCTTGCCGATCACCACCTTCTGCTGGTTGCCGCCGGACAGCGAGCCGATCGGCGCGCCGCCGCCGGCGGTTTTGATGTGCACGTTGCGGATCGCGGACTCGACCAGGGCCCGCTCGCGCGGTCTCGAGGTCAGCATGCCCCTGACGAAGCTGGAGATGCTGGCCAGGGACAGATTCTCGCCCACCGACATGGTCTGCACCAGGCCGTCGCGCTGACGGTCCTCCGGCACCAGCACCAGACCCCGGGCGATCCTGGCGGCGATGCTCAGCCCGGCCAGGTCGGACCCGTGCAGCCTGACCGCGCCGGAGGCGAGCGGCACCCGGCCGGCGATCGCTTCCAACAGCTCTGTCCGCCCCGCGCCCATCAGCCCGTAGATGCAGACGATCTCGCCGGCCCGGACATCGAGCGACAGATGATCGACCAGAAGCGCGCCCTTGGCCTTGTCCTCGACGCACACGTCGCGGACCGACAAAGCGACGTCGCCGAAGGCATAGCCGGTCGGCGGCGAGCCGCGATCGTAATGGTCGCCGACCATGTTCTGCACGATCCATTGCAGGTCGATGTCTCGCGCCTCGGCGGTGGCGGTGATCGCACCGTCGCGCAGCACCACCGCATAGTCGGTGATCTGCAGCGCCTCTTCGAGATGGTGCGAGATATAGACGATCGACACGCCGCGACTGGTCAGGTCGCGGATCACCTTGAACAGCACCTCGACCTCGCTGGCGCTCAGCGCCGAGGTCGGTTCATCCATGATCAGGATCCTGGCGTTGACCGAGAGCGCCCGCGCGATCTCGACGATCTGCTGCTGGCCGAGGCGCAGCTCCTCGACCAGGGTGAGCGGATCGATGTCCTCTTCCAGTTCGCGCATCAGCCCCGCGGTCTGGCGGGCCTCCTCGGCATCGTCGACGCCGGTGGCGCCGCGCAGCTCGCGTCCGAGAAAGATGTTGTCCCGCACGCTCATGTTGGGCGCCAGGCTGAGTTCCTGATGGATGATCGAAACGCCGCGATCGCGCGCATCCACGGTGGAGGAGAACACCACCTTCTCCCCGTCCAGGACGATGTCGCCCGAGGTCGGGACCGTCACGCCGGAGAGGATCTTCATCAGCGTCGACTTTCCGGCGCCGTTCTCGCCGAACAAGGTCGTGACCTTGCCGCGGCGGATCTCGAAATTGACCCCTTTCAGGGCATGCGTCGCGCCGTAGGTCTTGACGATGTCGTGCGCGGACAGAACGATGTCGGGATCGGCGGTCACCGCACGTCCATCCTGACCGGCGTCACCAGCCAGGTGCCGGGATCGGTGAGCTGGAACACGCCCACCACCGACACCGTCTTGCCCTCCAGCGACGCGGTATCGATCTTCGACAGGATCTCGCTCTTCATCGTCTTGTTCAGCGCCGATCCGGCGTTCTGGTAGTCGATCTGGTTGCTGAACTGGCCGAACGCGATGAGCCCGGTGCCGTCGCGCAGATCGGTCCCGGTGATCGCCGGTCCGGTCTGGATCATCACGTGCACCGTGTCCGGCATGCCGTCGATCGCCACCGCGTCGGCGCCGGAATCCTCGTCCTTCTTGCCGATCTTGCCGGTGAACTTCACCGCGAACTCCGGCCCGGCATCGGCGGCGACGCCGTACTGCTTCTGCGCGTCGTCCTGGTCCTTGGCGATCGCGGTCGCCAGCGTGACGGCATCGACCGCCTTCTTCTCGATCGCATCCCGGACCTTCGGGAACTCGTTCCGGCCGTAGGAATCGGCCGAGAACCCGCCTGCCTGGATGTCGGCCGACGATCCGACCTTGACCACCTTGGTATCGAGCGCCATCGCCGCGACCAGAACCACCGTCGCCGCCGCGCCCAGGACGATCCGGGCGTTCGGCTTGATGCGCTGCGTCTTCATCGTGCTGTCGCGCCGCCTATTGCGGGATCAGCACGATCTTGATCGAGCCCTCGCCCTTCTTCATCAGCTCGAAGCCCTTGGCGAACTCCGACAGAGGCAGTTTGTGGGTGACCACGCCCTCGGTCGGCAGGCGCCCGTCGGCGATCGCGGCGATGGTGAGCGGGTAGCAGTAAGGGCCGAGATGCGCGCCATACAGATCGAGCTGCTTGCGGTCGCTGATGATCGACCAGTCGGCGGTGACCTCGTGCCCGAACACCGAGAACTCGACGAACCGGCCGAGCTTGCGGATCATGTTCAGGCCCTGCGTCACGCTGGATTCGTGGCCGGTCGCCTCGATATAGACGTCGCAGCCATAGCCGTCGGTGAGGTCCTTCACCTTCTGCACCACGTCCTCCTTGAACGGGTTCATGACGATGTCGGCACCGAAGCTCTTGGCCAGAGCGAGCCGGTCGTCCTTGCCGTCCAGCACGATCAGCTTGGACGGGTTCTTCAGCCGCGCCGCGCCCACCATGCCGAGGCCGAGCGGGCCGGCGCCGGACAGCACCACCACGTCGTCGAGCTGAATCAAGCCGCGATTGACCGCATGCACCGAGCACGCATAGGGCTCGACCAGCACCGCCTTTTCCATCGGCACGTCGTCGGGCAGGCGATGGGTGCGGCTCTCCTTCGGGAACCGCATGTATTTGGCCATGCCGCCATTGACGTTGTTCTGGAAGCCATAGACGTCGTGCTTCTCGCACATCCAGTACTCGCCGCGCGAGCAGTAGCGGCATGTCTCGCACGGCACGATCTGCTCGGAGATCAGCCGGTCGCCGATCTTGTATTTGCCGTCGCGCGACACGTTCTCGCCGACCTCGACCGCCCGCCCGATGAATTCGTGGCCGGGGATCATCGGCGCCTTGACGTAGCGCGCCTGTCCCTTGTTGTCGCCCCAGAACGACGGCGCACCGGAGAAGGTCTTGATGTCGCTGGCGCAGATGCCGCAGGCCTCGACCTCGATGATGATGTCGTCCGGCCCGGCGCGCGGCACGTCGACTTCCTCGAGGCGGTAGTCGCCGGGCTCGTAGGCGACCACGGCCATCATCTTCTCGGGCAGGTTCACGGTCATGGTCGGCGCTTCCTCAGAGATCGGTCGGGTGGGAGTGGCGGTTCAGGCGAGATGCCGCGCCAGCCCGTCGGCCAGCGTCCGCAGGATCAGCTCGCAGGATGCGGCGCCCGCATCCAGCACGCCGCGCGAACGCTCGCCGAGACGGGCGGCGCGGCCGCGGCGGGCGACCAGGTCGCGGGTGGATTCCAGGCCGGTGGCGGCGGCGTCGCGCAGCGCCGTCAGGGTCGCCGGGAGGCTCGCGCCGGACCCGACCGCCTGCTCGACCGCGATGCGCGACGGGGTCAGCACGTCGATCAGGGTCTTGTCGCCGACCGCGGCCTCGCCGAGATCGACGATCGCCGTCTCGCCGGCCGACAGCATCGCCAGCAGCGCCGCCGGGTCGATCGCGTCCCTGCCGTCGAGCGCATCGGCCATCTCGGTGAAGAACGAGCCGTACAGCGGCCCCATCGAGCCGCCGATATCGGACAGGAGGGTGTCGCCGATGGTGGCGAACCCCTTGGCCAGATCGAAGTCGGTGCCCTCCAGCCGGGCGATCACCAGGCGGAAGCCCTTGGCCATGTTGACGCCGTGATCGCCGTCGCCGGTCGCGCCGTCGATCTCAGAGAGATGGTCGCGCGCCTCGATTACCGCGCGGGCGATGTCCAGGGCGACCGGAGCCGCGTCCGCGAGGGAGATGCTGTCTGCCATGATCGGATCCTCACTCGCCCGCGACGGTCAGGCCGATCGAGCGCGCCGGTGCGCGCAGCAGCCGGTCGAGCTCGCCATCCAGCCGGGTGACGGTGAGCGACACGCCCATCATCTCCAGGGAGGTGAAGTAGTTGCCGACGAAGCGGTGGGTCGGGGTGATGTTGCGCGCCCGCAGCATCTCGTCGACATGGCCATAGAGCAGATACAGCTCCATCAGCGGCGTCGCGCCGAGTCCCGAGACCAGCACGGCGACGTTCTCGCCGCCATATTCCAGGTCGGCCAGGATCTTCTCCAGCATGATGCCGGCCATCTCGCGCGCCGGCGCCACCGGCAGCACCGCGATGCCATGCTCGCCGTGATGGCCGATGCCGACTTCCATCGTGCCCGGCTCGATGGTGAAGTTCGGCTTGCCGTTGGCCGGGATGGTGCATGCGGACAGGCCGATGCCGATCGAGCGCGTGTTCTCGATGGTCTTGCGCGCCGCCCCGATCACCGCGTCCAGGTCGGCGCCTTCCGCGGCCCGCGCGCCGCCGGCCTTCCACATCAGGATCTCGCCGGCGACGCCGCGACGATGCTGCGCCTCCTCGGCGCTGGCGGAGGCTACGTCGTCGTTGGCGACCACGGTCTCGACCCGCAGCCCGTCCTTGGCGGCCAGCTTGACCGCCATCTTCACGTTCATGTTGTCCCCGGCATAGTTGCCGTAGAGGCAGGCCACGCCGAGGCCCTGGTCGGCCTGCTGGAACGCGGCATGGAAGCTCTTCGCGGTGGGCGAGGCGAACACCTCGCCGATCGCCACGGCGTCGCACAGGCCCGGACCGACATAGCCCAGGAAAGCCGGCTCGTGGCCGGAGCCGCCGCCGGTGACGATGCCGACACGCGGCGTGGCGCCCTTGTCGGCCCGTCGCAGCACGCGCGGATGGTCGGTCCTGGCCAGCAGGTCGGGGTGCGCGGCCAGAACGCCGAGCAGACTTTCCTCGGTGACCTGGTCGGGATCGTTGATCACGCGGTTCATGGCCGCTCCTCTGCTCGGTCTTGTCTGCCGCCCGATCGCCTGCCGGACTTCGCGCTGCGTTCGGGACGGACACTGCTCCCGCATCTGCAAGAATGTCAAACCTCGGATCAGTTGCGCAGAGGCGATATCCCGAGATCGCACGACGGAACGCTGGCGACCCGCAAGAAATGTTGAAAATGCCTGGCGATCGACGTCAAGTTGCGTGAACATCAGCCGAAACGCCGTGAGAAAATGTTCAAGACCGCCATAATATTGCAATGCAGCAAACGAGGTGCCGGTGGACGCTGAGACCGACAGGCCGGCACCGCGGTATCAGGATCGCGGCGAGGTCAGGGTCGAGACCCTGATCGAGATCGCGACGCTGTACTACTACGAGGACGTGACCCAGGAGGAGCTGGCGCGGCGTTTCGCCATGTCGCGGGCCAAGGTCAGCCGGCTGCTGGCCCGCGCCCGCGCCGACGGGCTGGTCGAGATCCGCGTGCATCAGCCGAACTCGGTCGGCGCCGAGCTGGAGCGGATCTTCATCGATCGCTTCGGCATCGATCGCCTGCTGGTCTCGGTCGATCATCGCGACGCCGACGCGCAGCGCAACGCGGTCGCGCGCCTGGTCGCGGCGCATCTGGAAAAGAGCCTCTCCCCCGGCAAGACCGTCGCGGTCGGCATGGGCCGGAACGTCGCCGCCGTGGCCGACGCGCTGGTCTCGCCGCCACGCGGCGGCGTCACCTTCGTCTGCGCGATCGGCGGCTCGCTGCGGGCCGGCGAATACATGAACCCCGACCATATCTGCCGCCGTCTCGCCGCGCGCTACGGCGGCGAGAGCGAGACGCTGTATGCGCCGGCTCTGGTGACCAACGTGGCGCTGCGCGAGGAGCTGTATCGCAACGATACCGTCAAGCTCACGCTGGATCGTGCGCGGCGGGCGGACATCGCCCTGATCGGCATCGGCGATCTGTCCGAGGACAGCAACATGGTCAGGATGGGCTGGTTCTCGCCGCAGGAGATCGCCGAGGCGCGCCTGGCCGGCACCATCGGCGACACCATGGGCTATGATTTCATCGACATCCTCGGACGGCCGGCGACCACCAGCATGCAGGGCAGGGTGATCGGCCTGTCGCGCGAGGATCTGACGCGGATCCCCGACGTGATCGCGATCGCCGCGGAGAACACCAAGGCCCCGGCGATCCTCGGCGCGCTGCGCACCGGCGCGATCAACACGCTGGCGACCTCGTTCACCAACGTGCACACCATCCTGCGCCTCGACGAGGCGACCCGGCTGGGCCGGTAGGGACCAAGCCGGCCGTCAGGCGCTCCGCGCGTCGATCCGCTCGGCCAGCGCCAGGTTGCCCTGCCGTTCGGCCAGGGTCCGGGCGCTGTTGCCCTCTCCGTCGCGCAGCAGCGGATCGGCACCGTTATCCAGCAGGAAGTTGGCCATCGCGTCGCGGCCGAACATCACCGCGAACATCAGCGGCGTGCGCCCGACATTGTTCGGCAGGTCCACCGAGGCGCCGGCCTCGAGCAGCAGCCTGGCGATGTCGAGTTCTCCCTTGAACGCCACCCCCGACAAGGCAGTGCTGCCCTTGCCGTCCGGCTGGTCGGGCAGCGCGCCGCGTGCCAGCAGCAGGCGCGTCGCTCCGACATGGCCGTTGTAGGAGGCCAGGATAAGCGGCGTGTAGCCGCGTGCGTCGACATGGTTCGGATCGGCGCCGGCATCGAGGAACTGCGCCAGGACGTCGTCCTGCCCCTCGCGCGCCGCGTTGAAGAACAGCGCCTCGATCTGCTCCTGGGTGAAGCCGGCAGGCTCCTGGGTCACGCCTGCGGGCGGTCCCGAGGGAGAGATGTCCGGGTCGGTCATGATCGTACTCCTGCCGGATCCAACGCGCACGATCATATGAGCCTCGATTGCCGCTGTCACTGCGCCGCCGCCGGGAGGCCTACCCGGCGGGGACCAGCACCAGGGCCGGCAAAATGCCGAAGGCATCGTCGAGCGGGACTGGTCCGCCGTCGAGGGTCCTGCCGCTGAGAAGGTCGGTCCAGCGTCCCTCCGGCAGACTGGCGACGGTGCCGGCCCAGTCGGGATCGGACTCGCGCACGCCGGGAAAGCGCGCCACCAGCACCGCCAGCCGATCCTCGCCCAGCCGGCGCAGATAGCCCAGCGCCCGATCCGCCTTGTCGCCCTCGATGGCAATAGGTTCGTATCCGCCCTCCGCGAACAAGGACGGCGACTCGCGCCGCAGCCCGAGCAGCAGCGCGGTCACCGCCAGCTTGATCCGGCCATCCTGCCAGCCGGCGAGCAGCTCTGTCATCGCAGCGCCTCTCCGCGACGGCTCCGCCAGCGCCGGGAGGAGGTCCGACAGGGCGCGCTCGCGGATTGCGTAATCCACCGGCCTGCGGTTGTCCGGGTCGACCAGGCTGAGGTCCCACATCTCGCTGCCCTGGTAGAGATCCGGCATGCCGGGCAGGGTCAGCTTCATCACCGTCTGGATCAGGCTGTTCTGCACGCCCAGCCTGGCGATGCGCTGCGCGAACGGCAGGAAGCTGGTCAGGAAGCTGCCGCGCTGCGGGTCCAGCGCGGTCCGCGCGAAGTCCTGCATCGCCGCCTCGTAGTCGGTGTCCGGCGTGGTCCAGTTCGAATGCAGCTTCGCCTCGCGCATGGATTTTTCAAGCGCCCCGGCCAGGCGTCCGCCGTAGGTCTCGAGCCCCGCCTCCTGCGGCTGCTCCAGCAGTTCGACCGGCCAGGACCCGACCAGAAGCTGATACAGCAGATATTCGTCGTTGCGGTCCGGCGCGGCGTTGCCGTCCAGGTCGCCCTGCCGCGCCCGCAGCAGACGGCTCCAGGTGGTGACCTGCCGCGCCCACTCGTCGGGAAGGTCGGACAGCACCGCCAGCCTGGCCCTGGTATCCTCGCCCCGCTTGGTGTCGTGGGTCGAGGTGCCGAGCATGGCGTTCGGCCAGTTCCGGGCCCGAAGCTGGTTCGCCTTGTGGAACGCGGTGGCCGATACCCCGAACCGATGCGGTTCGCCGCCGACCTCGTTCAGCGCCACGTGGCGATTGTAGCGGTAGAAGGTGGTGTCCTCGAGGCCCTTGGCCATCACCGGCCCGGAATATTGCTGCAGCTTCATCGCGAAGCGCAGCACGGCGATGCGGTTGAAGCCGCTGCGCGGCTCGGCCACGGTGCGCCCGGAGAGGATTCCGTGCAGGAAGGTGAACACCGACGCATCGATCGAGCTGTCGGCGCGCTTGGCCTGCGCGGTCGCCCAGTCGAGGTCGCGCCGATCGGCCGCCTCCTGGGTGCCGTCCATGTCGATGTAGGTGCGATAGACCGGGAAGTGCGCGACGATCAGCTTGATCGCGCGCTGCAGGATGTTGCGCGTGAAGTCGGCGGTCATCGGGTTCTGCCGGGCGATCCGTCCGGCATCGCGGCCGAGCACGTTCAGCTCGCTGGCCATCTCGTTTTCCATGATGCGGATCTTGCAGTCGCGCACGATCTGCTCGAACGGCGTGGAAAGCCCGGTGAAGCCGCGATAGGTCTCGGTGAAGCTCTGCTCCGCCGACGGATCGATCATGGCGCCGAGCACGAGATTGGTGAAATCGTAGCCGGTGGTGCCCTCGACCGGCCAATCCTCGCGAAGCTGCTCGTGCCCGGCGAGGATCTTCTCGATCACGAGATAGAATGGCCGCGATGTGGCGGCGCGCAGATCCTCGAAATAGCGCTTCGGATCGAGCAGTCCGTCGACATGGTCGAGCCTTATGCCGTCGAGCGTGCCGTCCTCGATCATCGGGATGATGCGGGCGTGGGCGTGGCGGAACACTTCCGGCAGCTCCATCCGCAGCCCGGCCAGATCGTTGATGTTGAAGAAACGGCGGTAATTGATGTCGTCTCCGGCGACGCCGTAGAACGCCACCCGCCAATATTGCGCCTGGATCAGCGCGTCCAGCGCCTGCCAGTCCGCGTTCAGCGCCGCGACCCGGCGATCCAGCGCCTCGCGAGAGGCCGGAACGTCCCGGGTCAGCAGAGCGAGGTCGGATTTCAGCAGCCGCGCTCGCTCCGCGACCTGGGGACGCCACATCGGCAGGTCCGAGAACAGGTCGCTGTATTTGTCGAGGCCTGGATCGTCGTGGCCCAGCACCCGATCGTAGAAGAGCGGGCAGATCGGCAGCTTGTGGCTGTCATAGGCCCAGACCGACAGCGCCCCATCCTCGGCGTCGTATTTCAGGACCAGGTTGCCGGCCTTCAGCTCGACGCCGTACTGGTCGCCGAGGAACGGCACCAGCAGCTTGTTGAGCAGATAGCGGCGGTCGGGATCCCAGTCGATGTCGAACCAGCCGGCATGATCCGATTCCGGTCCCCATTCCAGCACGTCGAGCCAGAGCGGGTTGTCGGCGCCGCCGACCCCCATGTGGTTGGGCACGAAATCCAGGATCTGCCCCAGCCCGTTGGCCTTGAACGCGGCGCACATCGCCTGGAAGTCGGCTTCGGTGCCGAGCTCCGGGTTGAGCAGATGGTGGTCGGTGATGTCGTAGCCGTGCGTACTGCCGGGACGCGCCTTCAGATAGGGCGACGCATACACGTGGCTGACCCCGAGCCGGCCGAGATAGCCCGCTAGGGCGGTCGCGTCGCGGAAACCGAACCCCTTGTGGAACTGCAGACGGTAGGTCGCCCGTGGAATGACGGTCATGCGGTCTCCAGGGTCCAGCGGACCGACCAGGGCGCGAACAGATCGCCGGCCTCTCCTTCCCGCCAGAGCAGCGCGCCAGGCGACGCCGGGAAGGCGACCGGCACATCGGACAGGTTGGCGGACAGGGCGAGTGTCCCCGATCCGGTGGCCCAGCGCACCGTCACGGCGCCGTCGGCGACGGTCTCGGCCCGGCCGCCATGAACGATCCCGGCCAGCAGCGGCACGATCCGTTCGTGCCGGGTGGCGATCAGGGCCTTGTAGTGCGACAGCGTGTCGGTGTCGAACGCCGACCAGTCCAGCTTCGACGTCGCGAAAGTGTCGTCCGCCAGCGGGTCGGGGATCTTCGCGCGTATGTCCGGATCCTCGAATTCCGGAAAACGCTTGAATTCCTCGCGCCTTCCCTTGCGCACGGCATCGGCCAGATCGCCGTCGAAGTCGCAGAAGAACGGGAACGGCTGGCGCGCCCCCCATTCCTCGCCCATGAACAGCATCGGGCATTGCGGCAGCAGCAGATAGGTCGCGGCCAGGGCACGCATCGCCGCCGGCGAGGCGGTCGTCACCAGGCGGTCGCCAAACGCGCGGTTGCCGATCTGGTCGTGGTTCTGGATGAAGGCGACGAACGCGCCCGGCGGCAGGTGCGCGGAGGGCTCGCCGCGCGGGCTGCCGCGATACGGCATCATCTGTCCCTGGTAGCCGAACCCCTCCGCCAGCGCCCGGCCGAGCAGATCGGCATTGCCCTCGTAGTCGGCGTAGTAACCGTTCTTCTCGTGCGTCGCCGCGACATGCAGAACGTGATGCATGTCGTCGTTCCATTGCGCTGTGTAGCGCGTGGGCTTGCCGTCCCTGCGCCCCAGCCGGGACGGATCGTTGTCCTCGTTCTCCAGCAGGAGATGCAGCGGTCGGTCGGCGGCACGCCTCAGCCGCTCCGCCATCTCGTCGAGAACATGCTTGCTGCTATCGTCGATGATCGCGTGCACGGCGTCGAAGCGGAGACCATCGAGGCGGAATTCCTCGATCCAGCGGAGCGCGTTGCCGATGATGAAATCGCGGACCGGTCCGGACTGTTCGCCGTCGTAGTTGATCGCCGCGCCCCACGGCGTGTGATGGCGCTCGGTGAAGAAGGCCGGTGCGTACACCGGCAGGTAGTTCCCGTCCGGACCGAAATGGTTGTAGACCACGTCGAGCAGCACCGCGATGCCGCGCGCATGCGCCGCATCGATCAGGGCCTTCAGGTCGTCGGGGCGGCCATAGCTGGAATCCGGTGCATAGAGCAGCACACCATCATAGCCCCAATTGCGTCGTCCGGGGAAATCCGCGACCGGCATGATCTCGATCGCGGTGATCCCGAGCGCTGCAAGATGGTCGAGCCTGCCGATCGCCGCCAGGAACGTGCCCTCCGGCGTGAAGCTGCCGACATGCAGCTCGTACAGCACCACCTGGTCCCAGGGCAGGCCGTCCCAGTGCGTGCGCCACGTATAGGCGCCGGCATCGATCACCTCGCTTGGCCCGTGCACGTCCTGCGGCTGGAACCGCGATGCCGGATCGGGCACCTCGAGGCCGTCCGGCAGACGGAAGCGGTAGAGACAGCCCGGCCCGGCACCCGGGACGAAAGCGTGGTGGAAGCCGTCGGCGTCGCGGCGCATCGGCACGGCGGTCCCGCCCTGGTCGATCAGCAGCGTCACCTTCTCGCAGGCCGGTGCCCAGAACCGGAAGGTGACGCCGTCATCCGCGACGACCGGGCCGTGCAGGCCGGACGTCACGGCTGCTCGCCCGCGACGAGCTCGAACATCAGGAACGACCGGCCGGTCACGCCGTACACGTGGTTCGGGGCGAAATGCCGGTCCTCCTTTTCCTCGTCCTCCTCGGAGAGGTTGGTATCGATCAGCAGCTTCCAGTGCTGACCGGACACCGACGGCAGCTTGAATTCCACCATGTCCTGCCAGGCATTCAGCACCAGGAGCAGGGTAGCATCCTCGCCGCGCTTGCGGATGCCGGTCGGCTGCGCGCGGCCGTCCAACATCAGCCCGAAGCATTGCGCGCCGTCCCAGTCGTCGCCCTGCATCTCGCCGCCGCCGGCATTGATCCAGCTCAGCTCCTTGATGTCGAGCGTCTCGTTATAGGCCTCGGTCAGGAAGCGGCCGCGACGCAGGATCGGAAAGCGCCGGCGCAGCGCGGTCAGACGCGACACGAAGCGGATCAGGCTTTCGCCCTTCTCCTCGATCTGCCAATTCACCCAGGAAATCTCGCTGTCCTGGCAATAGGCGTTGTTGTTGCCGCCCTGGGTGCGGGCGAACTCGTCGCCGGCGACCAGCATCGGCGTGCCCTGGCTCAGCAGCAGGGTGGCGAGCATGTTGCGCACCTGGCGCGCCCGTACCGCCTGGATCGCCGGGTCGTCGGTCGGACCTTCGACGCCGTAATTGTCGGACCGGTTGTCGGACGAACCGTCCTTGTTGTCCTCGCCGTTGGCGTCGTTGTGCTTCTCGGCGTAGGTGACCGCGTCGTTCAGGGTGAAACCGTCATGTGCTGTGACGAAGTTGACGCAGGCCCAGGGCTTGCGGCCCTGATGATCGAATTCCCCGGGACTTGCCAGCAGGCGCGGCGCGAGATCGGCCGCATGAGCGGCGCCCTTCCAGAAATCCCGCGTGATGTCGCGAAACTTGTCGTTCCATTCCGCCCAGCCGGGCGGGAATTCGCCGACCTGGTAGCCGCCGGGACCGCAATCCCAGGGCTCGGCGATCAGCTTGACCGTTCCCAGCGTCGGGTCCTGGGAGCAGGCCTTCAGGAAGCCGGACTTGTTGTCGAAGCCGTTCGGCTCGCGTGCCAGGATGGTGCCGAGATCGAAACGGAACCCGTCGACATGGGTTTCCTCGGCCCAGTAGCGCAGGCTGTCGGTGACCATCTGGATCACCCGCGGGTGCGACAGGTTCACCGTGTTGCCGGTGCCGGTGTCGTTCACGTAATAGCGTTTCTGGTCGGGCAGCAGCCGGTAGTAGCTGGCATTGTCGATGCCCTTGAACGACAGCGTCGGACCGCGCTCGTTGCCCTCGGCGGTATGGTTGTAGACCACGTCGAGGATCACCTCGAGCCCGGCCTCGTGGATGCCGGAGACCATCTCCTTGAACTCGCGCAGCGACTGCTCCGGCTCGTGCGCATAGCGCGGGTCGGGCGCGAAAAAACCGATCGTGTTGTAGCCCCAGTAGTTGGTCAGGCCCTTTTCGAGCAACTGGCTGTCGTTGACGAAGCTGTGGATCGGCAGCAGCTCGATCGAGGTGACGCCGATCGCCTTGATGTGCGCGAGGACCTCGGGTACCGCCAGCCCGCCATAGGTGCCGCGCAACGCCTCGGGGACTTTCGGATGCAGCTTGGTGTAGCCCTTGACGTGGGTCTCGTAGAAGACCGTCCGGTCCCAGGCGATGCGATGCCGCTTCGGCTGACCGTGCCAGTCGAAGTTCGGATCGACCACGACGGATTTCGGTACGAACGGCGCGCTGTCGCGCGTGTCGAAACTCAGGTCGCCGTCGGGATGGCCCAGCGTGTAGCCGAAGATCGCGGGATCCCACACCACCTCGCCGACATGGGCGCGCGCGTATGGGTCGAGCAGCAGCTTGTTGGGATTGAAGCGGTGCCCGTTCTTCGGCTCGTAGGGCCCGTGCACGCGGTAGCCATAGACCTGGCCCGGGCCGAGATCGGGCAGCCAGCCATGGAAGATCTGGTCGGTATATTCCGGCAGGACGATGCGCTCGAGCTCGGTCTCGCCGTCGGCGTCGAACAGGCAGAGCTCGACCTTGGTGGCGTTTGCGGAGAACAGGGCGAAGTTGACGCCCTTGCCATCCCAGGTTGCCCCGATCGGGTAGGGAAGGCCTTCCTTGAGCGCGGTGGTCGCGTTGCCGGTCATCTGGATTCCTGGTGGGTCGGAGCGCGCGTGGATGCGACGTCCGCCGGAGAACCCGGTGCGCGCCGCCGAGTTCCGCGCCGAACCGTGTGCACGTCGCCGCACCCCAGCGTGATGAAGGCGCCCGGGTCGAGCCCGGCCTGCCGCACCGCCTCGGCGAGCCTGCGTATCGGCTCGTCGATCTGTTCGTCGGTGAGTTGGAAGGTGCCGAAATGCATGCCGATCGATCGCTCCGCCCGCAGCGCCAGGTGCGCCGCCACCGCTTCCTCCGGCGTCATGTGGATCGCGCCCATCAGAAAGCGCGGCGCGTAGGCGCCGATCGGCAGCAGCGCGAGGCCCGGCGCTCCGAGCCGGTCATGGATCTGACGCCAGTGCGGACCGTCGCCGGAATCGCCGGCGAACAGCACCGGCATCGGCCCGCCCGACAGCAGGAAGCCGGACCAGAGCGCGCGGTTGCGGTCGAACGGGGTGCGGGCGGAGAAGTGCCGCGCCGGCGTCGCGGTGATCGACAGGCCGCCGAAATCGTGCGTCTGCCACCAATCGAGCTCGGTGATGCGGCGCCTGCCCGCCTTGGAGACCGCCTTGGAGACCGCCTTGGCCACCGTCCGCCCGGTCCCGAGCGGCACCACGAACGCCGGGTCGTCGCGGGCGACGATCGCGCGCAGGCTCGGCAGGTCGAGATGGTCGTAATGATTGTGCGACAGCAGTACCAGGTCGATCGGCGGCAGCGCGTCCAGAGGCCGACCCGGCGGCCGGGCCCGTTGCGGCCCGGCCCAGGCGACCGGCGAGCAGCGTTGCGAGAACACCGGATCGGTCAGGATGCTGCGGCCGCCCATGCGGATCAGGAACCCGGCATGGCCGAGAAAGGTCAGCGCGACGCTGTCCTGGTCCGGTTCCCGGCGCGGATCGCCGAACGGCGGCGGATCGGCGATCGGCCGCGGCCAGGGCGCCCGGCTCCCGCTCAGCCGCCAGCGCAGGATCGCCAGCGGGCCGCTCGCTCCGGCCTGGCCGGTCTGTCCCGGCAGGACCGGGTTGTGAAACCGCGTTCCGTCGCAGTGATCCGACGGCGGCAGGCGCGGGCTCACCGGTCCGGTCCGGGCTGGCCGACGATGATGCGGGCGCCGCGGGCATAGGTCAGCCACGCCCACACCCATTGTATGTAGACGACCACCCGATTGCGTGTGCTGACCAGCAGCATGAGATGCACGGCGCTCCAGACCAGCCAGGCCGGCGTGCCGGTCAGCCTGATCCAGCCGAAATCGGCCACCGCCGACGATCCGCCGATCATCGCCAACTGGCCCCAGTCGGTATAGCGGAATCGCCGCTCCCCGATTCTGCCGGCAAGGCGCGCCGCGATCAGACCGCCGACGAACTGTCCCTGCTGCTTGGCGACGGCGCCGAGGCCCGGCAACGGCTTGCCGTCCCGGCCCGGCATGGCCGAGGCGTCGCCGATGACGAAGATCGAGGGATGGCCGGGCAGGCTGCAATCCGGCCGCACCGCGACCAGGCCACGGCGGTCGCCCTGCACCCCCAGCCAGTCCGCCACCTTGGTCGCCTCGGTGCCGGCGGCCCAGAACACGCAGTCCGCCTCGATCCTGTGCTCGCCCTCCGGCGCGCCCAGGATCACGCCGCGCGCATCGAGATCGCTCACGCCGGCGCCGAGGCGCAGCTCGATGCCGAGTGCGGCGAGGCGACGCGCGGCATAGGCGGAGAGCCGGTCCGGGAAGCTGGCCAGCACCTTGTGGCCGGCATCGCACAGCACGATCCGCGACCCGGACGGATCGATGGTCCGGAAATCCCTGGCCAGGGTGGTGTGCGCCAGCTCGGCGATGGCGCCGGCGAGCTCGACCCCGGTCGGGCCGGCGCCGATCACCACGAAGGTCAGGAGCCTGGCCCGTTCCGCAGGATCGGGCTCCGCCTCCGCGCGCTCGAACGCCCGCAGCAGCCGGTCGCGCAGCGCCAGCGCGTCCGCGGCACTCTTCAGCGCCGGAGCCCGTTCCGCCCAATGCGGATGGCCGAACCAGGAATAGACCGAGCCGGTGGCCAGGATCAGCGTGTCGTAGGGCACCGGCGGGCCGCCGGCGATCAGCACCGTCCCGGCCGCGCGGTCGATCCCGGTCACCGTCTCCATCAGGGTGCGGGCCGCCGGCGACTTGGCCAGCACCGAGCGGATCGGCACCGCGATGGTGGTGTCGTCGAGCGCCGCGGTCGCCACCTGATAGAGCAGCGGCTGAAACAGCGTGTGGTTGGAGCGGTCGATCAGGGTCAACCGGCAGTCGCCGCGCCGCATCGCCCGGCGCAGGCTCTTGGCCGCATTCAAGCCGCCGAAGCCGCCGCCGACGATCACGACATGGTGAGCGCTTCCGGTTCCTGCCGCCGCAGACGGACCGGCCGCATGCGCTATGTTGCTCTGCAGCATCCGGTTTCTGGTCTCTCTGCGCCTGGGTTGTTGGCGAACGTGCGACTGGTCCGGGTGGTTGCCCTGGGCCGAGGGCGGTCCTATTGACCGTGCGGTCAGTCTCGCAGGGGACCGGCGCCGCGCCTTCGAGCCCGAGGACAAGCAGAGATGACCCGCGAAACCGTCCGCACCCGCCTCTGCCCTGTCTCCGTTCCGATGTCGGCGTTCTCCTCCGTGGCGGTGGCAGCGTTGTTCTCCGGCGCCGCCGCGCTCGCGGCGCCGCCCGGCGCTCCCAACGGACCGCCCGCGGTCGGCGTCCAGCCGGTCGGCCATCAGGCGGTGACCGCGAGCAGCGACTATATCGGCCGCATCCAGGCGGTCGACCGGGTGGCGCTGGTGCCGCGCGTCACCGCCTACCTCGACAAGCGCCTGTTCGACGAGGGCGCCGAGGTCAAGAAGGGCGATCTGCTCTATGTGCTGGAGCAGGCGCCGTTCCAGGCCGCCGTGCTGGCCCAGCAGGGCGCGCTGGAGCAGGCGCAGTCCACCGTCGCCAATGCCGGCATCAATTTCGCCCGGCAGAAGGCGCTGCTCAGCACCCCGGCCGGGCAGAAGCAGTCGTACGACAATGCGCTGGCCTCGGCGCGCGGCGGCGCGGCGGCGGTGATCTCGGCGCAGGCCAACCTGCAGACCGCGCAGATCCAGCTCGGCTACACCGAGATCCGCGCCCCGGTCGACGGCAGGATCAGCGCGACCGCGGTGAACGAGGGCAACGTGGTGAGTCCGTCGACCGGCACGCTGGCGACCATCGTCACCCAGGACCCGATGTACGTCACCTTCCCCGCGGCCAGTCGCGACGTGCTCTCGATGCAGAAGAAATACCAGGACGTTGGCGGCCTGAGCGCGGTCTCGATCAAGCTCACGCTTGGCGACGGCACGTCCTACGACCAGCCCGCCAGGCTCGACTACGTGGCGCCGACCGTGTCGGAGAATACCGACACCATCACGCTGCGCGCCACGGTGGCCAACCCGAAGCGCGGCAGCGTGACCACCGCGCAGTCCAACGACGGCGTCAGCACCCGGGAGCTGGTGGACGGGGAGTTCGTCACCGTGACGGTCGCCGATCCGCATCCGGTGGAGCGGCTGGTGATTCCGCGCGCCGCGGTGCTGTCGGACCAGGAGGGCGACTACGTGTTCCTGCTCGCCGCCGGCAACGTCGCCAGGCGCGCCGACCTCAAGCTGGGAGAGACGGTGGGCGCCAACGCGGTCGTGCTGTCCGGGCTGAAGGACGGCGACCAGGTGATCGTCGACGGCATCCAGAAGCTGCATGACGGCGCCAAGGTCTCGCCCGGCGCGCCGCAGGCCGTGGTTCCGGACCCCGGCGCCAAGGCGGCGGAGGCGGAGACGATGCGCACCAACGGCACCGGAGACGACGCCGCCAAGCAGGGCGGGACCGCGCCCGCCGGCGGCGGCCAGCACTAGGAGCGGGCCGATGATTTCCGGCGTCTTCATCGACCGGCCCAGGCTGGCGATCGTGATTGCGATCGTCATCACCCTGGCCGGCCTGGTCGGCCTGACCCGTATTCCGGTCGCGCAGTTCCCCGACATCGTCCCGCCGCAGGTGCAGGTCGCCGCGACCTATCCCGGCGCCTCGGCCTCGGTGGTCGAGGAATCCGTGGCGCAGCCGATCGAGGCGCAGGTCGTCGGCGTCGACAAGATGATCTACATGCGGTCGGTGAGCGGCGATGACGGGTCGTACAACCTGACCGTCAGCTTCCAGCTCGGCACCAATCCGGACGTCAACACCGTCAACGTGCTGAACCGGGTGCAGACCGCCAACGCCGAGCTGCCGGCGACGGTGCAGGCGGAGGGGCTGACGGTGCAGAAGCGCTCGTCGGCGATCCTGATGTTCATCAACTTCTACAGTCCGAACGCCAAGTTCGCGCCGCTGTTCATCGCCAACTACATGACGATCAACGTCATCGACGGGATCTCGCGCACGCCCGGCGTCGGCCAGGCCAGCCTGCTGTCGCGACAGAAATACTCGATGCGGATCTGGTTCGACAGCAAGCGGCTGACCAACCTGAATCTGTCGCCGACCGACATCACCAGCGCCGTGGCGCAGCAGAACACCGTCGCCGCGGTCGGCCGGATCGGCGCGCGTCCGGTCGGACCGGACCAGCAGTACCAGTTCAACGTTCAGACCCAGGGCCGCCTGGTCACGCCGGAGCAGTTCGGCGCTATCGTGATCCGTGCCAATCCTGACGGGTCGGTGCTCAGGCTGCGCGACGTCGCCAGGGTCGAGCTCGGTGCGCAGACGCTGGATTCCGAATCCCGCTTCGACAGCAAGCCGTCGGTGGCGCTGGCGATCTATCTGTCGCCGGGCGCCAACGCGCTCGACACCGCCGCCGCCGTCAAGCAGTTGGTGACGCATCTGTCGCACCGCTTCCCGGCCGGCCTGACCTACAACATCACCTACGACAGCACCGACTTCGTGCACGACACCGTGCACGAGGTGCTCAAGACGATCTTCGAGGCGTTCGTGCTGGTCGTCCTGGTCGTGTTCCTGTTCCTCGGCAGCCTGCGCGCAACCATCATCCCTACCATCGCCGTGCCGGTCAGCCTGATCGGCGCCTTCGCCGGCATGTCGGCGCTGGGGTTTTCCGCCAACACCGTGTCGCTGCTGGCGATGGTGCTGGCGATCGGCATCGTCGTCGACGACGCCATCGTCGTGGTCGAGAACGTCGAACGGGTGATGGAGGAGGAGCCGGACCTGTCGCCGGCCGACGCGACCCGGAAGGCGATGACCCAGATCACCGGTCCGATCATCGCCATCACCCTGGTGCTGCTGTCGGTGTTCGTGCCGATCGCCTTCATTCCGGGCCTGTCCGGCGTGCTGTTCCGCCAGTTCGCGGTGACGATCTGCATCGCCATGCTGATCTCGGCGCTGAACGCGCTGACCCTGTCGCCCGCTCTGTGCGGCGTGTTCCTGCGGCACACCGGAGAGAAGCGCGGCCTGGTCGGACGCTTCCTGCAGCGCATCCTGGGGCTGATCGACCGCGTCCGGAACGGCTATTCCCGTATCGTCGCCCGCCTGCTCGGGTTCGCCATCGGAGGCGTCCTGGTGGTGGTGGCGTGCGGTCTTCTGATCGGCGTGCTGCAGAGCTCGATGCCGGCCGGCTTCCTGCCGGAGGAGGACCAGGGCGGCTTCTTCATCAACGTGCAGTTGCCGGACGGGGCCTCGGTCTCGCGCACCAGCGGCGTGGTGGCGCAGGTCGAGAAGCTCGCGCAGGGATTGCCGGGCGAGGCGCACACGTTCGGCGTGATCGGCTACTCGTTCCTCGACACGGTGCAGGAGCCGAACGCCGGGTTCGTGTTCGTGCGCCTCAAGCCGTTCGCGGACCGGACCAAGGCGTCCGAGAACGCGATGGTGCTGATCGGCCATCTGTTCGGCGAGACCCAGGGATTGCGACAGGCGACCGTGTTCCCGTTCAACCTGCCGCCGATCATCGGCCTGTCGCCGGGCGGCGGCTTCGAATACGAGCTGGAGGCGCTCGAGGGCCAGTCCCCGACCCAGCTCTCCTCGCAGATGCAGGGACTGCTGGCGGCCGCGAACCAGACCGGCAAGCTGGCGCGGGTGTTCACCACCTTCACCGCCAGCACGCCGTCGCTGTACCTCGATATCGACCGCGCCAAGGCGGAGGCGCTGGGCGTCAACGTCAACGACATCTTCACCGCCCTGCAGACCACGCTGGGCGGGAGCTACGTCAACGATTTCAACCTGTTCGGTCGCGTCTGGCAGGTGAATGTCGAAGGCGAGGCGCAGGACCGCTCCAAGATCGACGATCTGTGGCGCCTGTATATCCGCAACAATACCGGCGGGACCGTGCCGCTGCGCGCCCTGGCGACGCTGCGGATCGTGACCGGGCCACAGGCGATCACGCGCTACAACAACCTCCGTGCCATCACCATCAACGGCACGCCGGCGCCCGGAATCTCGTCCGGCACCGCGCTGGCGGCGATGGCCGGCGTGTCGGGACGGACGCTGCAGTCCGGCTACGACTACGAATGGACCAGTACCGCGTATCAGGAGGTCCAGGCCAGCGGCAAGACCGGCATCATCCTGGCGATGGCGCTGCTGTTCGCGTTCCTGTTCCTGGTGGCGCTCTACGAGAGCTGGATCATCCCGATCCCGGTGCTGATGTCGGTGGCGGTCGGCGTGCTCGGGGCCTTCATCGGCATCCGTCTCAGCGGGCTGTCGCTCGATTTGTATGCCCAGATCGGCTTGGTGGTGCTGATCGCCCTGGCGGCGAAGAACGGCATCCTGATCGTCGAATTCGCCAAGGAGCGGCGGGAGGCCGGCGAGAGCATCCGAGAGGCGGCGCGCCAGGGCGCGCACATGCGGTTCCGCGCGGTGATGATGACCTCGTTCGCCTTCATCCTCGGCCTGCTGCCGCTGGTGACCGCGACCGGTGCG
>CAIMSN010000090.1 GCA_903844135.1 uncultured Rhodospirillales bacterium | reverse complement strand
TCGGCCCGGACGGCGGTGACGCCGCTGGGCCATGCCGGCGTCGGCATCGCCGGCGACCAGTTCGACAGCCGGATCATCGACCGCGTGGTCTCGCCGCTGCTCGGGCGCGACGGCAGCTACCGGATCATGGGCGGCGAGACCCTGCCGATGCCGGCGGAATGGTATTCCAGCCTGTCGCGCTGGCACCGCCTGTCGCTGATGCGCACGCCCGCCACGCTGCGCGCGATCGCCGACGTGGCGCGTCATGCCGCCGATCCGGTGCCGCTGCAGCGTCTGGTCCGGCTGATCGAGGACCAGCAGGGCCATGCGCTGTATCGCGCCGTCGGCCGCGCCAAGACCGCTTTGTCGCAAGGCCAGGAAGGCCGGCTGACGTTCGCGCATCGCGACCTGTCGATCGACGCGATCATCACCCGGTCGGCGTTCGAGGCCTGGATCGCACCGGATCTCGCCAGGCTGGATGCGGCGATCGGACAGGCGCTGGACCGAGCGGGCCTGGGCGCTCCTGCGATCGACCAGGTGTTCCTGACCGGCGGGACCTCGTTCGTGCCGGCCGTCAGGCGGCTGTTCGAGCGGCGTTTCGGCGCCGCGAGGATCGCCTGCGGCGGCGAGTTCGTCTCGGTGGCGGAGGGGCTGGCGCTGATGCGCGCGCCGGACGCCTAGAGCACGGTCCGTTTCCGCTCTAGTCCAGCGACCGCCCCGCCGTCTCCCGGAACGCCAGCACCGCCGGCAGCGACACCAGCGCCGCCAGAACCACGTAGTAGGAGACCGCGATCGGCGTTCCGGTGAGCGCGATCAGCCCGGTGGCGATGAACGGCGCGAAGCCGCCGAACACCATCGAGGCCAGGTTGTAGGCGGTGCTGAGCCCGGTGAGACGGTGGCGGGTCGGGAACATCTCCACCAGCGCCACCGTCATGCTGCCGATGAACAGCCCGCAGTTTGCGCCGAGCGCGCTCTGGATCAGCATCGCCTCCCAGAACGACGCGCCGTGCAGGATCAGCCAGACCAGCGGCGTCGAGAACAGCAGGAACATCACGCAGCTCGCCAGCAGGATCGGCTTGCGGCCGATCCGGTCCGAGAGCGCGCCGGAGCCGACCACCGCCAGGCCGGTGGCGATGGTCGCCAGCGCGGTCGCGCCCAGCGCCTGGGACGCGCTGCGGCCGGCATGGTGCTGCAGGAAGGTCGGGAAATAGGACAGATAGATGTAGATCGCCGCGGACTGCACGGCGACCAGGCAGAAGGCGAACAGCAGCGCACGCGGGCCGAGCCGCCCGTGCGGCGCCGCGGAACCGGTGCCCGCAACCTTGGCCGCGAGGAACACCGGCGTCTCGCCGATGCCGCGCCGCGCCAGCAGACCGAGCGGGCCGATCAGCATGCCCAGCAGGAACGGCACCCGCCAGCCCCAGCCCCGCATCGCGCCATCGCCGAGCAGTTCCACCAGCAGGTAGCTGACGCCGGTGCCGACAAGCTGGCCGAGGAAGATGCTGCCGGGATGGAAGCTGCCGAACAGGCCGCGCCGCGCGCTGGGCGCCCACTCGACCAGGAACGAGGCCGAGCCGCCCCATTCTCCGCCGGCGGAAAAGCCCTGCAGCGCCCGCGCCACCACCAGCAGCAGCGGCGCCCAGACGCCGATCGTGTCGTAGCCCGGCAGCAGGCCGATCAGCCCGGTGCCGAGCGCCATCAGGCCGATCGTCAGCAGCAGCGCCGGCTTGCGCCCGGCCCGGTCGCCGAACAGCCCGATCAGCACGCCGCCGAGCGGCCGCGCGACGAAGCCGACGCCGAACACGGCGAAGGTCTGCGGCAGCGCCGCCGTCTGGCTCGCATGCGGGAAGAAATGCGCGCCGATGATGGTGGCCAGGAAGGCATAGACGGTGAAGTCGTACCATTCGAGCGCGTTGCCGATCACCGACGCCAGGATGACGCGCACGCCTGCCCTGGGCGACGCCGCGATCAGTCCGGGCATGGCCCTTGCCCTAGTCCGGCACCTCGTCGAGCGAGGCGGGCTCGATCGGGATCGCCCGGTTGTAGGCTTGGCGATAGGCGGCGAGCGCCGCGTAGGCGCGCAGCCTGGCGCGCATCAGGGAGCCCAGCGGACGGTGCGCGACCAGGGCATGGGCCGGCCGGAAGCCGACCCGCTGCTCGACATAGGCGACCCGTTCGGCGGAGAAGGCGTCCTGCGGCGGCAGCGTCAGGGTGGCGACGGCGATGTATGGGCTCAGTCTTTCCGGCCACTCCACCGAGGCGTTCTCGATCGGCATGGACTCGGTATCGGTGCAGAGCTGCACGCGGAACTCGAACACCGCCTCGTTGCGGCGGAAATAGCCGACAGTGGCGTGCCGGAACACGTCGTTGTCGAAATTGGTGTCGAGCTTCTCGCCGGCCAGACCGAGCTGCATCGGCGTGACCGGAAACAGGCCGACCTTGGCGACGTAGTCGCCATACCGGCACGGCACCTGGCTGTGATAGCTCTCCGCCATCGGATGCAGCGGCGGATGGCCGAAGAAATCCAGCCTGGGCACGTCGCTGCCGGTGACCGCCCGGACGGTGGCGTTGAGCGCGCGGGCGGCGGTGGAGACCACCTCCTTCAGGGTTTCGCTGCCGCCGGCATGCGCCTCGATCCGGCGCATGCTCCTCAGGAAGGCGGCGGCGTCGGGATCGGGAAACACCGCGCCGGTGGCCAGCACGAAATCCTGCGTATTCTGGGCGTGGCCGTCGATCTTGTCGCCCTCGACGCCGAACAGCTTCAGCGACAGGCCGCGATGGGTGGAGATCTTGTCGGACAGGTGCTCGCCGGGGCCCTGGCTCAGCCGGACCAGCGCCGGATAGGTTGCGGGCTGCGCGAACAGACCCTGGCGCAGCGCCGGCGGCAGGCCCTCATGCACCGACAGGGTCCCCTTCAGGATCCCGGACGGCTTGGCGTGCGAGGCGCGCACCGCCAGGCCGCGCCTGGCCGCCGCCACCTTGTCGGTCTCGCTGCGCATCGATTCGACGATACCCTCGATCGCCTCGCGCTCGCCGGGCGACGGCTGCTCGATCCCGTCGTGATACCGGACGAAAGCCGTCTCCGAAGCGTCGCTCATGGGCCGTTCCTCCTTATCCTGCCCTGGAACTCCGGCAGGTGGGGGTTTGTCGCCTCTGATGATGGGCAGGAGCGCGAACTCCGGCAAGCCGGACCGTGAGTCAGCCGCGCGCGCGCAGCAGCCTGGCCTTGTCGCGCTGCCAGTCGCGCTCGGCGATCGCATGCCGCTTGTCGGCGATCTTGCGGCCCTCGCCGACACCCAGCGTCACCTTGGCGACGCCGCGCTCGTTGAAATGGATGTCGAGGGGGACGAGCGTGTAGCCGCTCTTCTTGACCTCGCCGAGCATCTTGTCGATCTGCTTGTGGTGCAGCAGCAGCTTGCGCGGCGCCTTCGGCTCGAACCGCGACAGCACCCCGCCCTGATATTCCGGGATGTAGCTGTTGAACAGCCAGATCGCGCCGTCGCGCTCGGCGGCATAGGCCTCGGTGATGGTGGCGCGGCCCAGCCGCAGGCTCTTCACCTCAGGGCCCTTGAGCACGATCCCGGCCTCGACCGTCTCCTTGATGGTGTAGTCGAAGCGTCCCTTGCGGTTCTGCGCGGCGATGCCGTGCGAGATCATCCCGCTCTTTTTCGTGTCCTTGACCATGCCGCGTCAGCCGAACAGGCCGACCTCCTCCATCGCCGCGCGCACGGTGGCGCGGGTGGAGTCGCGCAAAGGCGCCAGCGGCAGGCGGCAGGTGTCGCCGCAGCGCCCGACCAGGCTCAGCGCATACTTGACCGGCGCGGGATTGCTCTCGACGAACAGCGCGTCGTGCAGCGGCAGCAGGGTCTGCTGCAGCGCCATCGCCTCCGC
>CAIMSN010000089.1 GCA_903844135.1 uncultured Rhodospirillales bacterium | reverse complement strand
CACCGGGTCGGGCAAGACCTTCACCATGGCCAAGGTGATCGAGGCGGTGCAGAAGCCGACCCTGATCCTGGCACCGAACAAGACGCTGGCCGCGCAGCTCTACGGCGAGATGAAGCAGTTCTTCCCGGACAACGCGGTCGAGTATTTCGTCAGCTACTACGACTACTATCAGCCGGAAGCCTACGTGCCGCGGTCAGACACCTATATCGAGAAGGACAGCGCGATCAACGAGCAGATCGACCGCATGCGCCATGCCGCCACCCAGGCGCTGCTGGAACGCAACGACGTGGTGATCGTGGCGTCGGTCTCTTGCATCTACGGCATCGGATCGGTCGAGACCTATTCGCGCATGGTGGTGAAGATGCAGCGCGGCGGCGAGATCGCCCGCGACACGCTGGTCAAGGCGCTGGTCGAGCAGCAATATCGCCGCAACGACGCCGCCTTCCAGCGCGGCACCTTCCGGGTGCGCGGCGAGACGGTCGACGTGTTCCCGGTGCAGAACGAGGACCGCGCCTGGCGGATCTCGCTGTTCGGGGACGAGATCGAGAGCATCGTCGAGTTCGACCCGCTGACCGGCGAAAAGACCGCCGATCTCGACGAGGTCCATGTCTACGCCAACAGCCACTACGTGACGCCGCGGCCGACGCTCAATCAGGCGACGATCTCGATCAAGCAGGAGCTGCGCGAGCGGCTGGCGGAATTCACCGCCAACGGCAAGCTGCTGGAAGCGGAACGCCTGCAGCAGCGCTGCACCTTTGACCTGGAAATGATCGAGACCACCGGCGCCTGCAAGGGGATCGAGAACTACTCGCGCTATCTGTCCGGCCGCAAGTCGGGCGAGCCG
The DNA here is from genome assembly GCA_903844135.1 of uncultured Rhodospirillales bacterium. GTDB lineage: Bacteria > Pseudomonadota > Alphaproteobacteria > Acetobacterales > Acetobacteraceae > Lichenicola. Next base: position 23,426 of record CAIMSN010000089.1, on the reverse strand, counting down.
CCGCCGACCCTGTTCGAATATCTCCCGGAGGACGCGCTGCTGATCGTCGACGAGAGCCACGTCACGGTGCCGCAGATCGGCGGCATGGAGCGGGGCGACTTCGCGCGCAAGTCGATCCTCTCCGAGTTCGGCTTCCGCCTGCCGTCCTGCCTGGACAACCGTCCGCTGCGTTTCGACGAATGGGAGAAGTTCCGCCCGCAGACGATCCATGTCAGCGCCACGCCCGGGCCCTGGGAGCTCGACCGGGTCGAGGGCGTGTTCGCCGAACAGGTGATCCGGCCGACCGGGCTGATCGATCCGGTGACCGAGATCCGTCCGGTCGAGCGCCAGGTCGACGACCTCCTGGCGGAATGCAGGATCGTGATCGCCAAAGGCGGCCGCATCCTCGTCACCACGCTGACCAAGCGCATGGCGGAGGATCTGACCGAGTACATGACCGAGGCCGGCATCAAGGTGCGGTATCTGCATTCGGACGTGGACACGCTGGAGCGGATCGAGATTATCCGCGACCTGCGCCTGGGCGCGTTCGACGTGCTGATCGGCATCAACCTGCTGCGCGAGGGGCTGGACATCCCGGAATGCCAACTGGTCGCGATCCTGGATGCCGACAAGGAAGGCTTCCTGCGCTCGCGTACCTCGCTGGTGCAGACCATCGGTCGCGCGGCGCGCAACATCGATGGCCGCGTGCTGCTCTACGCCGACCGCATGACGGACAGCCTGCGCTACGCGATCGAGGAGACCGATCGCCGGCGGAAGCGCCAGTCGGACTGGAACCAGGCACAGGGGATCACGCCGCAATCGGTGCGCACCAAGATCGGCGAGGCGATCTCCTCGGTGTTCGAGCAGGATTACGTGACGGTGGCCCCGGTCAAGGATGTCGGCCTGACCGACATGGTGGGCAAGGACCTGAAATCCTCGATCGCCGAGATCGAGAAGCGGATGCGGGCGGCGGCGGCCGATCTCGAGTTCGAGACCGCGGCGCGTCTGCGCGACGAGCTCAAGCGGCTGGAGGCGCTCGATCTGGGGATCGAGCCGCCACCGCCTTCGCCCAATTCACGCATGGGGCGGACCAGTTCGAAGGCGCGTACGCCGGAGCCGATGGGTCCGGGGGGCGGCGGCTACGATCCGGCGCAGCGGCGCGGCCGACGGCGCGGGTAGGGGCAGGGCGCTAAGCGGACGCCTCGTGCGGCCGTTCGAGCTGCCAGGCGAGATTCGACCGGACCGCCGGCCAGTCCGGGGCGATGATGCTGTAGACGCAGGTATCGCGCAGCGATCCGTCGCGGGCGATCTGGTGGTGGCGCAGGATGCCGTCGAGCTTGGCCCCGAGCCGCTCGATGGCGCGTCTGCTGCGATGGTTCAGCGCATGGGTGCGCAACTCGACGGCGATGCAGCCGAGCGTCTCGAAGGCGTGGCGCAGGAGCAGGAGCTTAGCCTCGGTATTGAGCGCGGTTCGCTGCATCCGGGCGGCGTACCAGGTCCAGCCGATCTCGAGGCGTCGCGCCGTGGGGTCGATATGGCCGTAGCTGGTCATGCCGACGATCGCCCCGCTCGCCTGGTCGATCACCGTGAAGGGCAGCATGCTGCCGGCATCGCGCCAGGCGAGCCGGGTGGCGATGTCGGACTCCATCGTTTCCGGAGAGGCGACGCTGGTATACCAGAGCGTCCAGAGCGCGCCGTCCGACGCGGCCTCGGCCAGCGCGTCGCGATGGTCATGCCGCAGCGGCACCAGGGCGACATGCCGCCCGGACAGGCGTACCGGTTCGATCCACGCCATCGCCTGTTTCCTTGTGCCGCCAGCCGCCGCATGCTGGACCCGCGGCCGGCGGCGCCGCAACCCGGGAGACGGACATGGCCCTGCGCTACGTGACGGTCGATGTATTCACCGACCGGCCGTTCGGCGGCAATCCGCTCGCCGTTGTGTTCGGCGCCGAACGGCTGGACACCGCCAGGATGCAGGCGGTGGCACGCGAGTTCAACTATTCCGAAACCACCTTCGTCCTGCCGCCGCGTGATCCGTCGCACCATGCGCACGTGCGGATCTTCACGCCCGGGCAGGAGCTGCCGTTCGCCGGCCATCCCAATGTCGGCACCGGGTTCGTGCTCGCGCTCGAGCGCATGCGTCGCGGCGAGACGGTGCCGGAGACGTTCTGGTTCGAGGAGACGGCCGGGCTTGTGCCGGTGCGGCCGATCCATTCCGACGAGGCTCTGGTCGGCGCGGAGCTCACCGCGCCGGAACGGCTGACCCGCCTGCGCTCGTTCGAGGCGGCGCCGGTCGCGCGTGCGATCGGCCTGGCGCCGGACGCGGTGATGGTCGATCGGCATCCGCCGCACATCGCCTCCGCCGGGTTGCCGTTCCTGCTGGTCGAGCTTTCCTCGCCATCGCTCGTCGACCGGGCGGTGGCGGATCGGGCAGGTCTGGCCGCCCTGCTGCCGTGCGACGGCGCTGACGGTGTGTATCTCTATGCGCGTGACGGGCGCGGCGGCCTGTATGCGCGAATGTTCGCACCCTCCGACGGCATCGACGAGGATCCGGCGACCGGTAGCGCCGCCGCAGCCCTGGGCGCGCTGCTGGGGGCGCTGTCGGGCGGTGATCTGTCGTTGACCATCCGCCAGGGCGTCGCGATGGGACGCCCGAGCCTGCTGTCGGTGTCGGTGGTGGACGGCGCGGTCTCGGTCGGCGGTCGCTGCATTCCGATGATGACGGGCCAGCTTGCGTTCGGCTGAGCGCTCGACGCACCACAGGGAGATCGCGCCATGCTGACCATGAAGACGGGACGCGGCGTCCTCGAGATAGAGCCGGAATGCGGCGGGGCCCTGGTTTCATGGACCAGGCAGGGGACGGCGATCCTGCATCCGGTGATCGATCCGAAGCTGGCGGCGCAACGCGGCCGCGCCGTCGCCGCCTATCCGCTGATTCCATTCTCCAACCGGGTCGGGCAGGGGCGGTTCGGCTTTGCCGGCGAGACCTATCAGCTCGACCGCAACTTCGCCGGCGAGCCGCATACCATCCATGGCAACGCATGGATGCGCGCCTGGCGCGTCGACTCGCACGACGACCTGCAGACGGTGCTGGTGCTCGATCACGCGCCGCCGGCCGATCCGGCCGGGGAATGGCCGTTTCGCTACCATGCGACGCTGACCTACGCCTTGCGCGACGACGGGCTCTCGGTCGGCATCGTGGTGCGCAATACCGATCGGCGGCCGCAGCCGGTCGGGCTGGGTTTCCACCCGTTCTTTCCGCGCACCGACGACCTCGAACTCGGCTTCAGCGCCGGGTCGGTCTGGATCGCGGGCGCTGACTCGCTGCCGGCGGCACGCGAGGCGGCGTCGGGGGAGTACGGTTTCCAGCCGATGCGGCCGGTCTCCGGTCCGCCGCTCGACAACTGCTTCGCCGGCTGGACCGGACCGGCCTTCCTCCGCTGGCCGTCGCGCCGGCTGGCCCTGACGATCACCGCAGGCGCGCCGTTCGGGCACCTGGTCGTGTTCACCCCGCCGGGCAAGGACTATGTCGCGGTGGAGCCGGCCAGCAACATGACCGATGCGATCAACCACCCGGAAGTGGCCGATCGTGGTCTGACCATCCTGCAGCCGGACGAGACGCTTACGGCGACGGTCGATCTCGCCCTGATGGGGTTGTGAGGACCAGCCGGCCTCTTAACGAAGTATTTATCTCCGGACTCCAATGTCATGGCTTTGTAAAATGGAGGCCAAAAATGGCGGGACTGTCGCTGCGCGTGTTTCCCCGGGACCGGATGATCGTGAATGGCGCCGCGATGCAGTTCTTCACCACCGCCGAATTCAAGTTCACCAACAAGGTGCGCTTCGTCTACGGCAGCCAGATCATGGCGCCGGATGACGCCACCAACACCGCCCGGCGGCTCTATCTCGAGCTGCAGAACGCCTATGCCGGCGAGATCGGCGAGCAGGCCGCAGCATCCGAGCGATGCCATCTGCTGATCGACCTGTATCAGGAAGCGACAACCTCGCAAGCCGCCAGGAGTCTGTTGTCCTATATCCGGACCGGGATTCAGACCGGCAACTTCTACGCGGCGCTGCTGGCGGCGCGTCGCCTGGTCAGGCACGAAGATTCGGTTCTCGCCGTCTCGCCCTGAGAAAAAAAAGACCACGCCGTTAATGATTCGGAAAGAGATTCGGAGGCTTCATCATCTCTCTTAAACCAGGAGAGTAAACCGTGGCCTTCTCAATCAACACCAACAACGCTTCCATGGAAGCGCTGGCGAGCCTGCGCACCACCAACGCTGCGCTGACCACAGCGGAAAACCAGATCTCCACCGGCAAGAAGATCACGTCGGCGTCCGACGACCCGGCGATCTACGCGATCTCGCAGACGATGAATTCGCAGATCTCGGCCCTGTCCGGCGTGACGACCGGCCTTCAGGTCTCCTCCCAGATCGTCAGCATGGCGCAGACCCAGGCGACCGCCACCTCGACCCTGCTGTCGTCGCTCTCGTCCGCCCTGACCGAGGGTCAGACCCAGGGCCTCGATGCCGCGACGATGAACGAGACGATCTCCAAGACCCTCGACCAGATCGACGCGAATGCAAATGGCGCGACCTTCAAGGGTGTCAATCTGCTCTCCGGCGCGGTCGGCAACGGCGTGTCCTCGACGACCGCGACCTCTGCACAGGATGTCAACGGCACCCTGTTCAGCCAGACCGGATTCAATGCGACCGCGGCCGGCCTTGGCCTCAGCGGCCTTACGGTCGGCCAGGCTGGTCTCGACGTCTCCGTCGGCACCGGTGGGCTTGCCGCGGGCGACTCCCTGAAGCTCCAGACCGCGACGGTCGCATCCGCGTCCGGGACGGCACAGGACATTGCGAACTCCTACACGTTCAAAGTGGCGACAGCGCCGGGCGACACGGGCGAGGCCGCTCTGGCCACGGCGATCAACGCCGCGGCCGCAGGCAGTGGCTTCACGCTGGCGTTCAACGCGACGAAGATCGGTGGAACGCCGACGGTCACCCTGGCAGCCGGCTTCACATCCACCTCGTCGGTCGACAGCAACGGCATGACCAACATGGTCATCACCAAGACCGCCACCGGCACGTCGCAGACCCTCAGCTACGGTCCCGATTCCAACGGCAACATGACCGTGAGCGTCTCGACCGGAAGCGACCAGAACGGCAACATCACCGCGAAGAGCACCTTCGTCGAGGTCGCGACCAAGGCGACCGACTCCGCCTCCAGCACGGTCAACAAGCTCGAGAGCGCGATCCAGAACCAGGGCTTCGGTGTCTCCAAGGATTCCTCGACCGGCGATCTCCAGATTGCCGGCGGCAATCTCGATGCGAGCAACGGCGCGGCCATCAGCGTGGCGTCCAACGCCGGCGCCACCGCAACGGTCGGCTCGGGCTCGACCTACGCCCTGCTCGCGGTCAACGCCGCCATCACCGGCATCAACAAGATCAGCTCGTCGCTCGGCTCGTCGGCGAACGAACTGACTGGCCTGCAAAGCACCGTCTCGTCGCTCAGCGACGCGCTGACGAGCGGTGTCGGCGCACTGACCGATGCCGACCTGTCGGCCGAGAGCGCCAAGCTGACCTCGCTGCAGACAAAGCAACAGTTGGCGATCCAGTCGCTGTCGATTGCGAACTCGCAATCGTCGTCGCTGCTCTCCCTGTTCCGCTGACCAGGATCCCGCCCGACCATGAGGTGATGGCCGGGCGGGCTTCTTTCGAAACCTGGAGTGAGCGTCGCTATGAATCCCTACTCGACCTATGGAAAGCTGGCTCCGTCGCAGGGTGCGCGCGAACAGGAGGCGCTGGCCTTCAGACTGGCATCGCGCCGACTGACCGAGGCGCGCGACAGAACCGAGCGCAACCTCGCCCTGAACATCAATCACGAAATGTGGTCGATCGTGTTTCGCGAGCTGAACGGTCCGTCCTGCCTGCTGCCCGACATCCTGAAGGGCGATTGCATCAAGCTTGCCTACTGGTCGATCACCTATTCGACCAAGGCCGTCCTTTCGGATCTTCCGCTGAACCCTCTTGTCGACATCAACAACGCGGTCGCGGAAGGTCTCGAGGCGCCCGGCATCGCGCCGCCAAGCCTCGCCCGCAACGCCAGCCAGGTCGGGGTGGCCGCCTGCGCCTGATCGGGACACAGGCGCGTCAGCGGTGCGTCCGGTCACCCAGCATCAGCGCGATGTCGGGCTCGATCGCCTGCGCGATCGATTGCTGGGTTTGCGCCGTCGGATGCAGCGGTTTCTCCGGCGGCACCAACTTTGGGTCGAGATAGCGCGACGGGTCGATCCGGCCCGGCGCCCCGAACAAGGGTGCGAGGTCGCGATAGCTCAGCCAGGGGCGCCCGACGCGGATCGAAGCCCGGAGGCGGTCGTCGAGCCGGGCGGTGTTGGCCGTGACCCAGGGCGAGCGGAGCGACGGCAGGACCCCGAGCAGCAGGATTCTGGTGGCGGGCAGCTTCGCATGGATCCTGTCGACCACCGCCACGATGCCGTCATAGGTCTGGTCCGCATCGGTATGCACGTGGCCGAAATTGTTCGCGCCGATCAGGACGATCGCCGCACGCGGCGCGATGCCGTCCAGCTCGCCATGGTCGATCCGCCAGAGCAGGTGACAGGTGCTGTCGCCCTTGAATCCGAGATTGACCGCATGGCGGTCGCCGTAGAAACGCTGCCAGACCGGCTGGAACCGCAGGAAGTCCTGCGGGCCGTTGCGCTCCCAGTTCTGGGTGATGGAATCGCCGATCCACAGCAGGTCGACCGGACCGCGCCGGAGCTCCTGCTGCTTGTCGATGAAGCGCGCGCGCCACCAGCTCTCCGCCATGCGCGACACCGGTTGCACGGCGAGGTTGGCGCTTGACGCATGGCGAACGCTTCGGGTGCCGGCGCTCGCCTGCATGGGCGCGCCCGCGATAGAAAGCGAGATGATCGCCCGGTAGGTTAGCCTGAGGAGGGTCATCGCCTGCCTCAGAGCAAGGTCAGGGCGCCGATGGCGGCCAGGCCCGCGACGATGCTGTAGAGGGCGAACGGGCGCAACGCCCAGGCTTCGTGGTCGCGGAAATAGCGCATCAGGAACGCGGTGCTTGCCCAGGCGGTGATGCCTGCGACCAGCGCGCCGAACGCCGCCGGCTGCAGCGACGCGAAGCCGACATGCGCTCGGTGGAGGGTCAGAAGCTGCGACGCGGTGGCCGCCAGGATCACCGGCAGCGCGATCAGGAACGAGAAGCGCGCGGCGGTCTGGTGGCTGACACCGCGCAGCAGCCCGCCGGTCATGGTGGCGCCAGACCGGGAAATGCCGGGCAGGAAGGCGAGGCACTGGAAACACCCGACCACGAGCGCATCGGCGATGCTCAGATTCGCGATCGGACGGTCGGCCTGCTCCGGCAGCCGGCTCCTGAGACGGTCCGCGACGAGAAGGATTACGCCGTTGACGACCAGGAACAAGGCCGCCTCCAGCGGACTGCCGAACAGCACCCGGAGTGGCTGTTCGAGGAGCTTGCCGACCACCAGCGCCGGGATCGTGGCGACGACGATCAGCCCGATGATGTAGCGGCTCTCGCGCGTGCGCAGCCGGTCGGTGGCGCCGACCGCACCTTGCGCCAGGGCCAGCCAGTCGCGCCAGAAATATGCCAGCAAGGCTGCCGCGGTGCCGACATGCAGCATCACCAGGAACGGCAGGAAGGTGATGCCGCGCTCGTCCAGGTTCCAGTGCAGCAGCGCCGGCAGGATCACCGCATGCCCGAGGCTGCTGATCGGAAACAGCTCGGTGACCCCTTGCAGGAAGGCCATGATGAGCGCCTGAATCGTCGTCATTCCAATGTCCTGCGGCTACCGCTTGATGTGGTGCCGCATATCGCGGCCAGCGGCAAGCCGGGCGTCCGATTGACGGTGACCGGCCGGTCTGGGTAAGGCAATGCGAATGACAGACTCCCCACAGAAGCGGCCCCGCAGCGGTTCGATCGGCCGGCACGGGTTCGCCTCGATCGCGGCCAGCCTCTGCGTGCTCGCCGCGACGCTCGGCTTCTATGTATATTCGATCGGCGTCAACGGACGTGATCGCGCGCCGGGTTACAGTCTGAGCGCGACCTTCCTGTCGTCCAACGGGCTCACCACCGGTGCCGACGTGATGCTGGCCGGTGTCGCGATCGGCTCGGTCACGTCGATCACGCTCGATCCGGTGGCGATGGTCTCGCGGGTCAGATTCACCGTCGACGATGCGATCCGGCTGCCGACCGATACGCGGCTCTCGATCGGCAGTGCCAGCCTGACCTCCGCGAACGCGCTGATGGTCGCGCCGGGCAAGGCCGCCAGCATGCTGGCGGCGGGCGCCACCGTGACCGACACCTGCGAATTGACGAGTCTGGAACAGCAGGTCAGCCAGTATATCTTCGGCAATGGCGGCGCCGCGACCGGGTGCGGCGGCTGACGGCTTCCGGGCGGGCGCCGACCGATCAGTCGTTCATCGGATAGGACGCCATCAATCGGCGCTGCTTGCGCCAGGCGGCGATCAGCGCCATCGGCCTGGTCGGTTTCCAGCCGCGACGGCGCATCTGCGCGCCGATCTCGAACGCCAGCCGGTAATGCATGATCTGGTCGCGATACGCCTTCGCCAGGGAGGTCGAGGAGTCCCAGATATGCGTGGCCTCGGAACCGACGCCGTTGATCTCGATGATGCGGAAGCCCTCGCCGGCGCGCAGCGCGCCGAGGCCGTGGAACTTCACGTCGATGCGGCCGAAATGGAAGTCGGGGATATCGCGCATGATCCGGTCGATCCGCCGCGTCAGGGCTGCGGTGACGTCGCGGCCGCCATCGGCGAAGATCGAACCCTTGCAGTGGTTGCCGGCGAAGACCAGCGCCAGTTCCCGGCCGGCCGGCAGGACCTCGTCATGGCGATGCGCCAGCCGCGGCAGATAGATGCCGGGGATCCGGCCGGACCGCTCGTCGGCCAGGATCAGTGCGCGGATGGTCGAAACGCCGTCGCCGATGATCCGCGGCGCGCTCTTCAGGGTGAGCGAGGTGATGCGGCCTTCCGCCTGGTCTGGGCGGCGCACGTAGAAGATGCCGGCCTCGCCCTCGTGGGGGACCAGCTCCTGCAGCACGAGCGCGACGTCGCGCGGAAATGAATCCAGCGCTGCGGCCAGCGCCTCGATGCTGTCGGCGCGGCGCACCCCGGTGCCGTTGCAGCCGATATCCGGCTTGACCACCACCGGCAGCGACAGGCCGGCTTCGGCGAGCGCCGCACAAGCGCGCCGCAGATCGTCGTCGCCGGTCACCATCACGACATAGGGGGCGATCCAGGCGCGCGCCACCGGGCCGGCCTGGTCCAGGATCGAGCTCTTGCTCTCGCCGCAGAGGCCGCCGGTCTCGACGCGCGGATTCGCCGCGGTCGGCAGGGTGAAGCTGCGGAAGCGCAGCCCCATCAGCGTCCAGAACAGCACCACCGGGATGTAGAAAAGCCATCCAGGCCAGAATTCGAACGACGAGATCGGGATCGCGGTCCGGCTGGTGGGGTCGGCGGTGATGACGTTCATGGGCGTTCGGCCTGAAGGCGCACCGCCAGCCGTCCGACCAGGACCACCAGCACGGCGAAGATCGCCGCTCCAAGCCAGCGCCAGGCGCCGAGATGGTCGATCAGGAACTGCCCGACATGCCGCGAGACCAGGAACAGAGCGGTGGTCCAGACCGAGGTGGCGAGGATCGCCGCCAGGGCGAAACTGCTGAAACGGGCGTGCAGGTAGCCGCAACTGGTATAGGTCGGCAGCCGGGCGCCAGGAATGAAGCGGCTCACGAAGACGACGCGGAACACGCGCTGCTCGATCCACGCTCTGCCGCGATCGCGAGTCTGTTCAGGGATGAGCCGTCGAGCCCAGGGCCACAGGGCAGCGAGCCGTCCGGTTCCATAGAGGCCGATATCCCCGACAACGATGCCGATGTAAAGGGCGAGCAGCGCCAGCCACCAGACGATCTTGCCGTCCTGGACCTGCATCGCCGCGAGGACGGTGGCGGCGTCCTCCAGGATGAAGGTCCCGACGACGATGGAGACGGCCTGGAACAGGGGATGGGCGCCGGCGGCCTTCAGCAGGCCCGACACGGAGAGGGGGATCACGCCCCCGCCTCGCGACCGGTCTCGCCGCCGGACCGTCCCGACCGTATCGAAGGCATGACCGGTCTCCAGAAGGCGGCAAGGAAGCGGCCGATGCGATCGGGCATAGGGCAGATACGACGGGAGGGCCATCCTCCGCGCTGGGATGACATGCTTTTTAGCATCGCCACCCGCCAGCCGCCGACCGGCGCGGGTCAGCGATGGCGATGCGCGGCCGGCGTCGCCTTCGACGTCGCTTTGGCTTGACCGTGCGCAGCCGGATGCTCCCGCACGTCGGCGAGCGCGTCGCGGCAGGCCGCGGAGTCGCCGACGCCGAACTGGATGGTGGGCAGCAGCGCCAGCGGCGGCAGCACCACGCCCAGCGCCGTCGCGGCGCCGGCGCGCGCGGCGATCTCGGCGCCCGGCAGGATCGACGGGCTGTTCAGCTTGCCGGTGATGTTGATGGGGCCGGGCAGGGACCCGACGCTGAAATTGGTCGACCGGGTGGTGAGGCTGTAGTCGAGGGTCTGTGTGCGGAAATCGATCGTGCCGCGCCCGACGCTGCGCGCCTCGCTGGTCTGCAGCAGGAAGGCGTTGGTGGACATGATCCCGTCCTTGAGCGGCAGGTCGGCGACGAAGCACTGCACCGTGGCACGGTTCGGGATACCCAGCGCCGACAGCAGGGCATTGCCGAGTTCGAGGCCGGCGATGTCCGGCAGCAGGGCGCTGACGTTGCCGCCGCCTGACATGACCAGCGTCAGGCCGCCGCTCCCGTTCGCCATCATCTTCGCGACGGAATTGCCATTGGTCAGCAGGTCCGCCTTGCCGCCGATGATGCCCTGGCCCTGGAAAGCGTGGGTCGATTGCATCACCCGGGACAGGTCGATTTTGTGGAAGTCGGCGTGCGCCTTGGTCCGCATGGCGTGGTCCGGATCGATCGACACACTGCTGAAGATCGTGCCGGTGCCGACGGCGAAATCGAGCTGCTTGAGGTCGATCCTGCCATCGTCGATATCGAGCCGGGCGACGATATTGTCGAGCGGAACGCTCTTGTTTTTGATATGGTCGCCGCGATAGGTCAGATGGATGTTCGCCGCCCTGATCTTGGGCATGCTGATCGGCGTGTCCGGCAGCACGCTCCCGGTCTTGCTCTTCGCGGCGGTCTTGGCGTCCGGCGCGGCCGCCGGTTTTGCGCCGACGAACCCGCCGAGATCGGTCAGGTCGACATTGTGCGAATGCAGATCGGCGTTGATCGTCGGCACGCGGGCGGGAACGGCGGAGATGGTGCCGCCGAGATCGCTGCTGCCGACGCGACCCTCGAAGTCGCGGAACGCCACGATCTGCTTGGAATAGTCGATCTTGCCGGTGATGCTGTAGGGCGGGGTCGCCGGAAGCGGTACGCCGGTCAGGGGATAGAGCAGCGACATATCGGGCCCGGAGAAGGCGAGCTTGAGGTTCGCGCCGCCGAAGGTCAGCGGCTGCTCGACCGTGCCCTTGAGGGAGACCGAAGTGGGTCCGTTCTCGACCCTCAGATCGACCGGATAGGGCCTCGTCTTGTCGCGCAGCGACAGGATGGCGCCGCCGACGAAATGCACCGCGATCGGTTGTCCAGCATAGTGGCCGGTGCCGGAGGCGACGATCTGGCCCTGGTCGGCCGGCAGCGGCCGCTTGAATGGGTCCGGCGCGTTGCGCGTTTCGACGGCGATATCGAAGAGCGCCTTGAAATGGTTGTCGTCGACATGCACGCGGCCCTGCTCGATCCGAAGCACCCCGAGCCGGGGTCCGCCGCCCGGCTTGGACGACGACGAGGAGCCGGACGGGCTCAGGCTGAAATTGTTGGCGCCCGCCTCATCGCCCAGGATCTTCACGCTCGGCTGGTCGAGGTCGATCAGCGGCAGCACCACCTGGGAGTGGCGCACCAGGGGCAGCAGCTCGACGGCGACCGTCAGCGCCTTGACCGTGGCCAGCTTGTCCGGGAACTGCGTCGTTCCATCGATCGCGACGTCATCGGCGACAATCGTCGTCACCCGACCGAGCCGCACGTGCAGATGCGCAATGGTCACCGGTCGTCCGACCGCGGCGCTGGCCTGACGTTCGACCAGCGGGATGAACCAGTCCCATCGCCACAGCAGGATCAGTAGAACCAGCAGGAGCACGAAGACGCCGACGGCGATCGCGCCGCGCTTCGCCAGGGTCTGTTTCCGCGTCGTCGCCTGCGTCATGAACCGGTCCGTCCGTTAAGGATCGCGAACGTCCTGCCTGGCGCCCGGTTTCTCTCCCGTCTGGCGCGCCGCCGTTGTGCGGTGCCGAAAAAGGGCTGACTCGGCCGGACCGATCGGATACCGTCACGACAGTCCATCACATCGAGAGACACACCCTTGGCGTTGCAGAATCGCATCAAGGCGCCACCGCGCGCTAAGTCCGTCCCGTCGCGCCGGGTGACGGGGAGCGATGCGATCGGGGTGAAGGAGACGGCGTCGCAGGCGGCCGGGCCCGGTGGGATCGCAGCACCGCCGGTGGAGACGCTGCCGCCGGCCTTGGCCGGGAGCGAAGCGCAGAACGCAGCCCCGAAAGCGGCCCAGAAAGCGGCACCGAAAGCGGCCCAGAAAGCGGTCAAACAGGCGCCCCGGAAGGCGGCCGGGAAGGAGCCAAGAAACGAGCCACGGAACGAGCCACAAAACGAGCCCGGGAAGGCCGCGTCGAAAGATGCGGCCCGGCAGAATCCGGCGATGGCGACAGAGGCTGGCCAGACAGAGGCTGGTTCGCCGATGATCGCGACCAACGGCGAAATCATCGACACGCTGGCGCTGGTGTTCGATCCGGACTGGTACCGGGCGGAATATCCGGACGTGACGATCGCCGGTATCGATCCGATCCGGCACTTCTTCGACAACGGCGCCCGCGAAGGCCGCAACCCGAACCCGTATTTCGACACGAGCTGGTATCTCGGCGCCAATGCCGACGTCGCCGCGTCGCAGATGAACCCGTTCCTGCATTTCGTCCTGTATGGCGCGCGGGAGGGACGGCGCCCGCGCCGCTAGCGGCCGATTTCGCCGCCCGTTGTTGTCGCCCGTTGTTGTCGCCTGGGGGCTGTGGCAGAGCTTGGCGATGATCACCCGCCGCTCCCTGACGACCGCCCTGCTGACCTCCGGCGCGATGATCGCGGCGCTGCCCGGCACCGTATCGGCGCGGCCGATGGTGCTGAACCGTCCGTCGGCCGGACGCAGCTATTCCCAGTTCCTGGACGGGGTGCGGGCGGACGGCGCCCGGCTCGGCATCGACGGCGCGGTGCTGTCGGAGGCGCTGTCGCTGCAGGCGCCGAACGCCAAGGTGCTGCAGCTCGACCGGCACCAGCCCGAATTCACCCTGACCTGGGCGCAGTATCGCGACCGCGTGATCGGCGCCAAGCGAAAGAGCGACGCCGCCGCCGCCTACCAGTCCAACCTGCCGATGCTGACCGAACTCTGGCGGCGCAGTGCGGTCGATCCGCGCGCGGTGGTCGGCATCTGGGGGCTGGAATCGAATTTCGGCACCCGAATCGGCAGTTTCGGGGTGATCGACGCGCTCGCGACGCTGGCGTTCGACGGAAGGCGCGCATCGTTCTTCCGAGCCGAGCTGATGAATGCGCTGCGCATCCTCGGACGCGGCGGGATCGCACCTCGCGCCATGCTCGGCAGCTATGCCGGCGCGATGGGACAGCCGCAATTCATGCCCAGCTCGTATCTGCGCTACGCGGTCGCCTACCAAGGTGGCGGCCAGGCGGACATCTGGACCAGTTCGGCGGACAGTTTCGCCTCGATCGCCAACTATCTCGGCAAATGCGGCTGGGTCGCCGGCGAGCCCTGGGGGCAGAGCGTGTCGCTGACCCGGCCGATCGACGCCTCACGGACCGGCCGTCAGACCGTGCGCAGCCTCGGCGAATGGGAGACGCTCGGCGTGCGTCGCGCCGACGGCCGCCGCTTCTCCAGCCAGACGGTCAGCGGCGCGTTGCTGCTGCCGGACGGCCCCGCCGGGGATGCGTTCATGGTGTATGCCAACTTCAACGTGATCCGCCGCTACAACCCGTCCGACTTCTACGCGCTCGCGGTCGGCCTGATCGGCAACGCGGCGGCGTGAGGCACGGGATCGCCTGGCGCCTGGGCGCGATCGTCTGCGGCGTCGCCAGCCTCGCCGGATGCCAGCGCCGCGCACCGGTCTCGGCCCTGGCGCCGGCCGCGCACTACGTGGTCGGCCCTGCCTGGCAGGGTGCCGGCGGCGCCTGGTTCTACCCGCAGGAGCAGAGCGCATTCGAGGCGACCGGCCTGGCGGTGATCGACCGGACCTCGGCCGGAACCCGCACCGCGGACGGTGAGATCTACGATCCCGCCGCGATCGTCGCCGCGGTGCAGACCCTGCAGCTTCCGTCGGTGATCCAGGTCCACGACCTCGAGACCGGCCGCATTCTGATCGTCAGGGCGATCGGCCGCGGCCCGGCGGAGCCGGGCCGGCTGATCGCGCTGAGCCCGGCCGCGGCGCGGCTGCTGGGGATGCGGCCGGGGGAACCGGCCAGGGTGGCGATCGCGCTGCAGAGCGGCCCGAGCCAGTCGGAGGCCGCCGCACTGCCCGGCGCGCCCAGGGTGGCGATCGCCGCCGCCCCGGTCGGTGCGGTGTCGGAGGAATCGCTCGGCCCGCCGGGCACCGCCAGCGCGCCGTCGGCCGCTCCCGCCGCGGCGAGGCGGACCGAGATCGGCCAGGCGGCGCTTCCGACCGCCCCGACCGCCCCGACCGGAATCGTGCAGGGTACGATCATGCCGGGAGCTTTGTTCGTCGATGGCGGCCGCTTCACCGTCGGCAGCTCCGCCGCCGAGGTCGCGGCGCGTCTCGGCGCCGGCGTGACCCGCGACGGCACCGGCCGGGAGACGGTATATCGGGTGCTGGCCGGTCCGTTCCGGTCTGTTTCCGAAGCGGACGCGGCACTGGACCAGGCGCGCCATGCCGGGGTAACCGGGGCGCACATCATCGTCGAGTAGGGTCTGCCGTGCCGCGTCGAAGGCTGTTTCTCACCGGTGCCGGAAGCCTGGCATTGTCCACCACAGTGTCATCCACCCTGGCGGCCGCGCGGCCGCATCGCGCGGCCGCGGGCAAGACCGCGCCGGTCGCGGAGACCGCGCCGGCCGCCCAGGTGCCGGCCGGAACCCCGGCCGAAACGCCGGTCGGCCCGCTCGATACCGAGGCGCGCTGGGCCTACATCTCGGACTTCCAGACCGGCGCCGTGCTGCTGCAGAAGGCCGCCGACGAGCGCATGCCGCCCTCGTCGCTGACCAAGCTGATGACCGCCTACATCGTGTTCGGCATGCTCAAGTCCGGCCGTCTGCATCTCGACCAGATGCTGCCGGTCAGCGAGAAGGCCTGGCGGATGCAGGGCTCGAAGATGTTCGTCCCGCTCGGCTCGTCGATCTCGGTCTCTGACCTGATCCAGGGCATGCTGATCCAGTCCGGCAACGATGCCTGCATCGTGCTGGCGGAGGGCGTCTCCGGCTCGGAGGAGCAGTTCGTGGCGCTGATGAACGCACAATCCGGCAAGATCGGCCTGACCAATTCGCAATTCCGCAACGTCACCGGCTGGCCGGATCCGGATCACTACATGTCGGCGCACGACGTCGCGACGCTGGCGCGGCGGCTGATCGCCGACTTCCCCGAATATTACCACTTCTTCTCCGCCAAGGACTACAAGTTCAACAACATCAACCAGGGCAACCGCAACGTTCTGGTCGACAAGGGGCTGGCCGACGGTCTGAAGACCGGCCACACCGACGCCGGCGGCTTCGGGCTGTGTGCGAGCTCCGACCGCGGCGGCAATCGGATCATCCTGGTGCTGAACGGGCTGCCGACCTCGCAGGCGCGCGCCGCGGAAGGCGAGCGGCTGCTGGGCTGGGCGTTCTCCAACTTCGAGAACGTCGCCCTGCTCAAGCGCGGCCAGGTGCTGCAGACCGCGAAGGTCTGGCTCGGGGAGCAGCCCACGGTCGCGCTCTGCGCCGGCGCCGATCTGCTGGTCACGGTGCCGCATGGCTGGCGGAGCAAGGTGAAGGTGTCGCTCGACTACCAGGCGCCGCTGCAGGCGCCGGTCGCCGCCGGCGCGCAACTCGGCACCATCACCATCTCCGGCGCCTCGGTGCAGGACATCCAGCTCCCGCTGGTCGCCGGCGCCACGGTCGCCCGCAAGGGCCTGATCGCGCGGTCGGTGGCGGTGCTGAGCCGGGTCGCGGGCGGCGCTTGACCGGGCTGTTCGTCACGCTGGAAGGCGGCGAGGGGGCCGGGAAATCCACCCAGGCGCGGCTGCTCGCGGCGCGGCTGGAACGAGACGGGCACGCGGTGCTGCTGACCCGCGAACCGGGCGGCTCGCCGGGCGCGGAACGGCTGCGCGCCCTGCTGCTGGCGGGCGACCACGGGCTCGGGCTGGGTTCGGAGATCCTGCTGCATGTCGCGGCGCGGATGGATCATCTGGAGCGGACGATCCTGCCGGCGCTCGAAGCCGGGCAAATCGTGATCTGCGATCGGTTCGGCGATTCCACGCTCGCCTACCAGGGCTACGGGATGGCGGACGGCGATCCGGCGGTGCTGGCGTTCATTCACGGCGTCGCCGCGGTCGCCTATCGCGCGCCCGATCTGACCCTGCTGCTGGACATGCCGCGCACTCTGGCCCGCGACCGGCTGATCGCGCGCGGCGACCCCACGGACCGCTACGAACGGCTGGACGAGGCGTTCCACCAGCGCGTCGCGGCGGGATTCCGGGCGATCGCCGCCGCCGAGCCGGACAGGGTGGTGACGGTCGATGGCTCGCTGCCGCAGGACACCGTCCTGGACCGTCTGCTCGATTCGATACGGGCCCGTCTGGTTCCATGAGCGACGCTCCGGACCGTCTGTTCGGGCATGCGGCCGCCGAACGCAGCCTGGTCGAGAGTGCACGGTCGGGACGGCTGCATCATGCCTGGCTGCTCGCCGGTCCGTCCGGGATCGGCAAGGCGACGCTGGCGCGGCGCTTCGCCGGCTGGCTGCTGGCCGGGCAGCCGGACGACACGATGGCGGTGCCGTCGGACCACCCGGTGGCGAGACGGGTCGCGGCCGGCACCCATGCCGACCTGCTCACCGTCGGGCGCGGCTGGGACGAGAAGAAACAGCGTCATCGCAGCGAGATCGTCGTCGAGGATACCCGTCAGGTGGCGGAGTTCCTCAGGCGCACCGCGGCGGAGGGCGGCTGGCGGGTGGTGATCCTGGACCAGGCGGAGGCGATGAACCGCAATGCCGCCAATGCGCTGCTGAAGATCCTGGAGGAGCCGCCGCCGCGCGCGGTGCTGATGCTGGTCAGCAGCGTGCCGGGACAGATGCTCGCGACCATCCGCAGCCGCTGCCGGCTGCTGCGGCTCGAACCGCTCGACGACCCGGCCCTGGAGGTCGCGCTGTCGCGGCTGCTTCCGGATCTGGATGCGGCCGAGCGGGCGGCTCTGGTCCGTCTGGCGGAGGGCTCGCCGGGACGGGCGATCGCCCTGGCCGGCGACCAGGCGGTGGCGCTGGAGCGTCTGGTCGCGGAGCTGATGCAGCGCGACCCGCGCGGCGATGCGGCCGATCCGCTGCGCGACGCGGCGATCGTCGAGACGGTGCTGCGCCAGGAACAGGGCTTCGAAACCTTCCTCGGTCTGTTATCCAGTGCCATATCAGGGCATGCACGCCGGGCGGCGCGGTCCGGGCAGGCACCCCGCCCGGGCGACCCGGACTGGGTGGCGGCCTGGCAGGGCGTGCGTCGGCTGCGAGACGAGACGGAACGGTTCAATCTGGAAAAGCGGCAGGCGCTGTCGTCCAGCCTGACCCTGCTGAGCGGGTCCAACTGAGTTCATGATGAGCAAGAGCTTCACCATCACCACCCCGATCTATTACGTGAACGGCGCGCCGCATATCGGTCACGCCTACACCTCGGTCGCGGCCGACGTGATGGCGCGGTGGAAGCGCATGGACGGCTACGACGTGTTCTTCCTGACCGGCACCGACGAGCACGGCCAGAAGGTCGAGCAGGCGGCAATCGCCGCCGGCACCGATCCGCAGAGCTTCGTCGACGCGGTGGCGGCGGACTTCAAGGCGATGGCGATCGCGATGAACGTGTCGTTCGACGATTTCATCCGCACCACCGAACCGCGCCATCTGGCCGCCTGCGCCGAGCTCTGGCAGCGGCTGCAGCGCGACGGTCACATCTATCTCGGCGCCTACGAAGGCTGGTACGCGACCCGTGACGAGGCGTTCTACGCCGAGGACGAAACCGTTCTGCGGCCAGACGGGGTGAGGGTGGCGCCAAGCGGCGCGCCGGTCGACTGGGTGACGGAGCCGTCCTACTTCTTCCGGCTGTCCGTCTGGCAGGACCGGCTGCGGGCGTTCTACGACGCCAACCCGGACTTCATCGGACCGGCCGGCCGGCGCAACGAGGTGCTGAGCTTCGTCCGCCAGGGCCTCAAGGACCTGTCGATCAGCCGCACCAGCTTCCGCTGGGGCGTGCCGGTGCCCGGCGATCCGGACCATGTGATGTATGTCTGGTGGGACGCGCTGGTGAACTACATCTCGGCGCTGGGTTATCCCGACCAGGGCGGCGCGTTCGCGCGTTTCTGGCCGGCCGACCTGCATCTGGTCGGCAAGGAGATTATCCGCTTCCATGCGGTGTTCTGGCCGGCCTTTCTGATGGCGGCGGGCATCGCGCTGCCGAAGCGGGTGTTCGCCAACGGCTGGTGGACCGCCGACGGCGAGAAGATGAGCAAGTCGGTCGGCAACGTGGTCGAGCCGCGGGCGCTGGCGGCGGAATTTGGCGTCGACGCGGTGCGCTATTTCCTGCTGCGCGAGGTGCCGTTCGGCGGCGACGGCGATTTCAGCCGCGCCGGGCTGATCAGGCGGCTGAACACCGAGCTCGCCAACGGCCTCGGCAACCTGGCGCAACGCACGCTGCCGCAGATCGCCCGCAATTGCGGCGCCGTGCTGCCGCCGGCGGGCGCGCGCACCGTGGAGGACGAGGCGCTGCTGGCCCAGGCGAACGGACTGGTCGCGGCGATGCGTCCGTCGATCGACCGCCAGGCGCTGCACGAGGCGCTGGAGGAAGCCTGGAAGGTGATCCGCGCCGGCAACGCCTATATCGACCATCACGCGCCGTGGGCGCTCAAGACCACCGACCCGGAGCGGATGGCGACGGTGCTGCGGGTGGTGGTCGACACGCTGCGGCCGGTGGCGACCGCGCTGCGCCCGTTCATGCCGGACAGCATGGACCGCATGCTCGACCAGATCGGCGTGGCGCCGGACGCGCGCGATTTCGCCTCGCTCGAGACACCGCTCGCGGACGGGCTGAGCCTGCCGGCGCCGCAGGGGATCTTCCCGCGCTTCAGGGAAGCGGTCCCCGCCTGATGCTGATCGACAGCCACTGCCATCTCGACCATTTCGGCGACGAGGAGATCGGCGCCCTGATGGACCGCGCGGCGGCGGCCGGGCTGACCGGCATGGTCACGATCGGCACCAGGCTGTCGCAGGCGCCGCGGCAGCAGGCGCTCACCGCGCATGCGCGGCCGGAGCTGCCGATCTGGTGCACCATCGGCACCCATCCGGACCATGTCGCGGAGGAGGAGACCCCCGATCCGTCGGCACTGGCGGCGCTGGCGTCCGCACCCGGGATCGTCGGGATCGGCGAATCGGGTCTCGATTACTTTCATGGCGCGCCGGAGATCCGGCCGCGTCAGCAGGCGAGTTTCCGCGCCCATCTGCGCGCCGCGCGCCTCGCCGACCTGCCGCTGGTGATCCACACCCGCGACGCCGAGGACGACACGGCGCGGATCCTGCGCGAGGAGCACGCGGCCGGCGGCCCTTTCAGGTTCCTGCTGCATTGCTTCAGCGGCACCGCCGCGCTGGCGGAGGCGGCCTTGGCGCTGGGCGGCTCGATCAGTTTTTCAGGAATCGTGACCTTCCCAAAATCGACCGCGCTGCGCGAGATCGCCGCCGGAATTCCGGCCGACCGCCTCCTGGTGGAGACCGATTCGCCGTATCTCGCTCCGGTCCCCAGGCGCGGCAAGCGCAACGAGCCCTCCTACGTCGCGCACACCGCTTCGGTAATCGCCGGTGTGCGCGGCCTGACCGACACAGCACTCGGCGCGCTCACCACGGCGAATTTCCACCGCCTGTTTTCCAGGGCGGCCTGACGATGCGGGTGATCGTCCTGGGATGCGGCGGGTCTGCCGGGGTGCCGATGCTGGGCGGCGCCGACGGCGCCGGCGACTGGGGGGTCTGCGACCCGAACGAGCCGCGCAACGCCCGGACGCGCTGCTCGATCGTGCTGGAGGGCGAGGACGGGCGCAGGGTACTGGTCGACACCTCGCCGGAGCTGCGCACCCAGATGATCGCCTGCGGCATCGGCCGGATCGATGCGCTGTTCTACACCCATGCCCATGCCGATCACGTGGCGGGGCTCGACGACGTGCGCAGCCTGAACCGGATCCTGGGCCAGCCGATCGACGCCTACGCCACCCGGCCGGTGCTCGACGAGCTGGCGCATCGGTTCGGCTACGCGTTCCTGCCCTGGAAGCCGCCGAGCTTCTACCGGCCGGTGCTGGTGCCGCAGGTCGTCTCGGCCGGCGAGACGGTGGAGATGGCGGGGCTGGCGCTGACGCTGTTCGAGCAGGGCCATGGGCATGGCGACACGCTCGGGTTCCGAGTCGGCGGCTTCGCCTACTCCACCGACGTGGTGAAACTCGACGAGACGGCGCTGCGGACGCTGGAGGGGATCGAGACCTGGCTGGTCGACTGCTTCCAGCGGGCGACGCATCCGGCGCATGCGTCGCTGCCGCTGGTGCGCGAATGGTCGGCGCGGCTCGGCGTGAAGCGCACCATTCTCACGCACATGGGCGTCGACATGGACTATGCGTGGCTTCTGGACAATCTTCCGGCCGGGTTCGAACCGGCGCATGACGGGCTCGTGCTGAAGGTGTGAGACCGTGCGACTCCGCAACGAATAAGTCTGCAACACCCTTGCTCGTCCGTCGCTCAGATTGCGCAATTTAGTTGAAACATTCGCTTGGGCAGCGATAGCCTTTGTCAAGAAGGCGGGTCGGTAGGCCCGTCGGACAGGGATGGCAGCCGACGCGACCCTGGCCCCGGACGGAAGGATCCATCTGCTGGTTCCTGATCCGCCGCGGCCAACCAGAGATGGCAGGAGCCCGATCGGGTAGCGGCCGCCTGCAGACCGGGAACCTTGTCCCGCTTCTGAGGCGACGTGCTCCGGACGGGAGGGGCGTGCGGCACTCGTGAGGAGTGAGGCATGGCACCGCTGGACGACGTATTCACGCTTGCCGCGGCGATGCGCGACGAACGTCGCGAAACCGAGATGAGTCTGGCCGACTATCTCGATCTCTGCGCCAGCGATCCGAGCTGCTACGCCAGCGCCGCGGAACGCATGCTCAAGGCGATCGGCGAGCCCGACACGATCGACACCTCCAAAGACAGCCGTATGGCGCGGATCTTCATGAACCGCACTATTCGGGTTTATCCGGCGTTCGCCGATTTTCACGGCATGGAGGAGACGATCGAGCGGATCGTCAGTTTCTTCCGTCATGCCGCGCAGGGGCTCGAGGAGCGCAAGCAGATCCTCTATCTGCTGGGCCCGGTGGGTGGCGGCAAATCCTCGCTCGGCGAGCGTCTGAAGACGCTGATGGAGAAGGAGCCGATCTACGTGCTGAAGGCGGGCCGCGCGCTCAGCCCGGTGTTCGAGAGTCCGCTCGGCTTGTTCGACATCGAGCGCATGGGCCCGAGCCTGCTGGCGCGCTACAACATTCCCAAGCGGGTACTGACCGGAATCGCCAGCCCGTGGGCGCTGAAGCGTCTGGAGGAGTTCGACGGCGACATCTCCAAGTTCCGCGTGGTGAAGCTGCATCCTTCGAAACTGCGCCAGATCGCCATCGCCAAGACCGAGCCGGGCGACGACAACAACCAGGATGTGTCGGCGCTGGTCGGCAAGGTCGATATCCGCCAGCTCGAGACGCACAGCCAGAACGATCCTGACGCCTATGGCTTCTCCGGCGGGCTCAACCGCGCCAACCAGGGCATGCTCGAGTTCGTCGAGATGTTCAAGGCGCCGATCAAGATGCTGCACCCGCTGCTGACGGCGACGCAGGAAGGCAACTATGTCGGCACCGAGAATATCGGCTCGATCCCGTTCACCGGCGTGATCCTGGCCCATTCCAACGAGGCGGAATGGCAGACCTTCCGCAACAACCGCACCAACGAGGCATTTCTCGATCGGGTCTGCGTCATCAAGGTTCCGTACTGCCTGCGCGCGACCGAGGAGACGCGCATCTACGAGAAGCTGATCCGCAGTTCCGCGCTCGGCAATGCGCCCTGCGCGCCGAACACGCTGGAGATGCTGGCCAGGTTCGCGGTGCTGTCGCGGCTCAAGCCGCATCCGAACTCGTCGCAGTTCGCCAAGATGCGTGTCTATGACGGCGAGAATATCCGCGAGACCGATCCCAAGGCCAAGACCATGCAGGAATATCGCGACGCCGCCGGCGTCGACGAGGGCATGGACGGCGTCTCGACCCGGTTCGCCTTCAAGGTGCTGTCCGCGACCTTCAACCACGATCCGGTCGAGGTCTCGGCCGATCCGGTGCATCTGATGTATGTGCTGGAGCAGGCGATCAAGCGCGAGCAGTTCCCGGCGGAGGTCGAGGCCGGCTATCTCGCCGCGCTGAAATCCGAACTGGCCGGCCGCTACGCGGAATTCGTCGGCGCCGAGATCCAGAAAGCCTATCTGGAGAGCTACAACGATTACGGACAGAACCTGTTCGACCGTTATCTCGACTATGCCGACGCCTGGATCGAGGATCAGGATTTCAAGGATCCCGACACCGGACAGATGATGAGCCGGGAGCTGCTGAACGCCGAGCTGACTAAGATCGAGAAGCCGGCCGGCATCGCCAATCCGAAGGATTTCCGCAACGAGGTGGTGAAGTTCTCGCTCCGCTCACGGGCGTCGCATGGCGGGCACAACCCGTCCTGGACCAGCTACGAGAAGATCCGCGACGTGATCGAGAAGCGGATGTTCAGCCAGGTCGAGGACCTGCTTCCGGTCATCAGCTTCGGCAGCAAGAAGGATGGCGACACCGAGGCCAAGCACGGCCAGTTCGTCGAACGCATGGTGGCGCGCGGCTATACCGAGCGGCAGGTGAGGCGGCTCGTGGAGTGGTACATGCGCGTCAAGCAGTCTGCATGACCAGGAGCGGCTGACAGCGTGGACATCATCGACCGCCGCCCCAATCCGCATGGCAAGAACATCGAAAATCGCCGTCGCGTTCTGGTCCGCGCCAAGCAGGCGGT
>CAIMSN010000088.1 GCA_903844135.1 uncultured Rhodospirillales bacterium | reverse complement strand
GCTGCAGGATCGCCTGGGTGCCGTTGCCGTGGTGCACGTCGAAATCGACGATCGCGATGCGTTGCAGGCCCCAGCGGGCGCGGGCATGCAGGGCGGCGATCGCCACGCTGGAGAACAGACAGAACCCCATCGCGGTGGCGGCTTCCGCATGATGCCCCGGTGGCCGCACCGCCGCGAAGGCGTGCGCCGCGCGACCGGACAGCACCGCGTCGACCGCGGCGCAGGCGCCGCCTGCCGCCCTGAGCGCCGCTTCGGCGCTGCCGGCGCTCATGATCGTGTCGGGATCGAGCGTGACTCTGCGCCCGTCGCCCGGGGTGATCGCCAGAATGGCGTCGACATAGGTGGACGGGTGCGCCGCCTCGAGCTGCGCCCTGGTCGCAGGCGGCGCCGGCTCTCGTATCAGGCCGGCGAACTCGGGCTCGTCCAGCGCCCGCATCACCGCGCGCAGCCGGTCAGGACACTCGGCGTGCCCGTATCCCGGATCATGGAACAGGCAGGCCGGATGGGTGATCAGGGCGACGCTCATGGCCGCACAGTGGGAACGATCCGCGCCGGCAGGCAAGGGGGCCCGGGCAGCCTCCGGCGCGGATGATCCCGCGCTATGACGGGCTGGCGATCAGGTCGACGCGCCGGTTCAGCGCCCGGCCCTGCGGATTGTCCTGGCCGTCCGGCGTGGTGTTCGGCGCCACCGGCCGGTTCGGCCCGTTACCGACCTCGGTGATCGCCGCCGGCGGAATGCCCTGGCCTTCCAGCCATCGCGCCACCGTCTGCGCGCGGCGCAGCGAGAGCTGGCTGTTGTAGGGCAGGCTGCCGATGCTGTCGGTGTTGCCTTCGACCCGGATCGCCGGGTTGGGGATGGTCTGCCGGATCGTCGCCAGCGTCTGCGCCAGGGCCGCATTGGCCTGCGGCCGCAGCGTGGCGCTGTCGAACGCGAACAGCACGTCCGCCGGGATCGAGTAGCGCGCCGGCTGCACATAGACCACCTGGGTCGGCGGCGGCGGATACGCATAGGGCGCCGCGACGCACCCGACCATGGTCAGCGCGACCAGGGGAAGAACGGCGAAACGGCGAAGACTGCCGACGGTAGCGTGGGACATGGAACGGTTCTCCAACTGTTTCACGCTCAACGTCGAAAAGGCGGTCCGGTGGCATCGAGGCTGACGATACGGGCGACATTCCGCAACGACCGCTCGCGCCATGCGGCGGAGCCCGGACGGTCGCGTCGGATCGGAGCGAAGGCAGGGCCTTGCTCAGGGTTTCAGCCCTTGACCGCCCCAGAGGTCAATCCGTCGATGAGAAAGCGCTGCAGATAGAGGAAGCAGGCTGCGACAGGCACCACCGCCAGGACCGAGGCGGCCATGAGGCCACCCCAGTCGGTGACGTGGGCACTCCTGAACATCATGATCCCAGGAGTCAGCGTGCGGTGCGCCTCGTCGTTGATGAAGACGTAGGCGAACATGAACTCGTTCCAGGCGTTGATGAAGGCGAACGCGCCGGCCGCCAGCACGCCGGGTGCGGACAGGGGAAGCAGGATGCGGTAGACGAAGCCCACGCGCGAGCACCCGTCCATTTCCGCCGCCTGTTCGATCTCGCCCGGGATGGCGTCGAAGAAGCCCTTGAGCATGAAGACGCAGAGCGGCACGGTGAAGGTGCAATAGACGATGATCAGGCCGCCATAGGAGCTGAGCAGGCCGAGGGTCCGCATCAGCAGATACAGCGGCACCAGCAGCAGCACGCCGGGGATCATCTGCGAGAGCAGGAGCGCCGAGGTCAGGGTGCGGGACAGGGTGCTCCGTGCGAACCGGCTCAGGACGTAGGCCGCGAAGATCGCGATCAGCAGCGTCAGGATCGTGGACCCCGCGGCGACGATCACGCTGTTGCGGAAATAGATCGGGAAGTCGGTCTGGAACAGCACGCGCCGGAAGCTGTCGAACGACGGGTGCACGATCAACAGCGTCGGATGAAGGCTCTGTATTTCCTGCAGAGGCTTGAGCGCGGTATCGACCATCCAGAGCAGCGGAAAGGCGCAGAACGTCGCGAGTGCGAAGAGAACGCCGTAGGCGAGGGCGGATTGCAGACGCCGGACGGTCTTGCCGACGACCATGGTCAGGACGTCCTGGCCGCGCCGAGACGCTGGTTGGCGTAGTACTGGACGAAGAAGACGGTCGCCATGAAACCCATCATCATGCTGGCGAGCGCGCATGCCGCGCCGACGTCGAAGGACTGCATGGCATAACGGTAGATCATGATCGGCAGCGTCTCGGAGCTGTTCAGCGGGCCGCCCTGGGTCATCACCCAGATGAAATCGAAATTCACCGCGGTCCACACGACATGCATCACGATCAGGGTGAGCGACACGGTCCGCAGATGCGGCAGCGTGACGAAGCGGAACCTGGCCCAGGATCCCGCGCCGTCGAGAGCGGCCGCCTCGTGCAGGTCGGAGGGCACCGCCTGCAGCGCCGCCAGCAGGCTGATGGTATAGAAGGGAAAAGAACGCCAGATATTCACCAGCGTCACGGACAACAGGGCCGTATCCGGCCGGCCGAGCCAGGCGATCGGCTCGTGGATCACGCCGAGCCGGACGAGCCAGAGATTGAGCACGCCATATTCCGGCGTCAGGATCCAGCTCCAATTCATGCCGGCGACGACGATCGGGATCACCCAGGGCGTGATGATGATGGCGCGGAACAGGCCACGTCCGCGGATCTTGGCATTCAGGGCCAGGGCCGAGACCAGCCCGAGACAGTATTCGCCGATCACCGAAAGCCCGGTCCAGAGCGCGGTATGGCCGAGTGCCGGGAAGAAATCGTCGTCCTCGAAGATCGTGCGGAAATTATCAAGGCCGGCAAAACCGGAGACCGACGGATTGACGAGATTCGCATAGCGGAGGCTCTGCCAGACGACGCGTAGCAGCGGATAGACCGACAGCAGGATGAAAAACGCGAAGGCCGGCGCGGTGAACAGGAGCGCCACGCGTCGCGCCCTGTCGACGCGCGACGCGGCCGCGCGCGCCGGGGCCTTACGCGCCGCCCCCATACCGGACTGTGCGGCCATGCCCGAGAGGGACTTCATCGAACCGGCCGATCAGCTCGAGGCCAATTCGCCCGACTGCCTCAGGGCCTTGTTGATCGCGCGCCCCAGCCACGTCGCCACCGTCGCCGGATCCTCCTTCTTCAGCAGCACGCGCCCGATCGCCTCCTGCATGTCGCGCGCGACCTGGCCGAGGGCGATCGGCGGGAAGGCGTGCCCGATCGCGGCCAGCTTGCTGAACTCGGTCCCCCAGATGTCCTTGCCGGTGACGTCCATGCGTGGGCTGTCCTCCGGCCGGGCGACACTCTGGTAGCCCTTGCTGTCGAGGAACGAGGCGAACGCGAACGCCTCCTTCGGATGCGGACTCGCCTTGTAGACGTAGAGCGGGTTGATCTCGAAATAGGTCGCGGCGCGTGCGAGCGCGGGCGGCGGGCTGATCGCGACATCCTTCATGCTGTCGGGATATTGCGCGACGTGCAGGTGCATCCAGGAGCCATCCATGACCATCGCGTACTGGCCGAGCGCGAAGTTGTTGTCCTCCTCTTCCCAGCCCCAACTTGTGGCATTCGGGGCGATCGCGCCCTTGTCGAGCATGGTCTTGTACAAAGCCAGCACTTCGGTCATGCGTCCGAGCTGGGCCTGGTCGGTGTCCCAGTCATTGCGATAGCGGCCCTCGCCGCGCGGCTCGGCGACGGCGACGTTGTTCTGAGCCATCAGCGTGAACAGTTCCTGCGGCGCGCGGACCGTGTCGTCGGACACACCGAAGCCGTATTTTCCTGTCTTGGCATGGATCTTTTCCGAATCGGCAATGAGCTCGTCCCAACGGGTCGGCGGTGCCGCGATCCCGGCCTGCTTCAACAGGTCGCCGTGATAGAGCAGTGCGCGAATACCGAGATAATGCGGCAGCGCCATCAGATGCCCGTCGATGGTCAGGCCGGCCAGGGCGTTCGGATACAGCGCGGCGCGGTCCGGCCAGGTGCTGGCCGGCTGGGTCAGATCGGCCAGGGCGCCCATGCGGTTCAGCTCGCCCAGCCACTCGGCAAGTCCCCAGCTTACATCGGGCGGCTGGCCGCCGGCGAGAGCCGTGACCAGCTTGTCGTGCATGGCGCCGAAGCTCATGTCCTGGACGTCGATCGTCACGCCCGGATGGCTGGCCTCATACTGCTTGATCTGGTCCTGTGCGATCTTGGCGTCGGGCAGAGTCGGGTCCCAGGCGACCCAGAAATGCAGCGTGACCGGCTCGGCGGCTGCAGCCGGCGGTGCCGACAGGACGTAGCCAGCGGCCACGGCGATTGCTGCGCACATCATGAGTGACGAAACACGACTGAGCAGGCCGTTCCTGGACGATCCCATGGTCTTGTCTCCCGGTTTTATTGTTGTTTTTGGCAATGTTACGTCAGGCTCAGCCAGTGAGCGACGAGGGCGATTCCGCCGCGGAGCGGTCGCTGCGATCGGAGCGCAACTCGTCGACGGTGCGGACCGAGAGGCGCGCGGCGCCAGCGGAAGCGCGGGTCATGGTCCGGGCTCGGCTCATCCGTTTCCGCGCATCGTCGATCGCCCAGGCGAACTGGGGGAGCCAGGGCGCCTGGGCGACCAGCAGCTCGTCGACCATCTGCCAGACCTCCTCCGGATTGCAGACTGCGCCGACCAGCGGGTCGTGCAGCATCGCCAGACGCAGCATGTCGAGATCGCCCTCGACTGCGGCCTTGAGCGCCATGCGCTGCACGTTCACCGACACGCTGCACGTCGCGGCGCAGGCCAGCGGCAATTCGATGCCGGCCACCATGTTCAGACCGAACCGGTCGACGAAGCCGGGTGTCTCGACGATGCAGTCAGGTGCCAGGTTCGTGACCAGCCCGTCGTTGCGGACGTTGAAATGGCCGCGATACACGCTGCCGGTCTCCAGCGCCTCGATGATATGCGAGCAGTGCTCGTCGGAACGCTCGTAATCCTGGAGCGGCGTCCCGGCTTCGGAAAGCCAGCGTGGGAAATCGGTCTCGAACCAGTTGCGCTGCTCCGTGCAGTAACGCAGGTAGCCGCCTGTCTCCCCGTTGATCCAGTTCGACAGGTCGATCCAGTCGTTGATCTCGTCCGGACGCTTGCGATACCAGGGCAGATACTCGCTGAGATGGCCGTTGCTTTCGGTCGAATAGACGCCGAAGCGACGCAGCACGTCGATCCGCACCTTCTCCTCGCGGGAGATCGCCGGATGGCGCTCGAACGCCGCCAGCAGCTCGTCCCTGCCGATCTTCCGTCCGTTCCAGCGCAGGTCGACGTACCAGGTCTGGTGATTGATGCCCGAGCAGACATACGCGACGTCCTCCGGCCGCTCCGCGCCCAGGACCTCGGCGATCTGTCGCCAGCCATGCTGTACGCCGTGACACAGTCCGATGGTCTGCGCCACGCCGCCATGCTCGATCGCCGCCCATGTGTTCATCGCCATCGGGTTGGCGTAGTTCAGGAACCAGGCGCCGGGCTCCGCGACTGCCTTGATGTCGCGGCAGAAGGCCAGGATCTCGGGCACGGTCCGCATGCCGTACATCAGCCCGCCGGCGCAGATGGTATCGCCGACGCACTGGTCGACACCGTAGCGGAGCGGCACCTCGATATCGTGGTGGAACGCCTCGAGCCCGCCGATGCGCACGCAGCAGATGATGTAACGGGCACCCTCCAGCGCCGTCCTGCGGTCCGTGGAGGTGGTGATGCGGGCGGGCAGGCGGTTGGCGGCAATGTCCTTTCCGATGAGCTGCGCGACCATGTCGAGGTTTTGCGCATTGATGTCGTGCAGCGCGAATTCGGTGTCGGCAAGCGCCGGCACCTTGAGGATGTCGCGCACCAGCTTGCGGGTGAAGCCGACGCTGCCGGCCCCTATGACGGTGACTTTCATGGCTCTCCTGGTCGGTCCGAGGGCGGCGACGAGCGCTTGGTCCGAGGGCCGCTTCTGGTGGCGGGTAAGTTTGTGCCAGGATGTTTTGCCCAAGAGCCTAGCAAAAGAGGAAAATCGTGCTTTGTCGGTGAATTCCGTGCTGAATGAGCTGGAAGCGTTCGGCGATGACGGCGTGTCCCTGGCCTTCCCCAAGGACCGCTATCGGCTGCACGCGATGCTCAGCAGCGCCGGGCATGAGAGCTGCGAGGCGCGGACCTACGACTGGCATGGGCTGAAGCGCGGCGATGCGCCGTTCGTGCTGCTGCAGCACACGATCGCCGGTCGCGGCCGCCTGCGCTACGAAAGCCGCCATTTCGATCTGGCGCCCGGCCAGACCATGCTGCTCAGCTTCCCGCACGATAACCGCTACTGGCTGGCGCGCGGCGATCGCTGGCGGTTCTTCTGGATCTGCCTGCACGGCCGGGAAATGCTGCGCCTGTGGCAGGAACTCAAGCTGGCCGGCCCGGTGGTGACGCTTCCCGACGCCAGCGTCGAACGGCTCGCCGGGCTCTGCCTCTCGGTTTTGCGCAATGACGTGGCGACGCCGGCGCAGGCGTCGGCCATGGCCTACGGCATCGCCATGCAGTTGGCCGACGACCTGCTGTCCTGGGGGGCGGTGCGAACCCAATCGAAGCGGCCCGCTGCGATCGAGCGTGCAATCTCCCTGTGTCATGCCGATCCGGCCGGCCTTCTCGACGTCGCCAAGCTCGCCAGGGCATCAGGCTACAGCCGCTATCATTTCTCCCGGCTGTTCGCACAGCATGAGGGCATGTCACCGGCACGCTATCTGTTGCGGGCCAGGATGGAGGAGGCGGCCCGTCTCCTGCGGGCTGACGATGCCGTCCCGATCAAGCTGATCGCGCAGCGATGCGGCTTCGCCGACGCGAACTATTTCTCCAAGGTGTTCCGCCGCTTCTTCGGTATGCCGCCTCAGGATTTTCGTCGCAGCGGTATGTTTGCCGGCCGCGCCTGATGATTGAACCGGCACTGCCGCTCAGAGATGCCCCTTGACCAGCTCGTCCGCCACCGCCTGGTTCTTGTACACCACGCGCAGCGCCGCCAGGATCGCCGCGCTGTCCACCGCGACGGCACGGTTCTGCGCGCCGTCATAGGTGAAGTCGCCGCCGATCGAATGGATGTTGCCGTCGAAGATCAGCCCGACCGCATGGCCCCTGGCGTCGATCACCGGGCTGCCGGAATTGCCGCCGATGATGTCGTTGGTGGTGGCGAAATCGAACTTGGTGGCGAGGTCGAGATGCGGCTTGGCGTCGATCCAGCCCTGGGTCAGCTTGAACGGATCGCTGCCGGTGGCGCGGTCGTACAGCCCGGCGAACGTCGTGAACGGCGAGATCTGCCTGCCGTTCTCGTCCCAGCCCTTCACCTGCCCGAACGAGACGCGCTGGGTGAAGGTCGCGTCCGGATAGGTGTTGCTTCCGTCGCGCGCGAACCGCGCCTTGGCGATGGTCTCGCTGGTCTGGCGCTTCACCGACACCACGTCGTTGTCCCATTCGTCGTGCAGCGCCCGCGCGGTCGGTTCTATGGTTCGCGCCAGCACGATCATCGGATCGGTCGACGCCTTGATCGCCGCCTCGCCGCCGGTCCACAACGCCATGCGCGCGGCGGGGTCGCCGAGCTTGGTGCCCTCGACCGCCGATTTCGCCAGCCCTTCCGGACTGTCATGGCCCAGCACCAGATGCACGGTCGGGTCGTCGGCGCCCAGCACCTGGCGCAGCTTGGTCAGCGAGAACGCCAGCAGCGTCTCGTCGAGCGCCGGATGCACCGGCGCGCTGGATTTCAGGCTGTCCTCCAGCGCCGGGATGTTGGCGTCGTGAAAGGCCGACAGACGCTGCGAATCCGGCTTGGCCCGCTCCGCCGCTCCCCGCACCAGGATCTTCGCATAGCCGTAGAGATCGCCCATGAAGCCGCGCGGACTGCGCGTGCCCTCGAGCATCGCGTAGCGCGTGTAGAGCTGGCGCTCCTTGGCCAGCGCCGGCATCAGCCTGGCCCACGGATCGCCGAACGTGGCCTTTCGCTTCGGATCGGCGTCGATCCAGGATTTCAGCCCGGCCTCGAACGCACGCTTGGCGGCGATGGTGCCCGGCTGCGCCAGGGTCTGCTGCCAGCCGGTATAGACCTTCAGGCTGTTCTCGACCCCGAACAGCTCGTCCTGAGCGTCCTGGGTCTGCTGCGCGCCCTGCCGGCCGTACTCCCACAGCACGCCGTCGAGCGTGGACAGGTAGGCGATGCCGGACGGCAGCTCGAGATCGCGCAGCAGCTCGAGCTCCGCCGCCGGAGTCTCGCGCGAGGTGGCACCGGGGTTGCCCGAGGTGAAGACCAGTTCGCCCGCCTTCGGCCCGTCCGGATCGAACGGGAAGTAGGTAGTCTTGGCTGGCTTGCCGTTCTCGTACGCACGTAGAAACGTCAGGTCGAGATCGTAGCGCGGGAAATTGAAATTGTCGGGATCGCCGCCGAAGAACGCCGCGTTCTGGTCGGGCGCGAACACCAGCCGCACGTCCTGGTAGCGCTTGTAGCGATACAGAGCGGTCTTGCCGCCGTGATAGAGCGTGACGACGTCGCAGCGCCAGTGTGTCGCATCGCCGGCGACGCAGTCCTTCTCGAATCCGGCCTCGGCCGCCTTCTGCGCCTGGCTGTAGGCGGCGCCCTGCTTGCCGTCGAGCGCCTTGGCCATCTGCGCGGTCACGTCGCTGATCCGGTCGAGCCGGTCCAGCTCCATCGCCGGGCATTGCGGCTCGGCCGACTGGCCATTGGCGGAGAATCCGTTCTGGAACCAGTTCTGGCCCTTGGGCGACAACTCGGCCAGGCACTCGTTGGCACAGTGATGGTTGGTCATCACCAGACCGTCGGCGGAGACGAACGACGCCGAGCAGCCCAGCGCCAGACGCGCAGAGGCCTGCGTCACGCGGGTGATCCAGTCGGCGGACGGGGTGAAGCCGTAGCGTTGCTTGAGCTGCGCGAGAGGCAGATTGTCCATCGTCCACATGCCTTCGTCGGCACGGGCGGCGGGAGTGGCGAGCCCGGCCAGCAGGACGGCGGAGACGGAGGCACGCAGCAGGCGTTGCGCCACGGACGGATGAGACATGCGTTCAACTCATGTTGGGTGCGCAGCGCATATCAAACCCCGGCCGCATCGCCAATCGCCGCCAGCTTATAGAAACTGTAATGCGGCCAGCCTGGCATACAGCCCGTCCTCCCGGACCAGGCTGTCATGGGTGCCGGTGGCGATGATTCGTCCGTCCTCGATCACCACGATCCGATCGGCGTTGCGCACCGTGGCCAGCCGGTGCGCCACCACCAGCGTGGTGCGGCCCTGGGCGAGATGCGCCAGCGCATCCTGCACCGCGCGCTCGGACTCCGCGTCCAGCGCGCTGGTCGCCTCGTCGAGCAGCAGCACCGGCGGATCGCGCAGGATGGCACGGGCGATGGCGATCCTCTGG
Organism: uncultured Rhodospirillales bacterium; assembly: GCA_903844135.1. Taxonomy (GTDB): domain Bacteria; phylum Pseudomonadota; class Alphaproteobacteria; order Acetobacterales; family Acetobacteraceae; genus Lichenicola. Next base: position 42,074 of record CAIMSN010000088.1, on the reverse strand, counting down.
CGCTGGCCGCCGGACAGGCGGATGCCCTTCTCGCCCAGGAAGCTCGCGAATCCTTCCGGCATCCGCTCGATGAAATCGGCATGCGCGGCGCGGGCGGCGGCGATCACCGCCGCGTCGCTCGCATCCGGCCGTCCGTAGCGGATGTTCTCCATCGCCGTGGCGCCGAAGATCACCGGGTCCTGGGTGACGATCCCGAGCTGCCGGCGCAGATCGTCCGGCGCGAGACGGGCGATGTCGACCCCGTCGAGACGGATGCGTCCCTGCTGCGGATCGTAGAAGCGCAGCAGCAACTGCAGGATCGTGGTTTTGCCGGCGCCGGACGGCCCGACCAGCGCCACCGTCTCTCCCGCCGCCACGTCGAGGCTGAAGTCGGACAAGGCCGCATGGTCGGGCCGCGCCGGGTAGAAGAACGTCACCGCCTCGAACGCCACCCGCCCGGCGACCACCTCCGGCAGACGCTCCGGATCGGCCGCGGCCGCGATCGTCGGCCGCGTGTCCAGCAGCTCGCGCAGCCGGTCCGCGGCGCCGCCGGCGCGCTGCAGCTCGCCCCAGAGCTCGCTCATCTGCGCGCCCGAACTGGCCAGGATGACGGCGTAGAACACGAACGCCGACAGGTCGCCGCCGCTGAGCCGCCCGGCGATCACGTCGCGTCCGCCGACCCACAGGCTGAACACGATCGCCCCGAACCCGAGCAGGATCACCGCCAGGATCAGCATCGACCGGGTGCGGATCCTGGCGATCGCGGCGGAGACCGAGCGCTCGATCGCCTCGGCGTAGCGCGCCCGGTCGATCGCCTCGTGGGTATAGGCCTGCACGATGCGCAGCGCGTTCACCGTCTCCTCGGCATAGGCGCCGAGATCGGCGATGCGGTCCTGCGCCTGGCGCGACAGCGCCCGCTCGCGCCGCCCGAACAGCACCATCGGCAGCACCACCAGCGGCACCACCAGCACGATCACCAGGGCGAGCTTCGGGCTGGTGACGATCAGCATCACCAGGGCGCCCACCAGCAGCAGCGCGTTGCGCACCCAGACCGAGACCGCAGAGCCGATCAGCGACTGCAGCACCGCGATGTCCGCCGTCAGCCTGGTCAGGATGTCGCCGGTCCGCGCGGTCTCGAAGAATTCCGCCGACAGCGACAGGGTCCGCTCGAACAGGTCGCGCCGGAGATCCGCCGCCACCCGCTCACCGAGCCACGACACCAGCGAGAAGCGCGCCACCGTCGCCACCGCCAGCGCCGCCACCACCGCCATCATGCCGAGCGCCACGTGATCGAGATGCGCGGTGCTGCCGCTGGCGAAGCCGCGATCGATCAGCCCGCGCACTCCCTGGCCGAGCGCCAGCAGCAGCAGCGCCGCGCTCAGCAGCGACAGCGTGGCCAAGGCGGTGCGGCCGACATAGGGCCGCAGATAGGGCAGCAGCAGGGAGAGCGAGGCGATCCTGGAAAAACGCACGGGCACACCTTGGTGAAGGGCCGGCCGCCGAACCCGGCCGGCCCGGCGCGGTTGTCGGGGCGGACAACGGACGAGGACCATCGCTATGACCGACCTGCCGCACAAGGGCGACACGGTGAAATGGAACAGCATCCGCGGCGAGACCGAGGGCACGGTCAAGAAGACCGTCACCAAAACCACCAAGGTCGCCGGCCATACCGCCAAGGCCACCAAGGACGAGCCCCAGGTGGTGGTCGAGAGCGCCAAGACCGGCAAGCTGGCGGTGCACAAGCCCGAGGCCCTCAAGAAGAGCTGAGCGCCGCATTCATCGCGAAGCGGCCGCCTGCGGATCACACGGCCTGGCCGACTCCGTACTGCCGCAGCCAGGCGATCGCCCGCTTCCAGCCATCCTCGGCGTCGGCCGGCCGGTAGCTCGGCCGGTAGTCGGCATGGAATCCGTGCGGCGCGTCCGGATAGACCACGATCTCGACCGTGTGGCCGGCCGCCCGCGCGGTCGCCTGCGCCGCCTTCACGTCGGCCTGCGAAATGCTTGGGTCTTCGCCGCCATACAGGCCCAGCAGCGGACATTTCAGCGTCGCCGCGAGTTCCAGCGGATTGCGCGGCTGGATCGGACTGTCCTTGCTGGCGACCGGGCCGTAGAACGCCACCGCCGCCTTGAGCGCCGGGTTATGCTCGCCCCACAGCCACACGTCGCGTCCGCCGCGGCAGAAGCCGATGGTGCCGAGCCGCGCCGCATCGCCGCGCTGCCCGGCGGCGAAATCCACCGTCGCATCGAGATCCGCCAGAAGCTGCGCGTCCGGCGCCTTGGCGATCACGTCGCGCACGATCTGCTGCGGGTCGGTCATCGTCGACAGGTCGGCCAGCCGCGCATAGAGCTCCGGCGCCACCGCGAGATAGCCGAGATGCGCCAGTCGGCGGCAGACATCCTTGATATAGTCGTGAACGCCGAAGATCTCCTCGATCACCACCACGACCGGGAACGGCCCCGCGCCGGCCGGGCGGGCGAGATAGGCCGGCAGCATCCCGTCAGGCACCGGCACGTGCATCTCCTCGACGAACAGCCCGTCTGCGTTGGTCTTGATCGGCGCCGCCTCGCCGCGCGCCGCGGCCAAAGTCAGGCCGCCGATCAGGCCGGTCATCAGGAAGCCGCGTCGGGGCAAGCCAGGGGGCAGACTCGGTGTGTCGGCCATCGTCCTACGCCTCGCTCGCCGCGGTCTCGATCTCTCGGGCCAGCGCGACATCCTTGTCCGACAAGCCGCCGGCATCGTGCGTGGTCAGCACGATGTCGACGCGACCCCAGCCGAACGCGATGTCGGGATGATGGTCCATCGCCTCGGCGCGTGCGGCGATCCTGGAGACCAGGGCGAAAGCGCCGGCGAAATCGGCGAAGCGGTAGGTCTTCCGGATCGATTTCCCGTCGGCGGAGCGGGACCAGTCGGGAAGCAGCGCCAACGCCGCTTCGATCTCGGTGTCGTTCAGTCTGGTCGGCATGGTTCAACCCCCAACGCTATCGCGCAACATTTCCAGTTCCAGCCAGCGCTCTTCGGCGCCGGCCAGAGCGGCCTCGGCCGCGGCGAGCGCCTCGGTGGCGCGCGCGAAACCAGCCGGATCGCGCCCGTAGAACCCGGCATCGGCGAGAACGCGGCGCAGCCTGGTGATGTCCGCCTCGTACCCGGCAATCTGCTTCGGAAGCTGCTCGAGCGCATGCTTGTCCTTGAAGGAAAGCTTCCGCGCCGCCGGTTTCGGCGCGGTCGGCGCCATCCTGCGCTTGCCGGCACCCGCCACCGCCTCGCCGGCGCTGCCATGCAGCCCGCCGCCCTGGGCCACCATGTCGCTGTAGCCGCCGGCATATTCCGTCCATGCCCCGCCGCCGGACGAGGCGACGATCGAGGTCGCCACCCGGTCGAGAAAGTCGCGATCATGGCTCACCAGCAGCACCGTGCCCGGATAGGCGCCCAGCATCTCCTGCAGCAGGTCGAGCGTCTCCAGGTCGAGATCGTTGGTCGGCTCGTCCAGCACCAGCAGGTTGGACGGCCTGGCCATCGCGCAGGCCAGCATCAGTCGCGCCCGCTCCCCGCCGGACAGCACGCCGACCCGGGTGCGCGCCTGTTCCGGCCGGAACAGGAAATCCTTCATGTAGCCGATCACGTGGCGCTTCTCCGTGCCGACCTGGACCATGTCGCCGCCGCCGCCGGTCAGCGTGTCGGACAGGGTCGCATCGTCGTCCAGCGAGCGCCGCTGCTGGTCCAGCGTCACCAGCGCGAGGCTGGCGCCGAGCTGGATCTTTCCCGAATCCGGCTGTTCCAGCCCGGTCAGCAGGCGCAGCAGCGTGGTCTTGCCGGCGCCGTTCGCGCCGACGATGCCGAGCCGGTCCCCGCGCAGCACCCGGAGGTCGAGATCGGACACGATCGGCCGGCCGTCGAACGATTTCGACATCCCCTCGGCGACCGCCACCAGCTTGCCGGACAGGCCGGTGCCGCTGGCTTCCAGCTTGAGGCCCTGCGGATTATGCACCGCGTCGCGACGCGCCTGGCGCAGCGCCGCCAGCTCGCCGACGCGGCGCACGTTGCGCTTGCGCCGGGCGGTGACGCCGTAGCGCATCCAGTCCTCCTCGCGGGCGATCTGCCGGTCGAGCTTGTGGGCGTCGCGCTCCTCCTGTTCCAGAACCTCCTCGCGCCAGCTCTCGAACCGCGCGAACCCCTGGTCGAGCCGGCGCGTCACGCCGCGATCCAGCCACACCACGCTGCGCGACAGGGTCTGCAGCAGGCGGCGATCGTGGCTGATCATCACGATCGCCGACGGCAGCGCGGCGAGCTCGCGTTCGAGCCACTCGATCGCCGGCATGTCGAGATGATTGGTCGGCTCGTCCAGCAGCAGCAGGTCCGGCGCCGGCGCCAGCGCCCTGGCCAGCGCCGCGCGACGCGCCTCGCCGCCGGACAGGCGCCTCGGGTCCTCCTCGCCGGTCAGGCCGAGCTCGTACAGCAGGGCGGGCGCGCGGTGCTCGGCATCGTTCGGCCCCAGCCCGGCGCGCACGTAGTCCAGCGTGGTGGCGAAACCGGTCAGGTCCGGCTCCTGCGGCAGGTAGCGCACCGTGGTGCCGGGCTGCAGGAACCGCTTGCCGGAATCCGCCTGCAGCTCGCCGGCGGCGATCCGCAGCATGGTCGACTTTCCCGACCCGTTGCGCCCGACCAGGCACAGCCGCTCGCCGGGCGACACGCCGAATCCGGCGCCGTCCAGCAGCGGCTTGCCGCCGAGGGTGAGGGTGATGTCGGTCAGCAGAAGCAGGGGAGGCGCCATGGGCCGGTTCTGGCCGATGGCGCCTGCCCGCGCAATGACGGGCTATTTCCGGGTCGTGGCCTGCGCCGCCTTCTGGCCTTCCGCCTGCTGACGGAACAGCGTGTCGGCGCTCTGCTTCTGCGCGTCGCTGAGCGTGCTGTACAACGCCTGGAACGCGTCGGACAGTTTCTGCGTGTCGTCGGCGTAGGCACGCGCCACGACGGCATAGGATTTGAGGTTGTCGGCGGCGTTCATCGTCGCCGCCTTGGCGGCGCGGTCGCGGAACAGCGCGTCGGTGGCGCTGGCGTTGTCACGCATCGCCTGCATGAACACCGACCATTCCGGCATCTGCGCCGCGGTGATATGCAGCGCGTCCTGCAGCGACTGGATGCGCTGGTCGGCGGCCTGCTGCTCGGTCAGTTCCGGCGCCTTGGCGGTCGCCGCTCCGGCCGCCGCCGGGCGCAGCGCCGGGAGCATCGCCAGCGACAGCGCCAGAAGTGCCGCGCCACGCATCGTTGGTGTCTTGGTCAGCATCGGTCTCATCTCCATCCGCCATGGTGGAAGCCGCCCCAGCCGCGTCCGCCGCCATGGTCCCAGCCGTTATGCAAGCCTTGGTGCCAATCCTGGTGCCATCCGCCGCCCCAGGGGCGCGGCCGCCACCCGGCCTGCCATCCCGGCGCGCCGCCATAGAAGCGCGTCCCGTGCCAGCCCCAGCCGGGATGCACGAACACCGGCGGGCGATACGTCACGCGGCGATCGAAGCCCGCCCAGCCCGGCTCCCACGCGCCGCGCCAGACGCCCCAGCCATGGCGACGCCAGTCGCCGCCCAGACCGCCCACGGCGACCTCGGCGAGATACGCCGACGTCAGCGCCAGTACCGGCGGCGCGATCGCCAGCGGATAGATCTGCGGCGCGAACACCACCGGCGGCGGCTCGGCCGCCACCAGCACCTCGGGCGGCGGCAGCACCAGGACCGGCGGCGGCACCGCGGCATAGAACAGCCGGGTCGGCGAGACCACCGGCGGCGCCACGGGCGCGGGAGCGGCCGGGGCGACGCTGGCGACCGGGCCAGGGGCAGCGGCAGCAGGAATCGGCGGCGCGAAGAAGGCCGGTGCGCCGAGCACGACCGGCGGCGGCACGACATAGAGCGGCGGCGGCGCGTAGATCACTGGCGGCACCAGGAACAAGGCCGCCGGCCCGCCATAGACCGGCGCGTCGTTCCAGACCCAGTCGTCCGCCGCCCAGCCATAGCTCGGCTGCCACCAGGCGCCGCCATAATGCGCCGCGCCATCGCCGATGAACTGCGATCCCGCGAAACCGAGGCCGAGACCGAGCGCCGCGCCGCCAATCAGGGCAGGGCCGATGCCACCGCCATGCCACCGATCGCCGCCATGCCAGTCGCGACCGGCGAAAGAGCGCGCTCCGTAGCCCGGTCCCCCGTGCCCGAAGCCGCCGAACCCCGGGCCGCGCGCCGCGAAGCTACCGCCGTGGAAGCGACCGCCCTGGAAGCCACCGCCGTGGAAGCCGGGCGCCCCGCCATGAAAGCCGCCGCCATGGAACGGACCGCCGGCAAACCCGCCGCCATGGAACCCGCCGCCGTGGAAACCACCGCCGGGGAAGCCCCCTCCACGGAAGCCTCCTCCTGGCGGGCCACCATGGAAGCCGCCCGGGGCCCCGCCATGTCCACCGCCGCCGAAGCCGCCATGGCCGCCACCACCATGCCCGCCGCCACCATGCCCTTGCGCCAGCGCGCCGTTGCCGCCGATCGCCAGCGCCAGCAGGGACGCGCCGGCCAGACGAAGCGCCCGCAGACGCGGACCCGGCTCGGCCCGGTGCGCTGGATGTGCGGCTGTCATGATCTGGCTGTCCGGGCGCATCGGTCGCGATTCCCTCGTTTCGTCATGAGGAAATAAGGACCCGCGGGTGTGGCGCCGATATGGCGTGACTGCGACTGCGCCGTTACAGACGCCAACACATTCAGTTGACCGAGCGCGGACCCGGTTGCGTGGAGACGATCCTGATGTCGGCGCCGGTGCCGGTACGCCGCTCGATGGTGGTTTCCGGAATGGTGCGGGCCGGCCGGGCAGGGCGCGGCACCTCACCGCCGGCGCGGGACAGGGCCGACACGAACGAACGGCCCCAATCGAGCGCCGAGGCGTCCTTGATCGCCTCCCAGCAGGCCTGCCAGCGATCCTGCCGCTCCGGCCGGCTCATGCGCAGAGCCAGGTCGAGCGCATCGGCGATCTCGTCCGGATCGACCGGATTGACCAGGATCGCGGCGCCGAGCTGCCGGGCGGCGCCGGCGAATTTCGACAGCACCAGCACGCCGGGATCGTCCGGGTTCTGCGCGGCGACGTATTCCTTGGCGACCAGGTTCATGCCGTCGCGCAACGGCGTCACCAGCCCGATCCGGGCCTCGCGCATGAAGCCGGAGATGGCGTCGCGCGGCACGCCGCGGCTGATCAGCCTGAGCGGCGTCCAGTCGCTCTCTCCGAGGGTGGCGTTGATGCGGCCGGCGGCACCCTCCAGATCGTCGCGCAGAGTCTGGTAGGCATCGACGTCCTGCCGGCTGGCGGCGGCGATCTGCAGGAAGGTGGTCTGGCGCGACCATTCCTGGCGGGTCTCCAACAGGCGGCGATAGCCGGCCAGGCGATGGCGCAGGCCCTTGGTCGGGTCCATGCGATCGACGCCGAGGATCAGGCTCTGCCCGTCCAGGCTGCGACGCAGCCGCTCGGTCTCCGCGGACTGGTGGTTCTGCTCGGCGGTCTCGGCGAAGTCGCGCGGATCGATCTCGACCGGGAAGGCGCCGACCCGGATCTGCCGGTTGCCGAGCTGCAACCCGCCGCCGGCCAGCCTGGCGGCACCGGCGATGCGCTGCGCCGACGCGGAGAAATTCTCGGCATCGTTGGCGGTCTGGAAACCGAGCAGATCCGCCGACAGCAGGTCGCGGATGAACAGGGCCGCCTCGGGCACGCTGGACAGCATGTCCGGACTCGGGAACGGCGTGTGCAGGAAAAAGCCGATCGGGCACGTCACGTTGCGGCTGCGCAGTGCCGCGGCCATCGCCAGCAGATGGTAATCGTGGATCCAGATCGTGTCGGTCGGCCGCAGCAGCGGCACCAGCACCTCGCTCAGGCGGAGATTGACGGCGCGATAGCCCTGCAGGCTGCGACGGTCGAAATTCATCTGTTCCGGCAGCGAATGCAGCAGCGGCCACAGCGTGCCATTGGAGAAATTGTTGTAGTAGAGCTCGAGCTCGCTGGGCGTCAGGTCGACGGTGGCGTACTCGACCTGTCCGTGCTGCACGATCGACGGGGTGTTGCATTTGCGGGTGTCGTCGGAGGTTCCGCCCGACCAGCCGAACCACAGACCGCCCTGCCGTTCCATGAGATCGTTCAGAGCCACCGCCAGACCACCGGCCTTCGCGTCGCCGGTCGGGATCGTCACGCGATTGGAGACCACCACCAGTCTGCTCATGCCACTCTCTCCGTCCCGTACCCCGAACGATCAAGGCATTGGTGTATCCTACGCCAGGATTTCGGCCTCGTCTTCAATCCGTCATGGATTAAGGACGCCAAGGGGCGGCAAGTTGCATAAAAACCGACTAAAATCGGACGGTTAGCCGGCCCTGATCCGGTCGATCGCCGCAAGCCTGAGCGCCACCCGCGGGTCGTCGAGCACGGTGCCGACCGGGCGCTCGAGCCGTCGGCGCCAGTTCGGATGCTCGGTCGTGGTGCCGGGGATGTTCGGCTGCTCCTCCAGGCCCAGCGCATCCTCGATCGGCACCACCGCCAGCTCGCAGCCGGACAGGCCGACATGCCGCACCGCCGCGTCCACCACCGGATACACGTCCCACACCGGCGGCCTGTCGCCGTCCGCGGCGCCGCTGGTCTGCATCGCCTGCCACAGGCGCTGCCGGTCCGCGTCGCGCTCGCGCAGCGCCTCCCGCTCCTCCGCCTCCGAGCCGCCGAGCGTGCGGCGATGGCCGATATCGACGCCCTTCCACCAGCCGGCCACGGTCGGTAGGTCGTGGGTGCTGGTCATCGCGCTGGCCTGGCGGGTCCAGCCGGACGGCGGCTTGAACCCTGTCTCGTCCTGCTCGAACCACAGCACCCGCATGCCGTCGATGCAGGACGCCTCCAGCCGCTCCTGGAATCCGTCCGGCACCGTGCCGAGATCCTCGCCCAGCACCACGGCGCGATGGCGCAGCGATTCCAGCCGCAGCAGACGCAGCAGGTCGGTTTCCGGCATCCGCAGATAGGCCCCCCTGGCGGCGCTGTATCCCTCCGGCACCACCCACAGCCGGTTCAGGCCCATCGCATGATCGATCCTGACCCCGCCGGCATGACGCATCGCCCCGGTCAGCATCTCGATGAAGCCGCGAAACCCGTTGCGTCGCAGCCCCTGTCCGGAGAAGGCGGTGATCCCCCAGTTCTGGCCGTCGCGCTGCAGCAGGTCGGGCGGCGCGCCGACCGTCAGGCCCAGCAGGCTCTCGTCCTGGCGGCTCCAGCAATGGCTGCCACCGGAATCGGTGCCGACCGCGAGGTCGGAGATCAGCCCGATCGGCATGCCGGCATCGATCGCCGCCTTCTGCGCCGCCTGGAGATCGCGGTCGGCGCGATATTGCAGCCAGGCATGGAAATCGACCTCGGCTTGGTTGGCCTGACCGAACGCACGCGCGGCCGGGCCGTCCGGAGTGCCGTAGCCGTCCGGCCAGTCCTTCCAGTGCCAGGCGCCCTGCTGTTCGCGCCAGAGATGCCGATGCAGCGCCTCGAACAGCGCATGCGCCTCGAGCTTGTCGCCCTCGCCGGCGCGCCAGGCGGCAAAGCCAGGATCCGCGGTGCCGGCGGCCTCGAAATCGCGCCGCAGACGCGCCAGCCGGTCGCGGCCGACCGCCGGCCAGTCGACCAGCTCCAGCGATTCGAGCCTGGCCGCGTCCTCGCCGCCCGGCCCGTCCGGGGCGACGTGCAGCACGTTCAGCATGATCCTGCTGGACGGCGCATACGGGCTGAAGCGGTCCGGGTCGGCGGAGAATTGCGCATGCACCGGGCTGATCGAGACCGAGGCGGCGCCATGCGCGGCCGCCTCCTCGACGAAGCTTGCCAGGGCCCGGAAATCGCCGACCCCGCCATCGCCGGGACGGCGCAGCGCGTAGAGCTGCTGCGCCAGGCCCCAGGCGCGCTGGACGCTGCGTCCCGACGCGGAGAGCGCATCGCCGACCGCGTAACAGCGCGCCGGCGCCACCGCCACGCGGATCGACTGCCGGTCCGACTCCAGCACGTAGTAACCGGGCCGCTCCGGCAGCTCGATCGTGGACGGCTGCCCGGCATCGGCGATCCGGATGTCGCGGACCGCATCGTCCTCTTCCGCCCGCAGACGCCAGGCGCCGGCCGGCAGCGCGATCGCGAGGGTGCCGCCGGCATCGCCGGTCAGCAGCGGCGGGATGCGCCCCGCCTCCTGCTGCAAGGACGCGATCCGATCCCGCGCCTGGCCGTCGCTGGCGCAATCCAGTCCGAGCGCGCTCAGGACCGCGCCGAGATCGTCCGGCGATACGTCCTGCGGCTTGCCGAACGCGTCGATCCAGCGCGTGGCGACCCCGGCACGCTCGCACAGATCGGCGAGCAGCCGGTCGTCCACGCTCATCGGCGCGGTGCCAGAATCAGGGTCGAAAGCGGCGGCAGCGTCAGGGTCAGCGAGGCGGGCTGGTCATGAATCGGCTCGGGCCTCGCCTCGACCATGCCGAAATTGCCGACATCGGAGCCGCCGTAGCGCGCGGAATCGGTGTTCAGCAGCTCCTCCCACGGCCCGGCCTGGCTGGCGCCGAGCGTGTAGCCGTGCCTGACGACCGGGGTGAAGTTGCATACCACCAGCACCGGGCGATGCTCCTGGCCGCCGAACCGCAGCCAGGCATAGACGCTCTGGTCGGCGTCGTGCAGCACCACCCAGCGGAACCCGTCATGGTCGCAGTCGCGCGCATGCAGCGCCGGCTCGCCGCGATAGAGACGATTGAGGTCGCCGAGCAGGGTCTGGACGCCCTTGTTGGCGCCGCTCTCGAGCAGCCACCAGTCCAGGCCGGTATCGTGGTTCCATTCGCGCCATTGCGCGATCTCGCTGCCCATGAACAGCAGCTTCTTGCCGGGATGACCCCACATGAAGCCGTAATAGGCGCGCAAGTTGGCGAATTTCTGCCACTCGTCGCCCGGCATCTTGCCGATCATCGAGCCTTTTCCGTACACCACCTCGTCGTGCGAGATCGGCAGCACGAAGCGCTCGGAGAACGCATAGACCAGGCCGAACGCGATCTCGCCGTGGTGCCAGCGCCGGTAGGCGGAATCGGTCTCGATGTAATGCAGCGTATCGTGCATCCACCCCATGTTCCATTTGTAGTCGAAACCGAGGCCGCCCTCGTCGGCGCTGCGGGTGACGCCCGGGAACGAGGTCGATTCCTCCGCCACCAGGATCGCGCCCGGGCTGGTCTGCTTCACCGCCCGGCTGAGATCCTGCAGGAAGGCGATCGATTCGAGATTCTCGCGGCCGCCGTACTGGTTCGGCACCCATTCGCCTTCCTTGCGGCTGTAGTCGCGATACAGCATCGAGGCCACCGCATCGACCCGCAGCCCGTCGATGTGGAACCGCTTCAGCCAGAACAGACCGCTGGCGAGCATGAAGCCGCGCACCTCGTTGCGGCCGAGATTGTAGATGAAGGTGTTCCAGTCCTGGTGGTAGCCCTCGAACGGGTTGCCGTGCTCGTACAGCGCGGTGCCGTCGAAATGCGCCAGACCGTGCGCGTCGGTGGGGAAATGCGCCGGCACCCAGTCGAGCAGGATGGCGATGCCGGCAGCGTGGCAACGATCGACGAAGCGGGCGAACTCGGCCGGCTCGCCCATGCGCGAGGTCGGCGCGAACTGTCCGAGCACCTGGTAGCCCCAGGATCCGCCGAACGGATGCTCCATGATCGGCATCAGCTCGATATGGGTGAAGCCCAGCGCGGTGATGTAGGGGATCAGCCGGTCTCCGAGCAGCGACCAGCTCGCCTCCTGCCCGTCATGCGGCAGCCACGACATCGCATGCAGTTCATAGACCGAGATCGGCGCATCCGGCGCCTGTGCGGCGGCGCGGCGCTGCATCCAGTCCTGGTCGGTCCAGGCGAACGGCTCCGGATCCACCACCACCGAGGCGGTGGCCGGCGGCTTCTCCGCCTGCCAGGCGACCGGGTCGGCCCGCCAGGGCAGCACGTCGCCGCCGGGCCCGACCAGCTCGTATTTGTACAGCGCGCCGGACTCGACGCCGGGGACGAACAGCTCCCACACCCCGGTCGGCGCGCGCAGCCGCATCGGATGGCGCCGCCCGTCCCAGCCGTTGAACGAGCCCACCACCGACACGCGCTGCGCGTTCGGCGCCCAGACCGCGAACAGCGTGCCGGCGACGCCATCCACGGTTCGCGGATGCGCCCCCAGCACGTCCGCCAGGTCGTGATGCCGCCCGGCCGCCAGGAGATACAGGTCGAGGTCACCCAGCATGGGTGGGTAGGAATACGGATCCGCGCCCTCGACCGTCAGCGTACCGCCGGCGCCGTCCGGCAGCGTCTGGCGCAGACGATAGGGTGCGTGGGTCGAGGCATAGCCGGACCACAGACCGTCCGGATGGATCCGCTCCAGCGCGCCGAGCGACAATCCGCTGACCGCATCGACCAGCTCGACCGTGAGTGCGTCCGGCAGGAACGCGCGCACGATCAGCCCGCCGTCGGCGGGATGCGGCCCCAGCAGGGAGAACGGGTCGCCATGACGCGCCTGCACGAAGCTGGCGACCGCGCCGGGATGGGGCAGGTGATCAAACATGCGCGGTGTCTCCTGTGGCGGGACCGAGCAGCCGCTCGGCGATTTCCTCGAGCCCTTCGAGAGGAATGCCGATCCAGTCCGGACGGTTATCCGCCTCGTAGCGGACCTCGTAGGCGGCCTTCTCCAACAGGAACAGGTCGATCAGCGCCTTCTCCGAGGCGGGATCGACCCAGGGGTTGGAACTGGCCTGCAGGACCTCGCGATAGGCGCTCGCGAAGTCGGCGCCGGCGCTGGACCGGAACCGCTCGATCAGCGCCTCGTGACGTTCGTTGGTGCGATCGCTGCCGCTATGCAGGCGCGATGCGGCGGTGGCGGCGGCGTAGTCGAACGAGCGCAGCATGCCGGCCACGTCGCGCAGCGGCGAGGAGTGCGCGCGACGCTGGTCCATGGTCTTGGCCGGCTCGCCCTCGAAATCGATCAGGAACGCGTCGCCGCCCACCACCAGCACCTGGCCGAGATGGAAGTCGCCATGCACGCGGGTGCGCAGCGAGCCCTTGCCGGCCTTGGCCAGCCGTCGCCCCAGCACCTTCAGCTCCTCGTGCCGGCCCATCACCCGGCCGGCGATCGCCGCCGCCGGGCCGTCGCCACCCGCGACCCGAGCCAGCGGCGTCATCGCCCGGTCGAGCTGCTCGACCGCGCCGTCCGCCCAGCGCTCGAGCTCAGAATCGTCCACCGTCTCCGGCAGGAAGGCGGGGTCGTCGTGCGCCGAGGCGAACACGTCGTGCAACTGGCCGAGACGGCGGCCGAGCGCCTGCGCGAACCCGGCATAGTTGCTGTACAGGTCGTCGTTCACCGCGCCCTGCTCGCCGTGCTGACCGGCGACGCTGTCCTCGGCGGCGCGCGACAGGAAGTCGAGGGTCCACTGCCAGCCATCGCCCTGGTTGCGAACGAAGCCCTGCACCAGGCACAACGTGTTCGGCGTGCCGTCCGCATCGACGCGCGTGATCTCGCCCAGCATCGGCGGCGTGTTGGCGAAGCCGCGCGCCGTCAGGTAGCGCGAGATCTCGGCTTCCGGGTGGATGCCGGAGAGCACCTTGCGCACCACCTTCAGCACGATCAGGTCGTCGATGATCATCGAGCTGTTGGACTGCTCGGCCGACAGGCGCCGGATCGACATCTCCGCCGGCTGCCTGATCTGGTCGAGGCGGTCGGTCTTGGAGAACACCAGCCGCGCATCGCCGGCGATCGGCATCGACGCCTCGCGCCGCATCAGCCTGAGCGCCGCCTCGGCGAACGCATCGGCGGCGAACCCGTCGGTGACGTAGCCGACCAGCGGCCCGCGCCGGATCCTGGTCAGCGCCAACTGATGCGCCAGCGCCACCGCGCCATCCTCTGCGACAGCGGCGATCGGCAGGCAGTAGCGCTCCACCCGTCCGCCGACGGTGACGGCGATCTCGGTCAGCAGCACGCTGTTGTCGCGCTCGTCGCTGAGCGGCGCCAGATAGTCGAACGCCACCTTCTGCAGGGTCTCGCTCTTGGACGAGAACCAGCGCCGCTTGGCGAGATAGGCCGGCAGCACCTCCTGCTCCAGAAGGCGCTGCGACGTGCCGCTGCCGATCTCCGCCAGCGTGTTGCGGACCACGATGGTCGACAGGTCGGGCAGCGGCTCCGGGGTCGGCGCGTGCCAGCTCGGCAGCGCCTGCTCGGTGGCCAGCAGGAACCAGTAGAATCCGTAAGGCGGCAGCGTCAGCAGGTAGGTGAGCTGGCCGACCGGCGGGAACACCGAGCCGCCGATGATGTCCACCGGCACCCGGCCGGAGAAGGCATGCAGGTCGAGTTCGACCGCTTGGGCCGCGCGCGAGAGATTATAGACGCACAGCAGCGTCTCCTCGTGCCCGTCCTCGGCGGGATGCGAGCGCAGATAGGCCAGCACCTTGCGGTTGCCGGGGAACAGGAACTGCTGCGTACCGCGGCCGAAGGCGCGATGACGCTTGCGCACGTCGAGCATCCTGCGCATCCAGTTCAGCAGCGAGTGCTGGTCGTTCGCCTGCGCTTCGACATTGACCGACTGGTAGCCGTAGATCGGGTCCATGATCGGCGGCATCACGAGGCCGGCCGGATCGGCGCGGGAGAAACCGCCATTGCGGTCGATCGACCACTGCATCGGCGTGCGCACGCCGTCGCGGTCGCCGAGATAGATGTTGTCGCCCATGCCGATCTCGTCGCCGTAATAGATCACCGGCGTGCCCGGCATCGACAGCAGCAGACCGTTCATCAGCTCGATGCGGCGGCGGTCGTGCTGCATCAGCGGCGACAGGCGGCGCCGGATGCCGAGATTGATCCTGGCGCGCTTGTCGGATGCGTACGTCTCCCACAGATAGTCGCGCTCCGAGGAGGTGACCATCTCCAGCGTCAGCTCGTCATGGTTGCGCAGGAACACCGCCCATTGGCAGTTCTCCGGGATCGCCGGGGTCTGGCGCATGATGTCGGTGATCGGGAAGCGATCCTCGCGCGCGATCGCCATGTACATCCGCGGCATCAGCGGGAAGTGGAACGACATGTGGCATTCGTCGCTGTCGCCGAAATAGGCCTGCGCGTCCTCCGGCCACATGTTGGCTTCCGCCAGCAGCATCCGGCCCGGCGCGTAGCGGTCGATCTCGGCCCTGATCTGCTTGATGACGGTGTGGGTCTCGTCCAGGTTCTCGTTGCTGGTGCCTTCGCGCTCGACCAGGTACGGGATCGCGTCGAGCCGAAGCCCGTCGATGCCCATGTCCAGCCAGAAGCGCATCGCCGACAGCACCTCGTCCATCACCGCCGGATTGTCGAAATTCAGGTCAGGCTGGTGGCTGTAGAAGCGATGCCAGTAATAGGCCTTGGCCTCCTCGTCCCACGACCAGTTGGACTTCTCGGTGTCGCAGAAGATGATTCGCGTGCCGGTGTATTTCTGGTCGGTGTCCGACCAGACATAGAAATCGCGCTCCGGCGATCCGGCCGGCGCCCGTCTCGCGCGCTGGAACCAGCTATGCTGGTCGGAGGTGTGATTGATGACCAGTTCCGTGATCACCCGCAACCCGCGCTCGTGCGCCGCCACCACGAAGCGCCGGAGATCGTTGAGCGTGCCGTAGTCCGAGTGGACGCCGCGATAGTCGGAGATGTCGTATCCGTCGTCGCGACGCGGACTGGGATAGAACGGCAGCATCCAGATCGCGGTGACGCCGAGCTCGACGATGTAGTCGAGCTTCTGCAGCAGCCCCTCGAAATCGCCGACGCCGTCGTTGTTGGCATCGAAGAACGATTTCAGATGCACCTGGTATATCACCGCATCCTTGTACCAGAGCGGATCTTCGATCGGCGGCAACGTCGCTTGTGGTGTCATGGGTTGCTACTTGTCCTGGACGTGGGCGCAAAGCCGGGCAGTGAAGGAGCTGGTCCGGCGGTCAGCCGGCCGGACGGACGCGCCAGATGCGATAAGGCTGGTTCGGGGTCAGTGTCAGGTCGTGCCAGCGCCCGGTGAGCGAGAAGGTCTCGCCGGTCACCAGATCGTCGACCATGATCGTCGCCTGGTCGGGGAGGCCCCATTTCCAGAGCGGGATGTCGATCCCGGTATGCTGCTCGTGGTCGGGGTCGAGGCTGAGCGCGACTAGCACCACGTCGCCGCGGTCGCGCGTCGCCTTCTCGAAATACAGCACCGCGTCGTTCGGCGCGTCGAGGAAGCTGACGCCGTGCTGGGTCCTGAGCGCCGGACTTGCGTTGCGGATCGCGTTCAGGCGGGTGATCTCGGCGACGATGTTGCCGGGACGCTCCCAGTCCCAGTGCCGGATCTGGAACTTCTCGCTGTCGAGATACTCCTCCTTGCCCGGCGCCAGCCTGGTGCCCTCGCACAGCTCGAAACCGTTATAGACACCCCAGAGTCCCGACAGGGTCGCCGCCGCCGCGGCGCGGATCAGGAACGCCGCGCGCTGTCCGCCCTGGAGGAAGGTCGGGTTGATGTCGGGCGTGTTGACGAAGAAATGCGGCCGGAAGAAATCCTTCGGCGCCTCCTGCGTGAGCTGCGTCAGGTATTCGGTCAGCTCCGCCTTGCTGTTGCGCCAGGTGAAGTAGGTGTAGCTCTGCGAGAACCCCACCTTGCCGAGCCGGTTCATCACCTTCGGACGGGTGAACGCCTCCGCCAGGAACACCGCATCGGGATAGCGTGCCCGGACCTCGGCGATCATCCATTGCCAGAACGGGAACGGCTTGGTGTGCGGGTTGTCGACCCGGAACAGCCGGATGCCCTGCTCGCACCAGAACAGCACCACGTTGGCCAGCGCCAGCCAGAGTCCGGGCACGCTGCCCTCGGCGTAGAAATCGACGTTGACGATGTCCTGGTATTTCTTCGGCGGGTTCTCCGCGTAGCGGATGGTGCCGTCCGGCCGCCATTCGAACCAGTCCTTGTGGTCGCGCAGCCAGGGATGGTCCGGCGAGCACTGGATCGCGAAATCCAGCGCCAGTTCCAGCCCGTGCGCCTCGGCGGCGCGACGCAAATGCAGGAAATCGTCGAGGGTGCCGAGCTCCGGATGGATCGCGTCGTGACCGCCCTCCTGCGAGCCCACCGCATACGGGCTGCCGACATCGTGCGGCGCGGGCGTCAGCGTATTGTTCGGCCCCTTGCGGTTGGTCACGCCGATCGGATGGATCGGCGGGAAATACAGCACGTCGAACCCCATCGCCTTGACCCGGGGCAGATGGCGCTCGACATCCGCGAACGTCCCATGCGCCGTCGCGTCGTCGGCCATCGAACGCGGAAACACCTCGTACCAGCTTGCGAATCCGGCGCCTGTGCGCTCGGCGTCCACCGGGATCTCCGCGCTCGTCACCGCATGCGGCCGGTCGTCCGCCGCCTGCATCAGCGCCAGCACGGCGTCCGACATCAGCGTCGTGCGCACCGTGTCCTCGTCGGCCGCTTCGAGCACCGCCAGCACCGGCTCCAGCGCCTGGTTGCCGCGCGCCGCCGCCCTTCGCACGTGCGCCAGGCCCTCGCGCAATTCGAGCCCGACCGGCACCCCGGCCTTGTGCTTGGCGCCGAGCTCGTGCCGGAACGTCGCCCAGGCATCCTTCCAGGCCTGGACCCGGTAGAGATGCAGGCCGCGCGTCTCCAGCGGGAACGACGCGGTCCAGCGGTCGTTGGCCAGCAGCCGCATCCTGGTCTCCTGCCAGGCGGCGTCGCCGGGTCCCTGCCACTGCAGCGCGGCCGAGAGCATGTCGTGCCCGTCGCCGATCACGTCGATCTCGACATCGACGATCTCGCCGGCGATCCGCTTGACCGCGAACAGCCCGCCATCGACGGCGGGCGAAGGCGCCTCGAGCGCCAGCCGCGGCCAGTGTCCGGCGCGCACCGCCGATTCGCCGTCCAGCGGCAGCGGCGTCCCGTTCGCCAGCCGGTTGGCCCGGTAGGCCATCAGCATGCCGGGCGGCAGCGCGACCGCCTGCCCGGGGATCAGCTTTCCCGACTGCTTGGCGTCTGCCTGGCCCCCATCCAGCGGAGCGAACGCCGAGAACGCGCCGCCGACCGCCGGCAGCACCGACGCCGGGTCGAACGCGGCGGCCCGCTGCGGATCGGTGTTCAGCAGCAGCAGCGTCGCCTCATCGCTGAAGCGGGAATCGTCCTGCGTCGCCCGCAGCACCGCCATCACCGTCTGCCCGGGCGCGGTCAGCAGCCGGGGGGCGCCGAGAGAGGCGGTCTGGCCGGCGATTTCGCTCAGCGACGCGAGCGGCGCCGCCGCAGCGGCGCCGTCCGGCACGATCCAGCCGATCCCGAGCGCGGCCGCGACACCGAGCCCGCGAGCGAGACCGGCAGGCGGCGCCATGTCGAACGGGGCCAGCACCGGCGCTATCGCGCGCAGCATCGACAGTTCGTTCGCGAACCAGTCCTGTCGCCCGTCCCACCACGGCAACGAGCACTGCACCAGATCCAGACCGACGCCGTGCAGGGTCCGGATTTCCTCCCAGGCCAGCCCGGTGGTGTCGGCGATCAGGATCGCGTCCGGCGCCGACGCGCGCAGCGACGCCAGCAGCGGCCCGAGCAGGCCGCGCGGGATGTGGTTCAGGCCCAGCAGCCTGGCGCCGGCGACGGCGTTCGCGCGTGCGAAGCCGGTCAGCACGCCGCCCCAGCAGGTGCCGACCGCGGACGCGTCCGCCTCCGACCGCAGCACCGCCTCCGCGACGGTCTCGACGTAGCCGTGACGCGGATCGAGCGCCGCGGACGGCGACGGCGCCGGAAACAGGTCGGGCCGGGCCAGCGAGGCGGCGCTGGTGGTGGCGGCGCGGTCCAGCAGCAGGTCGATCAGCATCGGGATCGGCGGTGTCGGCAGGGTCGGCGGCAGGGACGGCGCGGCGTCGCCCAGCAGGCCCAGCACACCCTGGTGCGAGACTGCGTCGCGCACGATCGCCGCGTCGAACACCCCGGGGTCGGTCTCGCGCAGGGTGGCGTCGAGCCGGGAGGTCAGGCTGGACAGGAAGCGGGTCGGCCGCGGGGTGGTCCCGGCCTTCGGCGCGACCGGGCGCATGCTTGAAAACGTGCCGGATCCGTCCTGCTCGCGCGTCTCGGTCACGTCCATTGATCCCCCGAATTCCGTGTTCGACTTTGGCTGTGTGGTCGGTCTGCCGGCCCCGACGCCGCCGTTCCATAGCGGCCCGGAGGCCGGGCTGTCAGCCGCACGACGTGCATCCAACGCGTTGGACGCCATCGCAGTCCCGAACGTGGCGTCGCGGGGCGGGGTTCCCCTCGTTTCGGGCCGTCGCGGGCGGCGTGCGGGCCGGAACCCGCTTCCGGCCGCTACTGCAGATCGACGCCGCCGCTGACCGCCTGATAGGTGGCGATCGCCAGGGTCAGCGGCTCGAACGGCTTGGTGATGACGAACGCCGGCTCCACCGCTTCGCCGGTCAGCAGCCGCTCCGGATAGGCGGTGACGAAGATCACCGGCGCATAGTGGTGCTTGAGGATCCGGCTCACCGCCGAGGTCCCGTCGCCGCCCAGCCCGAGATTGATGTCGGCCAGGATCAGACCCGGCTTGGTCGCCTGCGCCAGCCTGACCGCTTCCGCCTCGGTGGAGGCCACCCCCACCACGCGATGGCCGCAGCCGGCGACCAGCTCCTCGATATCCATCGCGATGATCGGCTCGTCCTCGATGATCAGCACGTCGGTCGCCGCCGAGGCGCGCAGCCGGTCCCTGGCCTCGCCGAGCAGGCCGGCCGCGTCGGCATGCGGCAGCGAGACGATCGCCGCCGCATCCTCGACCGAGACCTCCTCGAGCGCGGTCAGCAGCAGCAACTGGCGCTGCTTGGAGCTCAGCCCGCCGACCAGCGACGGCAGGGTGGAGATGCCGGCGTCGAACCGCCGAGTCACCCAGTGATAGAGGCCGAAACGCGGCGTCAGGCTGTGGTCGGTGGCGGCGAGCATCTCGCGCAGGCTCTCCGCCACCAGCAGGTCGCCCCGCGGTTGGCTTCCGGTGAGGGCACGCGCATAACGTCTCGCATAGGGAAGGGCGCGGAGTAGGTCGTCGCGCCGCGTACTGGCCATCAGGCGTCTCTCTCTGGATAGGAACGGGATTGCATTTGGACGATCCGACGCAGGTGGACGCCACGCGGGATATTCGTCGTCAGATGACGAAGCTGCTGCCGGATCTGCGGGCCTTCGCCCGTTTCCTCACCAGGGACGCGACCGCCGCCGACGACCTGGTGCAGGACACCGTGGTCAGGGCGCTGGCGGCGCAGGACTCGTTCCAGCCCGGCACCAACCTGAAGGCCTGGCTGTTCACCATCCAGCGCAACGGGTTCTACGAGACCATCCGCCGGCGCAAGCGCGAGACCAGGATCATGAGCGAACAGGGCGGCGGCGAGAGTCACGCCACTGTCCCCGAGGCGCACCGGCGCAGCGAGCTGAGCGACCTGCAGCGCATGCTGTGGACGCTGCCGCCGCTGCTGCGCGAGGCGCTGGTGCTGGTCGGCGCCCAGGAGCTCAGCCACGAGGAGGCGGCGACGATCTGCGGCGTGCCGGTCGGCACCATGAAGGCCAGGGTATCGCGCGCCCGCGGCCAGTTGGTGCGAACCATGGATGGATCGCGCGACGGCTAGGCGCGATGTTCCGGTCTCGACTGACATGCGGGCCTCCCTCGGCCGATCGTTGAGGCTGTCCAGGCGGGTGCTCCCGCTGGTCCTGGAGCCGCCCTGCGCCCCTGGAGACCGGCGCGCCGCCTTTGCGCGCTCCTCCATGGCACCCGACCGGTTCCGCTTGCAACAGGCGGACCTCCGGCTCCTACGCTCGCGGAACCGCACGCAGGTGTAAAGAGCCGCGCCGCCGTGCACTGGCGCCACCGGCGGACGGCGCGGCGCCTCCGGGGTTCTCGCGTTTTCGTGAACCTGTGCCGATGCAACGTCGTCGAACAGCCGCTCATTGCTCGGGCAGATTTTGGAGTGCGTGCACATGCCGAACAGCTTCCACGACCAGGTTATCTCGATCCTTCCGAAGCTCCGCGTCCAGGCGCTCGCCCTGACACGCAACCGGGCCGCGGCCGAGGATCTGGTCCAGGACGCCGTGTGCAACGCGCTCTCCGCCCAGAACAGCTTCATCCCCGGCACGAACTTTCCCGCCTGGATGCACCGCATCCTGCGCAACCGCTTCATCTCGAACCTGCGCAAGCGCCGTGACACCACCGACATCGACGACGTGCCGGCATCGGCCTTCGCCACCGAGGCGCCGCACGAGGATCGCCTGGCGCTGAAGGATCTGGGCAAGGCGATGACCCGCCTTCCGGTGGATCAGCGCGAGGCGCTGATCATGGTGGTGGTCCAGGGCATGAGCTACGAGGCGCTCGCCGAAGCCACCGGCTGCGCGGTCGGCACCGCCAAGAGCCGGGTGTTCCGGGCACGCCGCCAGCTCGAGATATGGCTGACCGGCGAGGTGTCCGAGAACGACGAGGGCAGGGCGATCGCCGCGCGCGCCTCTGCCATCAGTCGCAGCCTGGATGCGCGCCTGGTCGCGGCCGAAAAGGCCAGCCGGGCCGCCTGATCCGGCGCGGCTTTTCCGCCACGCCCGGCGACATCGACGCGCTGCGGAATTTTTTAAAGGAACGGGCCCCTCGAGGGCCCGTTCTCGTTGCTGCGTGGGCAGGGGTGCCACGCGTCACCGGAGTGCTCGAGCTTGATGACGCCAGCGAACGGAGATCCGCCGAAGGGGCGTTCGCAAGCGGTTCCGAAGAAAAAGCGGAAGAGCGACAACGCCTTCGATGTCTGGCTCCAGCGCGGCCTGCATCAGATGTTCGACGACGTCGCGTCCGAGCCGGTGCCGGAGGATCTGTTGCGCCTCATCGAAGACGATCGCGGCCAGTAGCATGCCGATCCGGCCGAAAGGGCAGGCGCGTCGCGTCGGCGTTCGAGCGCCGGCCAGGTCACCGAGACGGGCGCGTCCATACGATACCGTCAGCTTCCGTCTGGTCGCCATCATCCTGCTGTCGGTGGTTCCGGTCGGGGTGCTCGGCGCTCTGATGGCGTGGCACACCTACATCGCCACGCTGGACGCCAGCTCGACCCGCGCGTCGGTCGTGGCGCAGACCCTTGAGGCGCAGATCGGACAGCGCCTGACCGACACCAGACACATGATGCAGGAGCTCGGACAGCAGCCGCAACTGCTGCAGGTGGAGAGCTGTTCGGCGCTCCTGCGCCTCGCCCTCAAGCTGCAGACCGCGCCGTTGCTCGACCTGGTGCTGCTCGATCGGGCCGGCAAGCCGATCTGCGCCTCCGCCGCGCAGGTCGCGCCACGGGGCGTCGCGGAGCCGCCGCTGCTGCCGCTGCTGAACGGCGACGGCATCTCCGCGCAACCGGTACTGCGTCTTTCCGTCAATGCCACTGGGCCGGACGGCCCGGCCACTCTTTCGGCCGACCTGCCGCTCGGCTGGAGCCATACCGAACTCGCCGATGCCGCGCTCTGGCGAGAGGCGCCGGAGGGCGGCGGCGCGACCGAGGCGTGGCTGCTCGCCGCCGGCGGCGCTCCGGTGCCGCTGTGCGCGGATTGCGGCTGGAGCGCGGCGTCGGCGCTGCGTCCCGGCGCTGCCGGATCGAGCCAGCCGGAAAGCGCCACCGGCGCGGCGGAGGGCCGTTCCCTGATGCAAGGCGCCGTCGCCGGCCTCGACCTGCTCGTCGTCACCCAGCCGAGCCGGGCGGAGAACCGGGCCCTTTCGGTGTTTCTCTGGCGGGTCATCGCCATCGCCATGCTGCTGCTGGCCGGGCTCGCGGTGGTGCTGATCGGCGCCAGCGCGCTGATCGTGGCGCCGCTGCGGGCGGTGACCCGCTCCGTGACCGCCTGGCGCGTCGCCGGCAGCTACAATCCGCACCATGCCCGCGCCACTCCGGTCGAGCTGCAGCAACTGTCGCGCGCGTTCCTCGATGCGACCCGCGCCGTCGCGGCGCACGAGGAGCGGCTCGGCAAGGCGGAGGCCAAGCAGGAGTTGCTCATCAAGGAGATCCACCACCGGGTGAAGAACAATCTGCAGATCATCGCCTCGCTGCTCAACCTGCAGGCCAACCGCATCCGCCAGCCCGAGGCCCGCGCCGAATTCGCCTCCGCCAGAGACCGCGTCCGAGCGCTCGCCACCCTGCACCGCCATCTCTACTCCGAGGGCGAACTGCACACCCTGAACATGAAATCCTTCCTGGAGGAGCTGTGCGGCCAGATCTTCCAGGCGATCGGCGAGAAGGAGGGACGGCGCATCCGGCTCGAGATCGAGGCGCCGGAGATCGTCATGTCCACCGACCAGGCGGTACCGCTGGCGCTGGTGGTCACCGAGGCGGTCAGCAACGCGATCAAATACGCCTTCCCCGGTGGCCGCGGCGGTGTCGTCTCGGTCAGGCTCGCCGAGCAGGTGCCGGGAATCGCCACGCTGGTGATCCAGGACGACGGGATCGGCATCCCGGCCGGGCGCGCAGAGACCGAGACCGGCATTCGCGACGGGCTCGGCATTCAGCTCATCCGCGGTTTCGCGCGCCAGCTCGGCGCAACCCTGGACGTCGTCGAGGGAGAGCCCGATGCTGACGGTCGAAGCGAAGGCACCTGCTATACGCTGATGGTTCCGCTGCATCCGGAAGTCGAGACCCATGATGGCCAGGACGACAAGGCGCACGAGGCGGCATGAAGCTTCGGCAACATCGCGCAGTGGACCTTTGCAGCCGCCGCTGCCGCGCCTAGATCGAACCGCATCATGAAGCCCGACCGCACCATCGTCCGCGCCTGGTCCAAGGCACAGTCCAGGATCGGCAGGAAGCAGGCGACGCCCTCGATCCTGCTCGGTCTCGTCGGGACCGGACTGGCGATCGGCCAGGCTTGGTGTATCGCCGTGATCCTGGCCCACGCGCTCGCCTTCGGTCTGGCTGGCGGAACCACCGGGGGCGGCGTCGCGCCCGGCTGGAGGCCGGTGCTGCTGTTCGCCCTGCTCGCCCTCGCCAGGGCCCTGGTCCAGGTCGGACAGGAAACCCGCGCCGCCTCGGCCGCCGCCGCCTCGCGGCGCCGCCTGCGCGGCGAGACCCTGACGGCGATCGTCGGTCTCGGCCCCGCCCTGCTGCGTCGCGAGACCGCTGGCGGGCTGACCGCGCTGGTGGTCGATCGCATCGAGGCGCTCGACGGCTTTTTCGGCCGCTGGATCCCGGCCGCTTCGCTGGCGATCCTGTCGCCCGCCGCGGTGCTGGCGGTGGTCTGGTTCGTGCAGCCCCGCGCCGCCCTGGTGCTGCTGCTGTGCGGCCTCGCCGTGCCGGTGTCGCAGGCGGTGTTCGGCATCGGCGCCGCGGTCGCCTCCCGCCAGCAATTCACCGCCATGGCCCGCCTGCAATCGCGCTTCCTCGACCGCATCCGCGGCATTTCCACCATCGTGCTGGCCGGCCGCGCCGACGACGAGGCCGCCCGCCTCGGCGTCGCCGCCGACGAGCTGCGCCGCCGCACCATGCGCGTGCTGCGCGTCGCCTTCCTGTCCTCCGCGGCGCTGGACTGCGCCTTCGCCATCGCCCTGGTGGTGATCGCCCTGCTCGACGGCCGCGCGCTGCTGGCCGGCGGCGCCACCACCTCCTGGGTCGGGGCGCTGCTGCTGCCGCGCTCGCTGTTCGCCCTGATCCTGGTGCCGGAATTCTTCGCCCCGCTCCGCACCTTCGCGCTCGCCTACCAGGACCGCATGCAGGCCGCCGGTGCCGCCGAGGCGCTGGACCGGCTGGCGGCGCCGGAACCGGCAGCGCTGCCGGCCTCGGCCGAAGCCGTCCGCACCGTCGCCGCGCACGGCGTCACCGTCGCGTTCGAGAATGTCAGCTTCTCCTGGGACCGGACCCGCGGTCCGGCGATCGAGGATGTCAGCTTCCGCATCCCCGCCAACGAGACGATGGTCCTGGTCGGCCCGTCCGGCTGCGGCAAATCCACCCTGATCGAGATGCTGCTCGGCTTCGTCGCCCCCGACAGCGGCCGCATCACCATCAACGGCGCCGACCTCGCCAGCATCGTGCCGCAGGCGCTGTCGCAGATGAGCGCCTGGATCGGTCAGCGTCCGCTGCTGTTCGCCGGCACCATCCGCGACAACGTGCTGTTCGCCAGGCCGGACGCCACCGCCGAGCAGCTCGAGGCGGCGATACGCGCCGCCTCGCTGGACGGTTTCGTCGCCACGCTCGCCGACGGGCTCGACACCCGGATCGGCGAGGGCGGCTACGGCCTGTCCGGCGGCCAGGCGCAGCGGGTCGCCATCGCCCGCGCCTTCCTGCGCAACGCGCCGCTGCTGCTGCTCGACGAACCGACCGCGCATCTCGATCCGGTCACCGAGCGTGAGATCTTCGACAGCCTGAAGCGCCTGGCGATCGGCCGCACCGTGCTGCTCGCCAGCCATTCCTCCGCAGCGCACGCCTTTTCCGGCCGCAGGATCGATCTGCTGCAGGGCAGGATGATACACGCCCAGACCGCGGTGTCGGCGTGAGCGGCCGCCACATGTCGGACGGGTCGATCCCGTCGACCGGCCCGGCAGGCCTGTCCGCCGTACTGCGCATCCTGGCGCTCTGGCGCCGTCACGCGATCGGTCTGGCGCTGGGCATCGTGCTTTCGATCGTCGCCTTCCTGGCCGGCCTGTTCCTGCTCGCCTTTTCCGGCTTTCGTCTCGCCGGGACCGGTGCCGGCCTGATCCTGGCCTCCGGCCTGCTGCTGCGCGGCCTCGGCGCCGGCCGGGTGCTGCTGCGCTATTTCGAGCGCCTCGCCACCCACGACGCGACCTTCCGCGCGCTGGCCGACCTGCGCGTCTGGTTCTTCCGGCGCGTCGCCCGCGCCTCCTCCGGCGGGCTCGGCTTCCGGCGCTCCGGCGACCTGCTGTCCCGGCTGGTGGCGGACGTCGAGGCGCTCGACGGGCTGTATCTGCGCATCATCGTGCCGCTGGCCGGCGCGGTGATCGCGGTTCCGCTGCTGTTCCTGCTCGCGGAGCGCGCCGATCTCGGCCTTGCCTGCACCGTCGCCACGCTGCTGGTGCTGTCCGCCTTCCTGCTCCCGAGCCTCGCCGCCCGCATCGTCAGCCGCGATTCCCGCGCCCTGTCCGGCGCGTCGGCCGGCCTGCGAATTGCCGTGCTCGACCTGGTCGGCGGTCTGCGCGAGATCCGCGCCTTCAACGCCGAGGGCCGCATGCTGGCCGGGGTGCAGGCCCGCGAGGCCGGGCTGCTGTCCCTGCAGAAGCGTCTGGCCGCCCGCACCGCGATCGCCGGCGCCGGCGCCTTCCTGTGCCAGCAGATGGCGATCCTGGCGGTGCTGGCCGCCCTCGCCGGGCTCCTGTTCGGCCGTATCCAGCCGATCCTGGGCACGCTGGTGCTGTTCGCCCTGCTGGCCGCCTTCGAGCTGGTCGGCGGCCTGACCCGCGCCGGCGCGCTCGCCGGCAACGTCGCCAACGCCGCGCAGCGCGTGCTCGACTCGGGTCCCGATCGGCAGCCGGACCAGGAGGCCGCGCGCCGTCCCGGCCAGCCTCCGGCGGTCGGCACCGCCATCAGCCTGCGCGATGTCGCCTTCCGCTGGCAGGCCGATCGGCCGCTGGTGTTCGAGCATCTCTCCCTCGACATCCAGCAGGGTGCCAGGGTGGCGATCCTCGGCCCGTCCGGCTCCGGCAAATCCAGTCTCGCGGCGCTGCTGCTGCGGATTGCCGCGCCGCAATCCGGGCGCATCACCCTCGGCGGGCTCGATCTGGCCGATCTCGACGAGACCGCGCTGCGCACCCGCATGAGCTGGCTCAGCCAGTCGACCCACCTGTTCGCCGACACCATCCGCGCCAACCTCCTGCTCGGCCGCCCCGACGCCACCGACGCCGAGCTCTGGGAGGCGCTGGACCAGGCCCAGCTCGGCGACACGGTCCGCGATCTGCCGGAGCAACTCGATTCCTGGCTCGGAGAGGGCGGCGCCGGTCTCTCCGGCGGTCAGGCCCGGCGCCTGGCGCTGGCGCGCACGCTGCTGTCCCAGGCGCCGATCCTGATCCTGGACGAGCCCGCCGCCGGTCTCGACGCGCAGACCGAGCAGGCTTTCCTCTCGACCCTGAATCAGGTGACCGGCGGCCGTACGGTGATCCTCATCACCCACCGCCTGACCGGCGTCGAGCGACTCGACAGGATCTGGCGGCTCGCCGGGAAAACCGCCGCCGCCGCTGCCGCCTGAGGCTGCGATGCGGCCGATCGCGGCACCCGCGCCATGGCCGATGCGGTGGGACATTGACGCGCCAGCATCGAACGCGGCACCTGTAGCCGCAACAACTCCGGGATCCCGATCCATGCGTCGCGTGCCAGTCCTGTTCGCTCTTTCGGTGTCTCTCGGCCTGTCTTCGGCCCTGCTTTCAGGCTGCGCGAGCGACGGCGGCAGCGGATCCGAGACCGGCCGCAAATACGTTCTGTTCTTCACCAAGGACTCGACCGCGATCAGCCCGGCCGGTGCCGGCGTGCTGAAGGAGGCCGCTGCGGTCGCCGTCCGCCACCCCGACATGAGCCTTCTGGTCGCCGGCTTCGCCGCCGCGCATGGCGACCTGAACGCCGACGCCGCGCTGTCGGAACGACGCGCGCAGTTGGTCGCCGCCGCCCTGCAGGCCGACGGCGTCGCCGCGTCGCGAATCGCCGAGCATGCCCGTCCGCCGGCCAACGAGGATCCTGCGGTCTCCGCCCGCCGCGTCGAGGTCTCGTTCGTCTCCGGCTCCTGACCCGCGATCGCGCGCGGGCTGCCCGAACCGCGTGCTTACCCCGTGCTGACTCCGTGCTGACTGGGGCCACGCAGGACCGCGCCGTCGCCGCCGGGCAGGACACGCCCGAATTGGTCCTGGCGCGCGTGTTCGGTTTCCCCGCCTTCCGCGGCCTGCAGGCCCAGGCGGTGGCTCGGGTGATGGAAGGCGGCGATGCGCTGGTGCTGATGCCGACCGGCGGCGGCAAGAGCCTGTGCTACCAGATCCCGGCTTTGTGCCGCCCCGGCACCGGCCTCGTCATCTCCCCGCTGATCGCGCTGATGGACGACCAGGTCGCCGCGCTGCGCCAGGTCGGCGTGAATGCCGGCGCGCTGCATTCCGAGCTCGATCCCGACGAGGCGTCGCGCATCAACGCCGATCTGAATGCCGGCCGTCTCGACCTGCTGTATGTCTCGCCGGAACGCCTGCTCGGCGGCGCCATGCTCGACCGGCTCTCCCGGATCGAGATTTCCGTCATCGCCATCGACGAGGCGCATTGCGTGTCCGCCTGGGGCCATGAATTCCGTCCGGAATACCGTCTGCTGGCGCAACTGCCGCAGCGGCTGCCGGGCGTCCCGCGCATCGCCCTGACCGCGACCGCCGATCCGCGCACCCGCGCCGACATCGTGGCGGCGCTGGCGATGCCGGACGCGGAGGTGCTGGTCGCCAGCTTCCATCGCCCCAACCTGCACATCGCCGCCCGTCCAAAGGGCGCCGAGCTCTCCCAGTTGATCGAGATATTGTCCCGCCACAAGGGCGAGGCGTCGATCGTCTATTGCGGCAGCCGCAACAAGACCGAACGCATCGCCCAGTCGCTGCGTGGCCGGGACTGGCCGGCGATCGCCTTCCATGCCGGCCTGTCGCCGCTGGAGAAGCGCGCCGCGCTGATCCGCTTCCGCTCCGGCGAGGCGGTGGTGATCGTCGCCACCATCGCGTTCGGCATGGGCATCGACCGGCCCGACGTGCGCAGCGTCGTCCATCTCGACATGCCCGACAGCCCCGAGGGCTACTACCAGCAGATCGGCCGCGCCGGTCGCGACGGCGAGCGCTCCGACACGCTGCTGCTGTTCGGCGGCGAGGACATGGCCCGGGCCCGTCACTGGCTCGACCAGAGCCAGGCCCCGGAGGCGCAGAAGCGCGTCATGAGCCAGCGCCTGGAGGCGATGATCGGCCTGGCCGAGACCACCGGATGCCGGACCCAGGCGCTGCTCGCCTGCTTCGGCGAGACCCTCGGCAAGCCGTGCGGCCATTGCGACAATTGCCGGTTCCCGCTCGCCACCTTCGACGGCACCCTGGCCGCCCAGAAGGTGCTCTCGGCGATCTACCGCACCGGCCAGATGTTCGGCGCCGTGCATATCGTCTCGGTGTTGCGCGGCAAGCAGACCGAAGCGGTCCGCAAGCACCGCCACGACCAGCTCGCCCTCTACGGCATCGGCAAGGACAATCCCGACGGCTTCTGGCGCAGCGTCATTCGCCAGCTCGTCGCCAGGGGCGCGCTGAAGATCCACGGTGACTATGCCAGTCTTGCGCTCCAGGAAGAGGTCGCCCGCCCGATCCTGCGCGGCGAGCAGCCGGTCATGCTCGCCGAGGACGCGTCCGCCTCGCTGGCCGAGGCCGCCGCGCCGATCGCGACCAGGAGCGGCGCCCAGGCTCAGGCCCGCCCCCTGGATGGCGACGCCGAGTCCCGCTTCCAGGCCCTGCGCGCCTGGCGCCTGGAGGAAGCCCGATCGCAGAAGGTGCCGCCCTATCTGATCTTCGGCGATGCCACCCTGCGCGACATCGCCGCCGACCAGCCTGATACGCTGACCACGCTGGCCGAGATCAAGGGCGTCGGCGCCTCCAAGCTGGAACGCTACGGCGACGCGGTGCTGGCGGTGCTGCGGGTGCAGTAAGGCCAGGGCGCCGTGCCCTGGACCGGCCGGGGCCTGAGGTCCCGGGCCCCTTTTATGGGGGGCTTGCGCAATCGCGGGTCCTCGTCGTCTCGGATCACCTCAAAATGGATGCTTGCCGGGATCTCGCCAGCGATCGTTACCTCGCGCACCGTGTCTCCGCGCCGCCACTCCTGCGCCGGTCGGTAATCGTCGTCACTGCGCTGCCTGGGCGGTCTCGTCCGATCCGGGAAGCCGTTGTTCCAGCGGCACAGACGCAACGCGCAGCCTGCGTCGACCAGGGAGGCGCTTCCGGTACGAAGGATCACCTGATCCACCGCCGCGTCC
Source organism: uncultured Rhodospirillales bacterium (assembly GCA_903844135.1). GTDB lineage: Bacteria > Pseudomonadota > Alphaproteobacteria > Acetobacterales > Acetobacteraceae > Lichenicola. The sequence continues at coordinate 12,126 of CAIMSN010000088.1, read as the reverse complement.
ACGGGGGAGCGACGCAAGCCCTCCGCGTCCCTGAGCGAGGGAAACAGGAACACCATCCCGTTGATGAAACGCCTCCACGCCATCGGGCTGATCGATTCGGGGAGGCGTCGATGCAAGACCGGGTCTCTCAACCTCTGCCAGCGCAGCCAGATCATCGAGCCCTCGCGATTGACGTGGTCGGTCCACTTGGTCCGTTTTTCATCAACCTGCACGTTTCGCCCGAGGCCGGCGGTCAGCGAAGACGCCGAACGCAATCCCCGTCGTGCGATCCCGTCGATCGCGCTTCGTCTGGTGACGTGGAACAAATATGGATACCGCGTCAGGAACGGTCTCAGATCCGAAACGCCTTCCGCTGGTGGCTCGTCCGATGGGTTCGGTTGCTCGGCTCGCCGGTGAGTATTTGAATGATTGCTGGCACAGGTCGGTTGAGCATGACGGCCCGATCGTGTCTTCCGGCCGGTCATCCTGCCGCGGTCTCGCAACGCAATCCAAAGCCCATCGCTCTCTCCGTAGGTCAGCGGCCTCGCCTGACCAGTGCGATCCGCAACCGTAACCCTCGGATCGCCGCACCCGCCACCTGTTCCTTGCATCGCACCGGCGAAATGCCACATAACACTTGGCATATGCCTGACAGAGGAGCCGCCATGCTCGACGAGGATCGCGCTCACCACGCCCAGCCCGCGTTAGACACGACGGCGCTGATCGCCAGCATCCGCGCCGGCCTGCCGGTCTCGGCGATCGATGCCGTGCTCGCCGAGGGCTGGCTTACGCCGACCGAGCTCGATGCGATCGTCATCCCCCGCAAGACCCTGGCCAACCGTCGCAAGCTCGGCACCCTGACTGCCGACCAGTCCGACCGCTTCTCGCGCGTCGCCCGCATCATCGCCATCGCCCGCGACACCTTCGGCGACGACGACAAGGCACGGCGCTGGCTACGGCGACCGACCGCTCCGCTCGGCGGCGAGGCCCCGCTGCACCGGCTCGATACCGATCACGGCGTCCGCGCCGTGGAATCCCTGCTCGGCCGGATCGCGCACGGCATCGCCGCTTGAGCGCGGGCGCCGGCGGCACACGCCGTGCCTGGCGCCTCTGCCGCCGCCGCTTCGCCGACCTGACCGGAGATGGCGCCCGTCTCCATGGCGGACGGTGGAACAGCCCCGGTCGGCCGATGCTCTATCTCGCCTCGACCGCCGCCCTCTGCGTGCTGGAGGTGCGCGTCCATCTCGACCTGCCGTTCGACCTGCTGCCGGACGATTACGTGCTGATGACCCTCGACCTCGATGCGTTGGAGACCTTGCGTGCGCCGGACGAGGTGCCCGACCCGGCCGGCTTCGGGGATCGCTGGCTCGGCGAGGCCAGGACGCCGCTGCTCGAAGTCCCGTCGGCGATCGTCACGGAGTCGACCAATCTGCTCCTGAACCCGGTCCATCCGGCAGCCGCACGGGTTCGCATCGAGACCATGCGCGGGTTCGGCTTCGATCCCCGCCTCTGGCGCGATCGCTGACCGCTTCCGGCAGCGCCGCCCTCGGTCCCCCATTTCCCCGCATGCGCTTTCCGCGCATCATGTTCGGGAATCGCCGGCCAATCGTACATTTCGAGCAATTCGGCAGCCCGAACCGCGGACCCCAAAGATGCCCGACATCGCCGTGCGCGGCCTGTTCGCCACCCCGGTCGCCGCCGTCCAGCTCCCTGGCGCGGCGGCCCGCAACGCCGCGCTGCGCGCCACCATCCTCGCCAGGCGGGATGCCACCGCCTCCGTCCAGGCCTCCAATGCCGGCGGCTGGCATTCCGATCGCGATCTCGCCTCCTGGGGCGGTCCGGAGGCCCTGGACATCCTCGATCTCGCCCGGCAGGTCGCCACCCAGTTGACCGCCGATAGGAACGGCCAGCCGATCCGTCCCCGCTGGTCGATGCAGGCCTGGGCCAACGTCAATGCGCCGGGCGACGGCAACATCGCCCACTACCATCCGGGCGCCTTCTGGTCCGGCACCTATTATGTCGACGATGGCGGCTGCGCCGACGATCCCAGCCTGGGCGGCGAGTTCGAGATGCTCGACCCGCGCGGCGCCACGCCGGGCATGTATGCCCCCGGGCTGAAATTCGCCGGCGAGGACGGCGCCTCCGCCGGCAGCGCTGAGACCATCCGCCCACGTCCCGGCCTGCTGTTCCTGTTCCCATCCTGGCTGTTCCACCAGGTCCGCGCCTATCGCGGCAACGCCCTGCGCATCTCGATCGCGTTCAATTTCGGCCTGCCCGACCAGACGGCATGAGCGACGACCGCGCGCAGCGCCTGCTCTCCCGGCGCCAGCAGGACATCACCGCGCTGCTGCGCGAGACCGGTCGCCTCGCGGTCGAGGATCTCGCCGCCCGCTTCTCCGTCACCCCGCAGACCATCCGCCGAGACCTGAACGACCTCGCCGAGGCCCGGCTGGTCACCCGCGTGCATGGCGGCGCCATCATCGCCTCCGGAGTCGAGAACCTCGCCTACGACGCCCGCAAGCAGGTCGCCCAGGCCGCCAAGCGCCGGATCGGCGAGGCCGCCGCGGCGCTGATTCCTGACAACAGCTCGCTGTTCCTCAATCTCGGCACCACCACCGAGGAAGTCGCCCGCGCCATCGCCGGCCGCGCCGGCCTGATGGTCGTCACCAACAACATGAACGTGGCGCTGGAACTGCACCGCAACGACTCGCTGCAGGTGATCGTCGCCGGCGGCACGCTGCGCCCGTCGGACGGTGGCATCGTCGGGCGCCTCGCCGCCGACGCGTTCCGCCAGTTCAAGGCCGATTTCGCCATCATCGGCACCTCGGCGATCGACCGCGACGGTACCCTGCTCGATTACGATCTGCGCGAGGTCCAGGTGTCCCGCGCGATCATCGAGAATGCCCGCCGCGTGGTTCTGGTGACGGATTCCTCCAAGTTCACCCGCCGCGCCCCGGTCCGCATCGCCCGTCTGGAGGAGATCGATATCCTCGTCACCGACCGCCTGCCCACCCCTGAACTCGCCGCTCTGTGCCGCAACGCCGACGTCGAGGTGATCGAGACCGGCCCGTTGGATACGGAGGGATGATGCGCGCTTGCGTGTTCGCTTTGCGCGTGAGACAACCACAACCGAAACAAGCGCGGCAGAGAACGCGCATGTCCGGGACCGTGATCGATGGGCGCATCGCCTGACCTCTATGACATCGCCATCATCGGCGGCGGCATCAACGGCTGCGGCATCGCCCGCGACGCGGCCGGCCGCGGTCGCAGCGTGTTCCTGTGCGAACAGAACGACCTCGGCTCCGGCACGTCCTCGGCCTCGACCAAACTGATCCATGGCGGCCTGCGCTACCTGGAATATTACGAATTCCGCCTGGTGCGCGAGGCGCTGCGCGAACGCGAGGTGCTGTGGGGCATCGCGCCGCACATCGTCTGGCCGCTGCGCTTCGTGCTGCCCTATCACAGCAAGCTGCGCCCGCGCTGGCTGCTGCGGCTTGGCCTGTTCCTCTACGACAATATCGGCGGCCGCAAGCGCCTGCCGCCGACGCGCTCCGTCGACCTGCGCCGCGATGTGGTCGGGACCCCGCTCAAGCCGGAGTTCGTTCGCGGGTTCGAATATTCGGATTGCTGGGTCGAGGATTCCCGCCTGGTGGTGCTGAACGCCGCCGCCGCAGCGTCGATGGGCGCCACCATCTCCCCGCGCACCAAATGCGTGTCCGCGGAAAAGATCGACGGGCACTGGACCATCACCGTCGAATCCGCCGACACCGGCGCCAGGAGCGTGATCCGCGCCCGCGCGCTGATCAATGCCGCCGGTCCATGGGTGGAGAGCGTCGTCCAGCATGTCGTGCACGACAATCATCGCGCGCCGGTCCGACTGGTACAGGGCAGCCACATCGTCGTGCCGCGCCTGTACGATCACGACGAGTGCTACATCTTCCAGAACGACGACAAGCGGATCTTCTTCGTCATTCCCTACGAGCAGGATTTCACCCTGGTCGGCACCACCGACCGCGACTATGACGGCGATCCGGCCTCGGTGCATGCCTCCGAGGAGGAGATCGCCTATCTCTGCGCGTCGGCCAGCGAATATCTCAAGACGCCGATTACCACCGACATGGTATGCTGGACTTATTCCGGCGTCCGTCCGCTCTACGACGAGCAGGACCAGTCCGCCGGCGCCGCGGCGCAGGCGGCGACCCGCGACTACGTGCTGAAACTCGCCGCGGAGCCCGGCCAGCCGCCGATGCTGACGATCTTCGGCGGCAAGATCACCACCTATCGCCGCCTGGCGGAGGCGGTGCTGGCGAAGCTCGAGCCGAAGCTGCCGGCGACGAAAGGCAGGAAGCCGGGCTGGACCGGCACGATCAGCTTGCCGGGCGGTGATTTTCCGCGCGACGGGTTCGATCGCCTGCTGGCCGAGCTCGCCGGCCGCTACGGCTTTGTGCCGCGCAAGCAGTTGCGCCGTCTGCTGCGCCTTTACGGCACCAACGCGCGCGTCCTGCTGGGCGACGCGAAGACCATCGAGGATCTCGGCCGCGATTTCGGCGCCGGGCTGTGCGAGCGGGAGCTGCGCTACCTGGTGGACCATGAATGGGCGCGCGCCGGCGACGACGTGCTGTGGCGTCGCACCAAGCTGGGACTGCGCCTCGATCCCGCGGCGCGCGACGCCGTCGACGAGGCGGTCCGCGCGATGGCAGCGACCGCGTCGCCGCCTGCCAGCGATGCCTCCAGTGAAATCGAGTATGCGAAATGAGCGTCGTTCTTGAGAGGGTCGGCCTGCGCGTCGGCGAGGAGACCGTCATCGACGACGTCACGCTCGCCTTCGAGCGCGGCACCATGAACGTGCTGCTGGGACCGACCCTGAGCGGCAAGACCACGCTGATGCGGCTGATGGCCGGGCTCGACAAGCCGACCACGGGCCGCATTCTGGTGGACGGCAACGATGTGGTCGGCGTGCCGGTGCGCAAGCGCTCGGTCGCGATGGTCTATCAGCAGTTCGTGAATTATCCGTCGCTTTCCGTGTACGAGAACATCGCGTCGCCGTTGCGCGTCGCCGGCGTGGACCGGGCCGAGATCGAGTCCCGCGTGGCCGAGGCGTCGCGCGTGCTGCGTCTCGACCCGTTCCTGCGTCGCCTGCCGGCCGAACTGTCCGGCGGCCAGCAGCAGCGCACCGCGATCGCCCGGGCGCTGGTCAAGCGCGCCGCCTTGGTGCTGCTCGACGAGCCCCTGGCCAATCTGGACTACAAGCTGCGCGAGGAGCTGCGCGAGGAACTGCCGCGGCTTTTCGCCGCGTCCGGCGCGATCCTGGTCTATGCCACCACCGAGCCGTCCGAGGCGCTGCTGCTCGGCGGCCGCACCGCCACGCTGTGGCAGGGACGCATGACCCAGGAGGGGCCGACGCCGTCGCTGTATCGCGATCCCGGCAACATCGACGCCGCGCGCGTCTTCTCCGATCCGCCGCTGAACGAGCTGTCGGTCTCGGTGCGCGACGGCAGGGCGACGCGCGTGGACGGCGCCGCCCTGCCGGCGCATCTGTCGCCCGACCTGCCCGACGGCGCGTACCGTCTCGGGTTCCGGGTCGAGAACGCCAACATCCGCGAGGACGGGTCGGGCGATTTCGTCGGCAAGGTGTCGGTCACCGAAATCAGCGGCTCGGAAAGCTTCGTGCATGTCGATCTCGGCTTCGCGACCTGGGTGTGCCTGGTGCTGGGCGTGCATGACTGGAAGCCCGGGGCCATGGCGTCGGTCTCGGTCGATCCGCGTGGCGTGTTCGTGTTCCGGCAGGATGGCGAGCGGGTTCCGGCCACGCTCGCGGCGCGATACGTGACCGACACGGTCGGGGCTTGAGGAACTGAGCATGGCCACCATCACCCTCGACGGCGTCGGACATGCCTATCCCACCCGCGATCCGGGCGAGGCCAAGCGCTATGCGCTCAAGCCGATCAATCATGTCTGGCGCAACGGGCGCGCCTATGCGCTGCTGGGCCCGTCCGGCTGCGGCAAGACCACCCTGCTGAACATCATTTCCGGCCTGGTGATCCCGTCCGACGGGCGCCTGCTGTTCGACGATCGCGACGTGACCAGCGTATCGACCGAGAAGCGCAACATCGCCCAGGTGTTCCAGTTCCCGGTGATCTACGACACCATGACGGTGCGGGAGAACCTCTTGTTCCCGCTGCGCAATCGTGGCGTCGACAAGCGCACCGCCGAGGCGCGCGTGGTCGAGATCGCCGGTCTGCTCGATCTGGTCCCGGTGCTCGATCGCCGCGCCCGCGGTCTGACCGCCGACGCCAAGCAGAAGATCTCGCTCGGACGCGGGCTGGTTCGCTCCGACGTGTCCGCGGTGCTGTTCGACGAGCCGCTCACCGTGATCGATCCGGCCCTCAAGTGGGAGCTGCGGTCCAAGCTCAAGGCGGTGCACGAAGCGCTCGACATGCTGATGATCTATGTCACCCACGATCAGGTCGAGGCGATGACGTTCGCCGACGAGGTGGTGGTGATGAAGGACGGGGAGGTGCTGCAGATCGGCACGCCGACCGAACTGTTCGAGCGGCCGGACCATGCGTTCGTCGGTTTCTTCATCGGCTCGCCGGGCATGAACTTCCTCCCGGCCACGGTCGAGGGCGCGAGCGGGCATGTCGGGGAGACGGCGTTCGCGCTCGGATCCGGGTATCCGTCGCTCACCGACAAGGTGCAGCTCGGCTTCCGGCCGGACTATGCGACGGTCTCGAACGACGGCGCCGGCATTCCGGTCACGGTGCTGCGGATCGAGGATCTCGGCCGGCGTCGCCTGGCCCGGGTAGCGCTCGGACCGCACGAGGTGACGGCGACGGTGCCGCATGGCGCGCCGATCGCGCTGGGCGAGGCAAGGCTCGAGGTGGCGGCGCATCACCTGCATGTCTATGTCGACGACCGGCGGGTCGAGGGGGAGGCCGCGTGATGGACAAGCCGCTGAACAATCGTGCCTGGCTGTTCGTGCTGCCGGTCCTGGTGTTCGTCCTGTTCTCGTCGCTGTTGCCGGTGATGACGGTGGTGAACTACTCGGTCCAGGACACCATGGGCCAGAACAACTTCTTCTGGAACGGCATTGCCTGGTTCCAGAACCTGCTCGATCCCAGCACCGACATCGGCGGCCGCTTCGCCAACGCGCTGGTGCGCAACCTGCTGTTCTCGTTCGTGGTGCTGGCGCTCGAATTGCCGCTCGGCATCGCGGTGGCGATCTGCATACCCCGCCATGGCTGGAAGGTCGGCGCCAGCCTGGTGGCGATCGCGCTGCCGCTGCTGATCCCGTGGAACGTGGTCGGCACCATCTGGCAGATCTTCGCCCGCGCCGACATCGGCCTGCTCGGCGCCGCGCTGAACGGACTCGGCATCCCCTACAACGACACCCAGGATCCGACCTCGGCCTGGGCGACGATCGTGGTGATGGATGTCTGGCACTGGACCGGCATGGTGGCCCTGCTCGCCTATGCCGGTCTGAAATCGATCCCGGATGCGTTCTACCAGGCGGCGCGGATCGACGGGGCAGGGCGCTGGTCGATCTTCCGCAACATCGAACTGCCGAAGATGCAGAAGGTGCTGGTGATCGCGGTGCTGCTGCGGTTCATGGAAAGCTTCATGATCTATACAGAACCCTCGGTCGTCACCGGCGGCGGACCCGGCGAGTCCACCAGCTTCCTGTCGCTGGACCTGGTGAAGATCGCTCTCGGCCAGGTCGATCTCGGCAACGCGGCGGCGATGTCGCTGGTGTACAACCTGATCACGCTGACGATCTGCTATGCCTTCTTCACCGTCATGACACAGCTCGATCGACGGAAGGACGTCTGATGCGTATCAACGGGCGTTCGCTGGGCATCGCCGCCTATCTGGTGATGCTGTTCCTGCCGATCTACTGGCTGTTGAACATGTCGTTCAAGACCAACGGCGAGATCGTCTCCAGCCTCAGCTTCTGGCCGCACCGCCCGACCCTGGCGAATTACGGTCATATCTTCCACGATCCGGCCTGGTATCTCGGCTTCGTGCATTCGCTGTCGTACGTGCTGCTCAACACCGTCATCTCGGTGACGATCGCGCTGCCCGCAGCCTATGCGTTCAGCCGCTTCCGCTTCCTGGGCGACAAGCATCTCTTCTTCTGGCTGCTCTCGAACCTGATGGCGCCGCCGGCGGTCTATGCGATGCCGTTCTTCAACTTCTACTACTCGATCGGCCTGTTCGACACCGTCTGGGCGGTCGCCCTGGCGCACTGCCTGTTCAACGTGCCGCTGGCGGTGTGGATCCTGGAAGGCTTCATCTCCGGCGTGCCGCGCGAGATCGACGAGACCGCGGCGCTGGACGGCTACTCGTTCCCGCGCTTCTTCGTGAAGATCTTCCTGCCGCTGATCGGCAACGGCATCGGCGTGGCGGCCTTCTTCTGCTTCATGTTCTCCTGGGTCGAGCAGTTGCTGGCCACCACCCTGACCACGGTCAACGCCAAGCCGATCGCAGCCGTCATGTCGCGGGTCTATTCCGCGGCCGGCATGGATTGGGGCCTGCTGGCCGCGGCTGGTGTACTGACGATGATTCCGGGCGCGATCGTGATCTGGTTCGTCCGCAACCATATCGCCAAGGGCTTCGCCCTTGGTCGGGTCTGAGGAGAACGTCGATGGGATGGATGGCGTGGAATCCCTACACCGCCGCGTTCTTCGTCGTGATCGCCAGTCTGCTGCTGATCATGACGTTGCTGGCGATCTATCGGCCGGAAACGCCGCGCGTCGGCATCTTCCGTTTTCCGACCACGCGCGGTGACCGGCTGTTCCTGTCGTTGGTCGGTACGGCGATGATCTACATCGCCTGGATAAGGTTCACCGGCGGCACGACCATGTGGCCGGCGGCGATCATTTCGGTTATTTATTGGGTTGCGATGTTTAGGTTTGCCTGACGAACGTCTATTATCGAAACGAGCGCCCGAGCCGTCGACAGAATGCGGCAGGGGCGGAGCGAACAGAGGAGGAAGCTCATGGACATCACACGACGCGGTGCGATCAAGGGTGCCGCGGCCGTCACCGCGGCCACCAGCGGGATCCTGATCAACAGCCGGCCATCGCATGCGCAGCAGATGGATGCAGCCAAGAAGTGGGTCGACAACGAGTTCCAGCCTTCGACCCTGTCGAAGGACCAGCAGATGGCCGAGATGGAATGGTTCATCAAGGCCTCGAAGCCGTTCGCCGGCATGAAGGTCAACTGCGTCTCGGAAATCCTCAACATCCATGAGTATGAATCCAAGACCCTGACCAAGGCGTTCGCCGAGATCACCGGCATCCAGGTCAATCACGATCTGATGGACGAGGGCCTGCTGGTCGACAAGATCGAAGTCGAGATGCAGTCCGGCCGGCCGATCTACGATTTCTGGATGAACGATTCGGACTTCATCGGCACCCACCCGCGCTACAAGGACATCATCGGCGGCTCGCTGACCGATTTCATGGCCGGCGACGGCAAGGACGTCACCAGCCCGACGCTCGACCTGCAGGATTTCATGGGCCTGTCGTTCGGCACCTTCACCGACGGCAAGCTCTACCAGCTCCCCGACCAGCAATTCGCCAACCTCTATTGGTTCCGGCATGACTGGTTCAGCCGTCCGGAGCTGAAGGCGCAGTTCAAGGCCAAATACGGCTACGAGCTCGGCGTTCCGGTGAACTGGTCCGCCTACGAGGACATCGCCGACTTCTTCACCAACCAGGTCAAGACCATCGACGGCGTGCGCGTCTATGGCCACATGGATTACGGCAAGAAGGACCCGTCGCTCGGCTGGCGCTTCACCGATGCGTGGCTGTCGATGGCCGGCGCCGGCGATCGCGGCCTGCCGAACGGTCGTCCGGTCGACGAATGGGGCATCCGCATGGAGGATGGCCGCCCGCGCGGCTCGTCCATCACCCGCGGCGGCGACGCCAACGGTCCCGCGGCCGTCTACGCGCTGACCAAGTTCGTCGACTGGCTCAAGAAATACGCGCCGCCCGAGGCCGCCGGCATGGACTTCCTCGAGGCCGGTCCGGTTCCGGGCCAGGGTCAGATCGCGCAGCAGATCTTCTGGTACACCACCTTCTCGGAATCGATGTCCAAGCCCGGCTCGAAGGTGATGAACGAGGACGGCACGCCGAAATGGCGCATGGCGCCGAGCCCGCACGGCGCCTACTGGAAGGAAGGCCAGAAGCTCGGCTACCAGGATTGCGGATGCTGGACGATGCTGAAATACGCCGATCCGCAGCGCGCCAAGGCCGGCTGGCTCTACGCCCAGTTCTGCACCTCAAAGTCCGTGACGCTGAAAAAGGCGGTCTTCACCCAGCATCTCATCCGCGAGAGCGACGTGATGAGCCAGACCATGACCGATCTCGCGCCGAAATTCGGTGGCCTGGTCGAGTTCTACCGGTCTCCAGCCCGCAAGAACTGGACCCCCACCGGCGTGAACGTGCCGGACTACGGCAAGATGGCGCAGGTCTGGTGGCAGAACGTCTCCAACGCGATCGCCGGCTCGGTCACGCCGCAGCAGGCGATGGACGGTCTGGCCCGCGACCAGGACGCGATCATGGCGCGGATCGAACGCGCCGGCGTGCAGGGCGATCTGGGCCCGAAGATGAACCCGGTTATGACTCCTGAATACTGGTACAAGAAGTCCGCCGCCGACGGCAATCTCGCGCCGCAGCGCAAGCTCGACAACGAGAAGCCGAAGGGCGAGACCATCGCGTACGAGGATCTGATCAAGAGCTGGTCCGCACCGGACACGAACAAGGGCTGACTTTCCGTCGCGTGAACGGGGCCCGGACACGATGCGTCCGGGCCCCCATTTTTCCGGTATGGCATCATGAGCTCCGAGACCTCGTCACGCTCCCGCATTCTCGTGATCGACCAGGGAACGACCTCCACCCGCGCCATCATCTTCGACGAGCGGTTGCGTCCGGTGGCGCAGGCGCAGGAGGAATTCCCGCAAATCTATCCGCAGCCGGGATGGGTCGAGCATAATCCGGAGACGCTCTGGGCGACCGTGCTCGGCACGGTGCGTGCGGCGCTGCGCCAGGCCGGCCTGTCCGCCGCCGACATCAGCGCGCTCGGCATCGCCAACCAGCGCGAGACCACCCTGATCTGGGAGCGCGACACCGGCCGGCCGATCCACAACGCGATCGTCTGGCAGGACCGGCGCAGCGCGGCGATCTGCACCGCGCTCGACCGCGACGGGCATGCCGACCTGATCGCCGAGCGCACCGGCCTGCGCATCGATCCGTATTTCTCCGGCACCAAGATCGCCTGGATGCTCGACCAGGTGCCGGGTGCCCGCGCGCGCGCAGAGCGCGGCGAGCTGGCGTTCGGCACCGTCGACAGCTTCCTGCTCTGGCGCCTGACCGGCGGCAAGATCCACGCGATCGACGCCACCAACGCGTCGCGAACCCTGCTGTGCGACATTCGCAGCGCGACCTGGGACCAGGATCTGCTCAGGCTTCTCGACGTGCCCGCGTCGTTGCTGCCGGAAATCCGCGACAGCGCAGGCTCGTTCGGCACCACCCTGCCGGACCTGTTCGGCGGCGGCATCGCCATTCGCGGCATGGCCGGCGACCAGCAGGCGGCCCTGATCGGCCAGTGCTGCTTCCGACCGGGCACCATCAAGGCCACCTACGGCACCGGCGGTTTCATCCTCCTCAACACCGGCACGGTGATGAAGCGGTCCGCGCATCGCCTGCTCTCCACCATCGCCTGGCAGCGTCGCGGCGAACGCCACTACGCGCTCGAAGGCTCGATTTTCTCCGCCGGCGCCGCGGTGCAGTGGCTGCGCGACGGGCTCGGACTGGTCGAGAACTCTGCCGAGACCGGCCGCCTGGCGGAGGCGTCCGATCCGGCGCAGGAGGTCTATATCGTGCCCGCCTTCACCGGGCTCGGCGCCCCGCACTGGGACAGCCAGGCGCAGGCGCTCATCACCGGCATCACCCGTGGCACCACCAAGAAGGAATTCGCGCGCGCGACGCTGGAAAGCGTCGGCTTCCAGACCCGCGACCTGCTCGCGGCGATGCTGGCCGACGACGAGGCCGGCGAGGAACCCGGCGCCGCCAGCGGGCGGCGCAGCGTGTTCCGGGTCGATGGCGGCATGTCCGCCAGCGACTGGACCATGCAGTTCCTGGC
>CAIMSN010000087.1 GCA_903844135.1 uncultured Rhodospirillales bacterium | reverse complement strand
TGCTCGGGCTGGTCTATTGCGAACTCGGCGCCGCCCTGCCGCAGGCCGGCGGCGTGGTGCGCTACCCGGAATGGTCGCACGGCGCGCTGCCCGGCTTCCTGATGGGGCTGGTGACCACGATCGCCTTCTCCAGCCTGATCGCGATCGAGATCGTCGCCGCGCGGCAATATGCCGGCGCCTGGATTCCCGGCCTGACCCGCGACGCCGCCGGCGATCCGACGCTCGCCGGCTGGCTGCTGCAGCTCGCCGTGCTCGCGGCGCTGCTGCTGCTCAACCGTGCCGGCATCGCCACCTTCGCGCTGGTCAACACCATCGTCACGTCGTTCAAGTTCTGCGTGCCCGCGCTGGTCGCGATCCTGCTGCTGACCCGTCTGCGGCCGGAGAATTTCTCCATCCACGGCTTCGCGCCCGGCGGCGGCAGCGGCATCGAGGCGGCGATCTCGACCGGCGGAATCATCTTCGCCTATCTCGGCCTCACGCCGATCGTCTCGGTCGCGCGCGAGGTGCGCGATCCGCAGCGCGCGATCCCGTTCGCGCTGATCGCCTCGGTGCTGCTGTCGATGCTGGTCTATGTGCTGCTGCAGGCGGCGTTCCTCGGCAGCGTCCCGTCCGGCCTGATCGCGCGGGGCTGGTCCGGGCTCGACGGCAGGCTCGCCTTGCCGTTCCACGACATCGCCATGGCGCTCGGACTGGCCTGGCTCGGCACGCTGGTGGTGGCGGATGCGATCCTGTCGCCGGGCGGCACCGCCAACGTCTACATGAGCGCCACCCCGCGCGTGCTCTATGCCTGGGCGAAGGGCGGGACCATCCCGCGCCGCTTCGCCGCTGTCGATCCGTCCAGCGGCGTGCCGCGGCCCGCGCTCTGGCTGAGCTTCGCGCTGGCGGTGTTCTGGACCCTGCCGTTCCCGTCCTGGCAGGCGCTGATCGGCGTGGTGTCGTCGGCACTGATGATGAGCTACGCGCTGGCGCCGGTCTCCGCGGCGGCGCTGCGACGCACCGCGCCCGGCCTGGCCCGCCCGTTCCGGGTGCAGGGATTCGCCCTGGTCGCGCCGGCATCGTTCGCGATCGCCTCGCTGATCGTGTTCTGGACCGGGTGGCCGGTGCTGTCCTGGCTGCTCGGCGCCCAGTTGCTGGCCTGCGCCGGCTTCGCGCTGGTGTCCCGCGTGCGCGGCCAGGAGTCCGGCCTGCGCCGGGCGGCCTGGCTGCTGGCCTGGCTGAGCGGGCTGCTGCTGCTGTCCGGCCTCGGCAGCATCGGCGGCGCCGAGCTGGTCGCGCATCCGCTCGACGACGTGTTGGTCGCGGTCTTTTCACTGTCGATCTATCTCTGGGGCGCGCGCAGCGGCATCGAGGCCCCGGATTTCCCGTCGGGCGACGCGGCATGAGACCGCCCCAGGTGCCGCAGGCGCCCCGGGCGCACGTGGCGAGCCTGTCGCGCCGCACGCTGCTGCGCGGCGCCTCCACCGCCGCGATCGCCGCCAATCTCGGCGTTCCCCATGCCGCCGCCGCGCCGGCGACGCGGGTGGCGCCAATGCCAATGCCAACGCCGGTGCCGCTGCGCGCGGTGCGGCTGCGCCCGTCGCCCTATCGCGATGCGCTCGATGCCAACGCCGCCTACGTGATGCGTCTCTCGCCGGACCGGCTGCTCCACAACTACCGCGCGCAGGCCGGGCTGGAGCCCAAGGGCGAGGTCTATGGCGGATGGGAATCCGACACCATCGCCGGCCATACGCTCGGGCACTATCTGAGCGCGCTGGCGTTGCTGCATGCGCAGACCGGCGCGGAGGCGCCGCGCCTGCGCGCCGCCTATGTGGTCGCGGAGCTGGCGCTGTGCCAGCGCCGCGGTCGCGACGGCTTCCTGTGCGGCTTCACCCGCAGGCGCGAGGGCAGGATCGAGCCCGGACGCGCAGCCTTCGACGAGATCGAAGCCGGACTCATCCATTCCACCGGCTTCGACCTGAACGGCGCCTGGTCGCCGCTCTATAACTGGCACAAGCTGATGGCCGGCCTGCTCGATGTCGCGCAGCTCTGCGGCGACCGGCTGGCGGCGAGCGTGTGCCTCGGCCTCGCCTCCTATCTCGGCGACCTGTTCGATCGGCTCGACGAGGCGCAACTGCAGCAGGTGCTGGCCTGCGAATATGGTGGCCTGAACGAGAGCTTTGCGGAGCTGCATGGTCGTACCGGCGATCCGCGCTGGCTCGCCCTGGCGCGGCGGATCTACGACCGGCGCACGCTCGATCCTCTGGCACGCGGCGAGGACGATCTCGCCAACCTGCACGCCAACACGCAGATCCCCAAGATCGTCGGGCTCGCCAGGCTGTACGAGATCACCGGCGAGCCCGCCTACGCCACGGCCAGCCTGACCTTCTGGAACGCGGTCACCGCGCACCACAGCTACGTGATCGGCGGCAACGGCGACCGGGAATATTTCACCGCCGCCGACAGCATCGCCGACCACGTCACCGAACAGACCTGCGAGACCTGCGCCAGCTACAACATGCTCAAGCTGACGCGGCAGATCTACGCGCGGCGCCCGCATGCCGGGATCTTCGACTATTACGAGCGCACTCATCTCAACCATATCCTGGCGCAGCAGAATCCGCGCACCGGCATGTTCGCCTACATGACCCCGCTGCTCGCCGGCAGCGCGCGGGCCTACTCGACGCCGTTCGACGATTTCTGGTGCTGCGTCGGCACCGGCATGGAGAGCCATGCCAAGCATGGCGATTCCGTCTGGTGGCATGACGGGCGGGAGACCATCCTGGTCAATCTGTTCGTTCCGTCCCGGCTCGACTGGGCCGGGATCCGGCTCGTCCTGGACACCGACTATCCGAAATCGGGCCACGTGACGCTGCGCGTCGAGCACGCGCCGCGCCGCCCGCTTGCGCTGCGCGTGCGCCTGCCCTCCTGGTCGGGAGAAACCGCGGTCAGCCTGAACGATGCCGTGCTGCCCGCCACCGCCGACCCTGACGGCTATCTGTCGCTGCGGCGGTGCTGGAACGACGGCGACCGTCTGGAGCTGGTCTTCGACATGCGCCTGCGCCTGGAGCATCCCGCCGGCAGCGCCGGACTCGCCACCGTGCTGCGCGGCCCCGCCGTGCTCGCGGTCGATCTCGGTCCGGCCGACCGGCCCTGGGACGGGCTGGCGCCGGCCCTGGTCGGCGGATCGGTGCTGGACAATCTGGTCCGGGAGGGCGACGGCTACCGCGCCAGGGGCGTCGGGCGGCCGGACGATTTCCTGCTGACCGCGTTCGCCTTCCAGCACGAGCGGCGCAGTGCGGTGTATCTGCCGGTGTTCGATGCGCCGGGCTGGTCGCGCGAGCAGGCGCGTCTGCGGGCCGAGCAGGAAGCCGCCCGGGCGCTAGCGGCGCGCTCGGTCGACCTGTTCCATCCCGGCGAGATGCAGTCCGAGCGCGATCATGCGCTCGACGCGCGGTCCTCGTTCCCGGTGGTGTATCGCGGACGCAACGGACGCGACGCCCGCGCCGGCGGTTTCTTCGCGTTCAGGATGCGCACCCGTCCCGGCCCGCTCGAACTGCGCGCCACCTACTGGGGCGAGGAACGCGACCATGATTTCCTGATCCTGGTCGAGGGCAGCGTGATCGCCACCGAACGCCTGACCGGCGGGCGTACCGGACTCTTCTTCGATCGCACCTACCGCATTCCGGACTCTCTCACTGAGGGAAAAGACGGAATCACGGTGCGGTTCGAACCGTTGCCGGACCGCACCGCGGGTCCGGTGTTCGGCGTGGCCTGCCTGTCCGCCGCGTCGCCGCAGGCGATCCCGGACCAGCCTTGATCGGTCCTGGTCGAACAAGACGGCGCCGATTTCTTGACCCGGTGCGCCGGCCGGGCGAACCCATGCGACAGACAGCCGGAAAGACCGCGATGATGCCTGCGAGATTGCGCGACGTGTGCTTGTTCCTCTCCTTGTCGACAGTGTTCTGCGCCGCGGCCGCTCCGCCCGCGTCGCAGGACCGGGACGCCGGCAAGGCGCTCGACGGCGTCATCGCCGACTACGATCGCTACAACGACCAGATCGACCCGGTCTCGGCCGGACAGCGCGGCGATCAGGAGGCGGCGCGCCGCTGGCCGGACGACAGCCCGGCTGCGCTTGCCCGCCAGGAAGCCACCCTGCGCGGCCTGCAGGCGCGGCTCCGGGCGATCCCGCGCACCGCGCTGCGCGGCGAGGCGGGGCTGAACGACGACATGCTGTCCTGGCGCATCGAGCTCGATCTCGACGGTCGTCGCTTCGACGAGGCGCGCATCCCGTTCACCGCCGACGAGGGTTTCTTCCAGACCCCCGCCTATGCCGCCGAGGGCACCGTGATCCGCACCGAGGCGGACGCCGACGCCTGGCTCGCCCGGCTCGCGGCGCTGCCGTCCTACGACGAGACCGAGCGCGCCAACATGCAGCGCGGCATCGCCACCGGCTTCGTGCAGCCGCGCCTGATCGCCACCAAGATCGCCGCCGTCCTCGCGGCCCAGGCCGCCCTGCCGCCGGAGCAGAGCCCGCTGCTCACGCCGTTCCAGACGCTGCCCGGCACGATTCCGGCCACGCATCAGGCGCAGTTGCGCGCCAGCGCGCTCGACATCGTGCGTACGCAGATCAAGCCGGAGGAACAGAGGCTGGCGGCCTTCTTCAAGGACCGTTACGTGCCGGCCAGCCGGACCACGCTCGGGGCCTCCTCGCTGCCGGACGGGCGCGCCTACTACGCTTATCGCGTGCGTCACGAGACCACCACCGACCTGACGCCGGACCAGGTGTTCGCCCTGGGCCAGTCCGAGATCGCCCGCATCCGCCACGAGATGGACCTGCAAATCGCCGCCACCGGCTTCAAGGGTGATTTCAAGGCGTTCCAGGCCAAGCTCCGCACCGATCCCGAATTCTACGTCACCACCCGCGAGGCGCTGCTCGAGAAGGCCAGCCGGCTGGCCAAGCGGGTCGACGACCAGTTGCCGCGCTTCTTCGGCAAGCTGCCGCGCCTGACCTACGGCGTGCGTCCGGTGCCGCTTGCGATCGAGGAGAACTACACCACCGGCCGCTACGAACCCGGCAGCCCGGAGCAGGGGATCGCCGGCGGGCTGATGATCAACACCTCACACCTCGACCAGCGCCCGCTGTTCGAGCTGCCGACCCTGGTCGCGCACGAGGGCGTGCCCGGCCACCATATCCAGATCGCGCTGGCGCAGGAGATGACAGACCTGCCGAGCTTCCGCCGCGACAGCGACATCACCGCCTACGTCGAAGGCTGGGCGCTCTATTCCGAGCAACTGGTCGCCGAGATGGGTTTGTACGACACGCCCACCATCCGCTTCGGCATGCTGTCGATGGAGATGTGGCGCGCCTGCCGGCTGGTGATGGATGTCGGCATCCACTGGAAGGGCTGGACCCGCGACCAGGCGATGGCCTGCCTGCGCGACAACACCGCGCTCGCCGACAAGAACATGCAGAACGAGACCGACCGCTACATCGCCTGGCCGGGCCAGGCGCTGGGCTACAAGATCGGCGAACTGCGCATCATGGCGCTGCGCCGAAAGGCCGAGGCGGCGCTCGGACAGCGCTTCGACCTGCGCCGCTTCCACGACGTGGTGCTCGACGAAGGCGCGATGCCGCTGTGGCTGCTCGAGCGCCGGGTCGATGCGTGGATCGCGACGCAGTAGATTAGGTCGGGGCGCCGCCCCGAACCCCGCCAAAGGGCGGTCGCCCTTTGGAAACCCGATACTTCTATCGAGGTTGTTCACCTATGGCTTGCTGGTAGAATCGTTCGCAGCGGTCGAGAAACAGGTCGCGGGTGAACATCCTCAGCACCCGGTCGTGCGGCACCCGGCGCGGAATAACGATCGCGGATTCGATCGCCGTGGCCAGGGCGGCGGCGTCGTCGGGCGGGGCGAAGCTGCCGGCTTCGGCGATGATCTCGCGCGCGGCACCCCGCTCCAGGCTGGCGATCGGCAGGCCGCACGCCATTGCCTCGATCGCCACCAGGCCGAACGGTTCGTCCCAGCACGGCGTAAACAGAAACACCGACGCGCGCGACAGCTCCTGCGCCAGCGCGGCGGCATGGAGATGCCCGCCGTAGCGGATGCCATCGCCGAGCATCGGCTTCACCCGTGTGTCCCAATAGTCGGGATCCTCGATGCCGCCGAACAGCGTCAGCGGAAGGCCGCAGCGCAGCGCGGCCTGAACGGCGAGATGCGTGCCCTTGTTGGGCGTGATCCGGCCGCACCACACCGCGCTGCCGTCGCCATCGGCGCGGAACGGCCAGACGTGCGGATCGATCCCGTTATGCAGCACCGAGGCCTGCGCCGGCGGCCCCTCCGGCCACCAGGCGCAGCATTGCGACGCCGAGGTGACGGTCAGGCGGTGGCCCGGCCGGGCGCTGTCCCTGACGAACCAGTGCAACGCCTCGAACGGCGGCACGTGCAACGACGTCACCGTGGGCGTCGCGTGCCGGAGCGGAAAGCGGTGCAGGCTGTTGTTGTGGACGACGTCGAACCGCCCAGCGGCGATACGATCGCACGCTCTGGCGTAGCCGTCATCGACATGCGCGATCAGCGCTGTGCTGCCGCGATGCTCCGCCCAGGGAAAGCTGGCCTCGTAGTGCCGGTCCAGAACCGGATCGAGGGCGAATCGCGGGTCGCTGTCGCCGGACGCGAACAGAACGACGTCGTGTCCGCGGTCGGACAATCCCTTGGCGAGATGCCAGCTATGCGCCTCCATTCCGCCCATGAACGGCTCGGCGATCGGCTGCCGGACATGCGCGAGCAGGGCGATCCTCATGCCGCCGCATGAGCGCCGGCCGCCGCCCGCTGCTGCAGCAGGCGGAGCACGCTCGCGGTGTTCGCGTAGGGCTGGTGGCTGGCCTGGCCGGTCAGGGCGAAATCCGCCTCGTCGGGCCGGCGCAGGATCCTGATCGGGCGTCCGGGAGCATCGTCGATCAGCCCCATCAGGCGGAAGGCGTGCAGCCAGTGTCCCATGGTGCGATAGCCCCACTTGCGCTCGAATAGCTGCGCGTTGCGGACCACGCTGTCGAGGTGATGCGTCGGCGGCATGTGATGCGGATGATACTGGTGGTAGGCGAGGCCGCCTCTCATCCAGGCGATGTCGACGCCTTTCTGGTCCAGCGTCTTGCCGAAATCCGTGTCCTCGCCGCCATAGCCGACATAGCTCTCGTCGAACCCGCCCGAGGCCAGGAAGGTGGCGCGTCGCATCGCGAAGTTGAGCGACCAGAAACACCGATAGTCGGGGCAGCGCTCCAGGCGCTCCTTCGGCGGTCCGCGCCGGTCGGAGTGCCTGACCGAGACCGACGCGAAATCGTCGCAGCTCCAGCCGTCTCGCGTCGCGCCGTCGGCGAGATACTGCACCTCGCCCATCAGCAGCCCGTCCAGCCGCGCCAGCCCGTCGGCATAATCGGCGATCAGGGACGGGGTCGGTATGCAGTCCATGTCCAGGAACACCACCGCCCCGCCGGTGGCGGCGCGGACCGCGGCGTTGCGCGCCGCGGCCAGCGGCAACGCGGTGCCGGCGACCATGATCTGCCGGATCGGAAACGAGCTCTGCGGCAGCACGTAACGATCGGCCTGCATCACCGCGACGACCAGCTCGACCGGTGCCAGCTCCTGCCGCTGCAGACCGAGAACCAGGTTGCGAAGATGCTCCGGCCGTCCCTTGGCCAATGTGACGACGGATAGTGTGTCCATTCCGGTTCAGGCTCCAGACGCGATCGCGAGGGTGACGACGGGGGGTGCGCGCCACAGCCTGCCGGCGAGCGATTCGAGCCAGTTTGCGGCCTTCGACGCCGCCTGCGGATCGATCAGGGCCCGCTGCAGCACCGGATCATGCGTCGCCAGGGTCTGTTCCAGCGCCTCGTGCCACGAAGCGGCGGAGGACGGCAGATGCGGCCGGACGCAGGCGGCGTCGACCGCCGCCAGGGAGGCCGCCTTGCGATGATGCTCGTCGAAATAGCGCCATTCCGGAATCGCCAGCCATGGCCGGCCAGCCGCCAGGATCTGGTGGCAGGTGGTGTTGCCGGGCGATGCGACGACGAGGTCCGCCGCTGCGATATGGGCGGCGGCGTCCTCGACCCAGCCGCGATGCTCGAGATTGGCCGGCTCGGTCGCATGCCAGTCGCGCCGGATCGATCCGATCGTGATCCAGCGCGCGCCGGGGCGCGCCCGTGCGCCGACGCCGAGCGGCGCCTGGGAGAATCCGTCGCCGCCACCGCCCGACATGACGAGGACCATCTCCTCGTCGCTACCGATCCCGAGCCTGCGGCGCGCCGCTTCGCGCCCGATCTGTCGCGTGTCGACCCCCAGCCCGCCGGCGTAGCAGGTCATCGCCTGCCTGGCCGGCGCCCATTCCTCCTGCGCGAGGTGCGCGTCGAACGGGGCCAGCAGCCCGGCGGCGCCGTCATAGGCGGCGCGATGCGCCGCGTCGCCACGGTCGCCATGCTGCAGCACGCAGACATGCGGGACGCTGCAGATCCTGGCCAGTTGCGCAACCTCGGCGGACACGTCGCACAGCATCAACGCGGGGTCCGCCCGGTCGAACCAGCGTGTCATGGTCGCCATGGCGCTGCGGATCGCCGGCCACCCCAGCGGCGCGCAATGCAGCGTCGCTGGGGTCGGCACATGATCCAGGCTGGTCGCCGCGTCGCCGCGAGGCTCGAACAGCGACGGGATCAGGACGACGCGCGCATTCGGCGGAAGCGGCGGAAAGATGTCGTCGCGGGCGCAGAAGATCACCAACGGCCGATCGCGCGGCAGCGCATGGGCGATGGAAGCGCACCGCTCGGCATGGCCGCGGCCCTGATGATGGACGAAACAGCCGAACGGTCGCATCAGACGCGCGCCGGCTGCGCGCAGGATACGACGTCCGGTGCGATCCGCCGTGGCGCCGGGCTTGCGGTTTCCAGCGATCCGGTCAGCGCGGCGTAGAGCGAGACCGTGCGCTGCGCATAGCGCGGCCAGCTATAGCGGCCGACTCGATCCAGGCCGGAGCGGGAGAACGCCGCGTGCAGCGCGCCATCCGACACGATCCGCAGGCAGGCGGCCGCGATCGCCTCCTGGTCCGTCGGATCGACGAGGAGACCGTTGCCGAGCGTCTCGACGATGTCGGACGGGCCGCCATTGCGGGTCGCCACCACCGGCACGCCGGCGGCGGCGGCCTCGATCGTCGTCAGGCCGAACGGCTCGTGCAGCGCCGCATTGACGAACACGCCGCCGCTTGCGGCCTGCCGGTAGAGGGAGGCGACGTCGGCCGCGACATGGCGCGGCGGCAGCGCCATACGGCCGCGAAGCGCCGTGCTGCGGCACAGCAGGTCGAGCTCGGCGACGATGCCGGCTTCCTCGCCGGACGCCGAGCCGCCGCCATGCTGGCCGGCCAGGATCACGAGGTTGGCGTGGGCCATCAGGGACGGGCTCGCGGCGAACGCGCGCGTCAGCATCGGCAGGTTCTTCTTGCGTACCGGCCGGGCGATCGCCAGCACCATCGGCTTGTCCGGCTCGTCGAGCCAGGCGCCGAGATCGAGTATCCCGGCCGCTGCTTCCGTAGCGTCGTTCAACCGGGGGACGCCCGGCGAGACGGCGAAGGTCCTGGACGCCGCATCCGCGACCCGGTAGGCGCGGACCTGTCGCTCGGCCTCGTCGCGGCTCGACACGACGATCGCGTCGGCCTGTCCGATCGCGCCTCGTTCACAGGCGATGCGCTGCGCGATGCCATCGTCGCCCGGGCCGTGCGCGCGCTTGTCGATTCCGAGCGAATGCGGCGTATAGACGAAGGGAATGCCGAACAGCCCGCGCACGGCGGAAGCCACCGAGGCGGCGTCGGCGAAATGCGCGTGGATCACGTCCGGAAGCCGTGGCAGGGCGGCGAGATGCGCGCAGAAGGCGGTGGTGAAGCTGGGCAGTTCCGCCGCCAGGGCCGCCTTCTCCAGATACAGGGTGCTGCGGCTGGAGACGCGATCGATCGAGAGGTTCCGGCTCATTCGCTCGGATCGGACCGCATAGGCCGGGCCCAGCCTGGCGTCGCGAAAGCGCCTGGTGACGACCGAGACGGACTCTACGAGCGGGTGTCTCGCCTGGGCGGCGGCGGCCTCGAGCACGTAGGCGATATGTCCACCGGTATCCGCCGTCTCGCCATAGCTGATCGGGGGTGATTTGAGGCAGCCTCCCAGCGCGAGATGCAAGACGAACAAGCGTACCCCTGATTCACGATCCGACCAGGCGGCAAATGGCCCCGAGAGACGTCTCTACAAGTCGATGCAGAAAAAACGACTTCGTGAGCGGACTGTTCGATAGCGTACGACGATTTCGACGAGCAGTCTCAGGCAGTCTATTTGATGTCCATACTACAGACGGATCTTTGATCCTCCTCTCGACTGCCTAGGCACCGGGTGTCGTTGCTTGCCGGACGGCGGACCGTTCGCGTCGCAGCGACGGAATCGCCCTGCGCACGAACGGCTGATCCGCGAGCACGCCGATCAGGATCACGGTTCCCATCACCGCGAAATTCAGCGAGCTCGGGATTCCGAGGATGTTGACCAGGTTCTGCAGCACCTGCAGCAACGCCGTGCCGAGCACGATGCCGATGATGGTGCCCTCGCCGCCGCGCAGGCTGCAGCCGCCCAGCACCGCGGCGGCGATCGCGTAGAGCTCGTAGAAATTTCCGAACGACGAGGGCGAGACCGAATTGGTGTAGAACACCAGACAGATGGTCGCCAGACCGGCCAGGCCGCCGCTGATGATGTAGGCGCCGGTGACGACCGCGCCGGTCCGGATGCCGGAGAAGCGCGCCGCCTCCTCGTTGCGGCCGATCGCGAACAGATAGCGGCCGAACACCGAGCGATGCAGCAGCACGCCCATGATCGCCGCGACCGCGATCAGGATCATGAACGGATGCGGAATGCCCCAGCTCCGTCCGGACGCCAGCCAGGCCAGCCAGTCGAAATCGTCGGAATAGCCGAAGCCCATGGTCGCGTCGGTGGTGTAGTAGCGCGCCGCGCCGCGATAGATCAGCAGGCCGCAGAGCGTGACCACGAACGGCTGCAGTTTGGCCTTGGTCACCAGCAACCCCTGCACAGCACCCAGGACGATGCCGCCGGCGATGATCGCCAGGATCGCCAGCGGCCAGGGCACGCCGCGATTGACCAGCAGGTCGATGAACACGACGCCGAGCAGGGCGAAGATCGAGCCCACCGAGAGATCGATGCCGCCGGTGATGATCACCATGCCGACGCCGATCGAGAAGATGCCGAACAGGCCGATGAGGTTGGCCATGTCGAGCAGGTTGACCGCCGACAGGAAGCGCGGATTGAGCAGGGCCGTGATCCCGCCGACGACGATCAGGAGCACCAGCAGCCCCCAGTCCTTCTTGGCCATCAGGCGGACTCCAGGGTTTCGGCGTCCTGGCCGACCGCCAGGCGCAGGATGTTGAATTCGGACAGGTCGGCGCGCTCGAGAACCCCGCCGATCCGGCCTTCATGCATGACCGCGACCCGGTCGGAGACGCCGATCACCTCCTCCATGTCGCTCGAGATCATGACGATGGCGACGCCGTC
Source organism: uncultured Rhodospirillales bacterium (assembly GCA_903844135.1). GTDB lineage: Bacteria > Pseudomonadota > Alphaproteobacteria > Acetobacterales > Acetobacteraceae > Lichenicola. The sequence continues at coordinate 24,012 of CAIMSN010000087.1, read as the reverse complement.
ATCGGCCAGGGCGCGCATCAGCGCATAGATCTCGCCCTTGGCGCCGACATCGATTCCCCTTGTCGGTTCGTCGAACACGATCAGCCGCGGCGCCATCGACAGCCATTTGGCGAGCACCACCTTCTGCTGGTTGCCGCCTGAAAGGGTCGCCGCATGGACCGCGAGATCGTGAGTCTTGATCTTGAGCGCCCCCTGCTGGCGACGCGCCGCCACGGTCTCCGCGGCGCGATCGACCAGGCTGAAACGCGCATAGCGTCGCAGGCTCGCCAGCGAGATGTTCTCCGTAAGCGGCATGTCGAGCACCAGCCCCTCGCGCTTGCGATCCTCCGGCACGAGATAGATGCCCTGCGCGATCGCCGCGCGCGGCGAGCCGACCGTGACCGTCTCTCCCGCCAGCGTGACCGTGCCGGACAGGATCGGATCGATCCCGAACAGGGCGCGGGCGAGCGAGGTGCGTCCGGAACCGACCAGGCCGGCGAGGCCCAGGATCTCGCCGCGATGCACCGTGAGCGAAACCTCGCGGTCGGGAAAGGCGCCGGTGACGAGCCGATCGATCACGCACAGCGCACCTTGCGGCACGGAGCGTGGCGGGGTGTAGAGCGCGCGCAGCTCACGCCCGATCATCAGCCGGATCATCGCTTCGTGCGTGATCTCGTCGCGTGCCAGCCCTCCGGCCACACGGCCGTCCCGCAGGCAGACCACACGGTCGGCGCACAGCTTCACCTCGTTCAACCGGTGGCTGATATAGATCACCGCGACCCCGGAGGCGCGCAGCTCGCCGATCACCTGCAGCAGCCGGTCGGTCTCCTGCAACGTCAGGCTGGAGGTCGGCTCGTCCATGATGATGACCCGCGCATCCATCGACAGCGCCCTGGCGATCTCGACCAACTGGCGCTGGGCGATCAGCAAGCGCGACACGCTGGTCTCCGGACCGAAATCCGCGCCGAGCCGTTCGAGCAGCGGTCGCGCCAGGGCGTGCATGCGCCGGCTGCGCACCAGCCGCAGCGGGCCGCCGCCGAGCATCTCGCGACCGAGAAAGATGTTCGCGGCGACGTCGAGATTGTCGAGGACGGTGAGTTCCTGGTGTACGAAGGCGATGCCGGCGCGGGCGGCGCCGGCGACGGTCATGGCGCTGTGCGCGACGCCATCGACGACGATGCTGCCGGCGCTGGGCTGCACCACCCCGCCGAGGATCTTCATCAGCGTCGACTTGCCGGCGCCGTTCTCGCCGATCAGCCCGAGAACGCTGCCGGCCTCGACGGTGAGGCCGACATCGTCGAGCGCTCTCACGCCGGCATAGGACTTGCCGATGCCGACGAGAGAAAGCAGCGGCGCGGCCGCCACCTGCGGGGACTCCACCGTCTATTTGGCGGTCAGCATCTTGCGCATGCTCTGCTGGAACTCGTGCACGTTGTCCTTGGCGATGACGCGGGTGGGAATGATGATCAGGTGGTTGGCGGGAATGAAGGACTTGTCGCCGCCGATGTATTTCACCAGATCGGTCATCGACTGGTATCCGAACTCGAACGGCTGCTGCACGATGGTCGACAGGATCGTGCCGTCGGCCACGCCGCGCAGCGTCTGGGCGTCCTCGTCGAACCCCACCACCTTGATCTTGCCGGACATGCCGGCATCCTTCACCGCGGAGTAGATCTGCGGCGTGTTGTAGTTGTAAAGGCCGACCAGCAGATCGAGGCCGCCCTTGGCGAGCGCGTCCTGAACGTTGGCCTTGGCCTTGGCGAAGTCGCCGCCGTCGGTGCGGATGTCGACGAGCTGGATGTTGCTGCCCTGCAGGCCTTCCTTGATGCCCTCGACGCGCTCGCGGGCATTGTCGGCATCCATGGTGCCGACGAAGGCCATCATCTTGCCGCCGTTGGGCAGCGCCTTCTTGATCTCGCCGGCCGCCTGCAGGCCGGCCGCCTTGTTGTCGGTGCCGATATAGACCACCCGGGCGGAATTCGGCGCGTCGCTGTCGGTGGTGAACAGCACCGCGCGGCTGGCGACCTTGTTGAATTCCTCGGTCGAGTTCTTCGGGTCGATCGCCGAGATCGAGATTCCGGCGACCCCGGACGCCAGCAGGTCGTCGAGTTCGCGACGCTGCTCGGCCGCCGTGGCCTGGCCGGTGACGATCACCTTCATGGCGAAGTCGGGATGCTCGCCCTGCGCCTTCATCACGCCGGCGCGGGCGACGGTCCAGAAATCGGCCGAGACGTTGGTGACCAGGGCGAGGGTCTTCTTCTGCTGCGCGACGGCCGGCGCCGCGAGCAGCGAGAGCGTGGCCATACCCGTCAGGGTGGCCTTGAACAGTCGGCGCATGTGTCCTCCAGGGTCGTGTTCTTATCGTTTTGCCGCGCTCTTGGTAGCGCTACCGTATGCTAGGCCGGTTCCGCCGGGCGTGAAAGGTACGGCGTTACGCCGGCGCCTGGTGCGATCGCGGCGGTTTTCGCGGATCGGGATTTGCCGGAGGGCGGGTGGGAACCATGGACGATTTCAAGCACAGGATCGCGCTCGTCACCGGCACCAGCGGCATCGCCGGCGCCATCGCCCTGCGGCTCGCCTCGGGCGGCGCCCAGGTGGTGGCTCTGGGCATCGACGAGGCCAGCAACCAGGCGTTGGCCGAGCAGGCGAAGCGCTCCGGGCTCGATCTCGCCGTCTCTCGGGCCGACATGTCGGAGGCCGACCAGGTCGAGGCGGCGGTCGCGGCGATCGTGGCGCGGTGCGGCGGGCTCGACGTCATCGTCAACGCCGCCGCGATCCATCCCTACGGCGATGCGGTGGCGACCAGCCCGGAGACGTTCCTGCAGTGTCTCAAGGTCAATGTCGGCTCGATCCATCTGACCGCGCATTTCGGGGTGCCGGCGATGCGCCGCCGCGGCGGCGGGGCGATCGTCAACATCTCCAGCGTGCAGGGCCATGCCTGCCAGGCCGGGGTGGCCGCCTACGTCGCCTCGAAGGGCGCGATCCATGCCCTGACCCGCGCCATGGCGCTCGATTTCGCGGCCGACCGCATCAGGGTGGTGTCGATCAGCCCGGGCTCGGTGCGGACGCCGATCCTGGCGCTGGCGGCGCGCACCCTCGACGGTCCGGACGCCGACCTGGATGCGGTGTTCGCCCGTTTCGGCGCCGCGCACCCGATCGGCCGGATCGCCGAGCCGGAGGAGATCGCCGAGCTGGCCGCCTTCCTGGCGTCCGACCGGGCCGGCTTCATCACCGGGTCCGACCATCGCATCGACGGCGGCCTGAGCGCCGGCCTGTCGGTCCGCTGAGCGCTAGAGCATCATCCGATCGAACGGACCGTGCTCTAGAACACGCCCGGATCGAACGCGGCCTCCGTCGCCGCGCGGACGTCCGCGAGCGTCACGCCGGGGGCCAGCTCCAGCAGCGTCAGCCCGCCCTCTTCCTTGTCGCAGCGCATCACGCACAGGTCGGTGACGATCAGGTCGACCACGCCGGCGCCGGTCAGCGGCAGCGTGCAGCGCTCGCGCAGTTTCGACACGCCCTGCTTGCTCGCATGCTCCATCACCACCACCACGCGCCGGACCCCGGCCACCAGGTCCATGGCGCCGCCCATCCCCTTGACCATCTTGCCGGGAACCGTCCAGTTGGCGATGTCGCCGTTGGCGGCCACCTCCATCGCGCCCAGGATCGTCAGGTCGATATGGCCGCCGCGGATCATCGCGAAGCTGTCGGCCGAGGAGAAGTAGGACGAGGTCGGCAGCTCGGTGATGGTCTGCTTGCCGGCATTGATCAGGTCGGCGTCGACCTCGTCCTCGGTGGGGAAAGGTCCGGTGCCGAGCATGCCGTTCTCGCTCTGCAGCGTGACGTGGATGCCGTCCGGGATGTAGTTCGCCACCAGGGTCGGAATCCCGATCCCAAGATTGACGTAGAACCCGTCGCGCAGCTCCTGCGCCGCGCGCGCCGCGGTCTGTTCCCTGGTCCAGGGCATCAGCGTGCTCCTCCGGCCTCTGCATGCGGACGGGTGGTGCGCTTCTCGATCAGCTTCTCGTTGATGGTGCTGACGATGATCCGGTCGACATAGATGCCGGGGGTGTGGATATGGTCAGCGCCGAGCGTGCCGGCCGGCGCCACGAGCTCCGCCTCGACGATCGTGGTCGTCGCCGCCGTCGCCATCACCGGATTGAAGTTCCGCGCCGTCTTGCGATAGATCAGGTTGCCTTCCGGGTCTGCCTTCCAGGCCTTGATGATCGCCAGGTCGGCTTTGAGCCAGCGCTCGCGCACATAGGTCTGGCCGTCGAAGATCTCGGTCGGCTTGCCCTCCGCCACCACCGTGCCGACGCCGGTGCGGGTGTAGAAGGCCGGGATCCCGGCGCCCCCGGCCCGGATCCGTTCCGCCAGCGTGCCCTGCGGATTGAGTTCCAGCGCGAGCTCGCCGGCCAGATAGAGCGACTCGAACAGCTTGTTCTCGCCGACATAGGAACTGATCATCCTGGAGATCTGACGGCTCTCCAGCAGCGTCCACAGCCCCTGGCCGTCGGCGCCGCAATTGTTGGAGACCACCGTCAGGTCGCGCACGCCGCTGTCGCGCAGCGCCGCGATCAGCGTCTCCGGATTGCCGGCCAGCCCGAAGCCGCCGCACATGATGGTCATGCCGTCGAACAGCACATCGGCCAGGGCGGCGGCGGCGCTGTCGCGCATCTTGTTCATGCAGACCTCCCGATCGGCCGTTCCGGCCTGTCGCTTTGCCGCCCGTTCTAGCACGGCATGGCGCGGGAACGGCGAGAGCCCGATGGCCCGGGAGGCCGGGAGCGAACGCAACCCGCTCTCGGGCGTTCAGCGGCTCGTTGCCGTCGCGAGACGGTCTGCCGCCACCGAAAGACAGTTCCGCATGCAAGACGCACTGCCCGCCCAGCCCGTCCCGTCCCACGGCGCCGACACACGGCTTGGCGACGTCCAGCCCGGCGATCCCAGGGCTGCGATGCTGCAGAAGATCTACCTGCTGCTGCGGCTGGCGCTCGCCGCCACGCTGGTGTTCCTGGCGGTCTGGTTGCTGAAGGACGTGCTGACGGTGGTGTTCGCCGCCTCCCTGCTGGCGGTCATCCTGCACGGCGTGGCGCGGCTGCTGGTGCGGTTCACCCGGCTGCCGTTCTGGCTGGCCCTGACCCTGGTGGTGCTGGCGCTGGTCGGGCTCATCGTCGGCTTCGTCGCCGTGGCCGGCCCCGGCCTGGTCGACCAGACGGTGAAGCTGCGTCAGGCCCTGGTGGACCAGACGCATGGCCTGCACGACCGGCTCGCCGGCACCCGCTGGGGCGGCATGATCCTGAACCAGGTGCCGCAATCGCTCGGCGGCGACCAGAAGGGCGGCGGCGGCGGTTCGTTCGGCAAGGAGGTCGCCGGCTCGCTGGCGGGGTTCCTGGGTTCGGTGTTCGGGCTGTTCGGCACCCTGCTGGTGGTGGTGATCGCCGGCCTCTACCTGGCGGCCTCGCCCGAGACCTACGCCAACGGCGCGCTGCGCCTGGTCACGCCGCGTCACCGCCCGCACGCCAAGGGGCTGTTCGAGGCGGCCGGAAACGCGCTCTGGGCCTGGAGCGCCGGCCAGGCGCTCGACATGCTGGTGGTCGGCATCCTGTCCGGGGTCGGGCTGTGGCTGCTGGGCGTGCCGCTGGCGCTGGCGCTCGGTGTGCTCGCCGGGCTGTTCAATTTCGTGCCCTATATCGGCGCCGCGATCGGCGCCATCCCGGCGATCATCATCGCCTTCTCGGTCGGTTCGGCGACCGGGCTCGAGACCTGCGCGCTCTATGCGGTGATCCAGGCGTTCGAAGGCAACGTGATGGCGCCGCTGATCCAGAAGCGCGCCGTCGACCTGCCGCCCGGCCTGACCATCCTGTCGCAGACCGCGTTCGGCTCGATCCTCGGCGTGCCGGGCCTGATCTTCGCCACGCCGCTCACCGCGGCCCTGCTGGCGGTGATGAACAAGGCGACCCGGACGCTGGAGCCGGACGAGGTGATCTGAGGCCTCATCGCATCCGCCGCACGATGTCGGTCTCGAACGCGGCGAAGTCCCGCTCCAGCGCCCATTGCTGGCGGGCCTTGTCGCTGCGCGCCAGCAGCCCCGCGCCGGGCGGGCGCGGCGTGCCGTCCGGCGCGGTGGCGAGCGCCTCGCCGGACAGGAAGCTGTAGGCGACCGCGTTGCGCGCCAGCGCCTTGAGCGCCGGATAATCCAGGTGCCAGCTCTGCACCGCACGCAGATATTCATGCGTGAGGTCGATCCGCTCGACCCCCTCGTCGTCGGTCGAAAGCACCAGCGGCACGCCGGCGGCGCGGTAGAGCCGGAACGGATGCTCCGGCCCGCGCACGCCCAGGATCTGCTCGTTGCTGGTCTGGTTGATCTCGACCGCGACATGGCGGCTGGCCATCTCGGCGAGCAGCCCGGCGGCATCGGTCTCGTAGCTGATGTCGACGCCGTGGCCGATGCGGCTGGCGCCGGCGATCTCCACCGCGTCGCGGATGTGGAAGCGCAGCGCCTCCGGCGGCACCAGCCCCAGCGTCAGCTCGCCGGCATGCAGGCTCAGGCGGACCTCCGGGTGCAGGTCGTGGAAGAAGCGGAACGCCCGCATATGCAGGTCGTAGTCGCGCAGCGCGACCGGGTTGTCTTCCGGCGCGACGATGTTGATCCCGACGAAGCGCGGGTCGGCGGCGACCAGCGCGGTGCTGTAGGCCATCTGCGCGAACACGGCGGCCGGCGGCAGCACCCGGAGCAGGAAGGTCTGGTAGCGGATCGTCACCCTGCAACCCGGATCGGCATCAGTACCGCCGCACCGCAGGACCGTCCGCATCCTGGCCTCCGCTTGGTCGGTGTCGGCTTTCGCCTCGGCCAGCAGGGCGGGGATGCCGGGCCGGATCGCCGCCAGCTCGGCCGCGAAATCCTCGCCCGACCAGGGATGCGCGAGCCCGAGAGCGGCGGAGTCGCGCACGCGCGGGTACCACATGATTTCCAGGTAGCCGACATGCTCCGCCGCCGCCCGTCGCGCCTCCTCCGCCAGGGCTTCGCCGACGTGTCCGGTGGCGGCGGCGTCGAACCTGGCGAAGGTGGCGAAGAAATGGTCGTGCCCGGAAGCGTCGCCGGGTCGCGGCGTGAAGTCGCGCATCGACAGCGCATCGATCATCGAATCCCGCAGCGAAGGGTCCTGCGCGAGCGCGTCGGCCAGAGGGCGCGACGCTCCGGCGCAGGGCGGCCGGGCGATCGCAAGGCGGGCGGTCTCGACGCAGAGCCCGCTCCCCGCCGCCCAGTCGAGATAGCTCTCGGCATAGACCGCGCCGGCGAGATGATTGTGCAGGTCGCCACCCTTGGGCATCGTCGTCAGGAACACGCGAAGCCGCGCCGGATCGTCTGCGATTCGAGCGAACAGACGTTCGACCGGCGTCGCCGCCAGCGCCACCGGCGGCCCGGACAGCAGGCCGCAGAACGTGACGAAACAAAAGAAGGTGCCTCGGAATGCGATCATCGGCCCAGTTTGGGCGAGTCGGCCGGTTCGCGTCGAGCGCCGACCATGCCGGACCCATCCTGTGCTGGATCGTCCTGCTGCTCTGCCTCGCGCCCTACGCCGCGCTGATCGGGTCCGGCCATTGGGCGACCGACGAGTTCTTCGTCGCCATGGTCGAGCGTCACGATCGATTCCTTGCCGTGATCGACCGGATGCGCGGCTGGAGTCCGCGTCCGTTCAGCGAGACGGTGATGGCGGTGTATTTCCGGCTGGCCGACCTGGCCCGCCGGCCCCTCGTGGTGCCGTTTCTGGCCGCCGGCTGGATCGGCGCCGTCGCTGCCGTCGCCTGGGCCGGGGTCCGGTCGCGGCTGGCGCAGCCGGTTCTGCTCGCTGTCGCGCTGCTGGTCGCCATGCTGCTGCTCGGCCGTCCCGACGAGCTGTTCTACTGGCCGATGGCCACCTCCGCCTATCTGAGCGCCTGGGCCGGGCTCGCCGTCGTCACCGTCCTGATGCTGGGCGAGGCGAGTGCGCCGCTTCCGCTGACCGCCGCCCTGCTGGTCGCCTCGCTCTCGGCGGAGGCCGGCGCGATGGCGGTCGCGGTGGCCGGCGCGGCGATGCTGGCGTACGGGATGCTTCGTCGCCAACCGGGGCGCTTTGCCGCCGTCTGGCTGCTGCCTCTGCTGGCGGCCGCTTCGGTGTGCCTGTCGGTCGGGCGCCATCGCATGGCGATGATGGCCGAGGTGATGGATCACGCCAGCGGTTTCGCCGGGCACTGGCCGGCCAGCCTGCGCGGTGCGGTCGCGCCGTTCCTTGGCGAGTTGGGCGGCGTGTACGGCGTGGCGCCGTTCCCGGCCGTGCTGATCAAGCTCGCGGTGATCCTCGGCCTGCCGGGGCACCGGACGATCTCGCGGGAGACGATCCGGACGGCGACATGGCCGGTCGTGCTCTGGACCGCTTCGATCCTGCTGGCCTGCTACGCGACGGTGGCGCTTTCCCTGCACCAGTTCGGCACGGTCTGCTGCGTCCGGCATGCCACGCTGCGCCAGGGTCTGTCGCTGATCGCCGGTCTCGGCCTGTGTTCGCTGCTCCCGTTCCGCATCGCCGCGCCGGTGCGCGTTCTGTCGCTGAGCGTCGCGCTGCTGGTGCTGCTGGCGATCAGGATGCCGGTGCTGCGCGGCGATCTGGCCCTGCTGCCGGCGCAGATCGCCGCGCGTGATGCGACCTGGAGCTCCGGCGAGGCGTCGGGCGAGACTATGCACTACCTGATGGCGCCGCCAGGCGCCCTCTCCGGCGGGGCGACCTGGCCGGCGCGGCTGATCTGCCTGCCTGATCGCGAGGCGCGCCCCTATGGCCCGGAATCGATCGCCGGCTATTTCCGCAAGCGCGTCCTGGTCATGGTGCCCTGGGCCGCGCGCGATCGGCCGGTCCAGGGACAGTGCCCGGCCTGGCCGCGCCCTCCCCCGTGACGGGGGAGGGCGCATGGGTCAGACGGTCAGCGCTTCCACCAGCCGGTGCGGCGCGGGCCGGAAGCGGCGGTGTCGCCGATCACCTTCGGCTGCACGATGCTCGGATCGATCGCAGGCGCGGCCTGGGTTTCCGGCTCGGCAGGCCCAGACTCGGTGACAGACTCGGTGACAGGCTCAACGACCGGCTCGGCGAGGGCCAGCGGTGCCGCGACCGGCATGCCGACCGGCTCGGCGACCGGGGCCGCCTTGGCACGCGATCGGGCCGAGGGCTTGCGGGCCGGACGCGCGGCCGCCGCCGGTTCGGGGTCCACCGACACCGGGCCGGTCGCCGCGTCCGGTGACTCCGCCGCTGCAACCGCCGGCTTGCGGGCGCGGCTCGCACGCGGCTTGCGCGGCTTCGGCGACGCGACCGCATCGGCGGCGACGGGGTCGGGTTCGACCGGCACCGCTGTCTCCGCGACCGGCAGGGCCGGCGCCGCGACCTCGGTCGGGTCGGCGCTCTCCGCGGTCGGCTGGACCGGCGGCAGCGACGCGGCCGACGCGGCCGGGTTCGGCATCAGCGCCTGCGGCTCGTCGGCCTCGCGATCGATCATCTCGAAGATGTCGAAGCTGCCGGCAAACGGATCGGCCGGGGTCGGGCCGACATAGGCCGTCGGCGCCGGACGACGCGACTCCGCGTGATCCGCATCCTGGTCGGGACCGCTTCCCGCCTGGCTGCCAGCCTCGTCGCGGGTCTCGCCGCGATGGCGGTTGCGACCGCCGCGACGGCGCCGGCCGCGCGGCGCCGAAGCCCCGGACCCGGCCGCCGCCGGACTCCCGGCCTCCACGACCACCGAAGGTTCGGCTCCGTCCTCTTCGCCGTCATCGACCTGACTCTGCGCACCGTCGTCGCCGTGCGCCTGCGCGCCTTCGTCGCCCTGACCCCGCGCGCCGTCCTCGCCCTGACTCTGCGCGCCGTCCTCGCGACGCCCGCCACGACGACGGCGACGGCGCTTGCGCTTGCGGGCCGCTTCGTCGCTGTCCGGCTGCGCACCTGCGGTGCCGTTCGCGCCGCCGGCCGCCGCACCGAGACGGGCGTCGTCCTCGTCGGCCTCCTCGCTCGCCGGCTCCGGCTCGAACAGCGCCGGCGCACCGGTCTCGATCGGAATCTGCGTCACCTTGGCCTGCGCCGGCGCCAATCCCTGGACCGGGGCCAGGACCGCAGCCTGGGCCGGCTGCGCCGGCGCGACATACGGCCGCACCCGGTCGATCCGCAGGTTCGGCGGCAGCAGCGCGTCGTCGGCGGCCAGATGCACCGTGAGCTGGTGCCTGGTCTCGATCTCGCGCAGCCAGGCGCGCTTGTGGTTGAGCACGTAGAGCGCCACCGCGCTGGCGACATGGACCAGGATCTCTGCCGCCTTGCGCTTGCCGGCCTCTTCCTCGATCGCGCGCAGCACGTGCAGCGCCGAGCTCTCGGTGCCGCGCATGAAGCCGCTGCCGTTGCAGTGCGGGCAGGTGACGAAGCTGCTTTCGGCGATCGACGGACGCAGCCGCTGGCGCGACATCTCCATCAGGCCGAAATGGCTGATCGAGCCGACCTGGATGCGGGCGCGGTCGTTGCGCAGCGCGTCCTTCAGCCGGCGCTCGACCGCCGCATTGTTGCGCCGGACGTCCATGTCGATGAAGTCGATGACGATCAGGCCGGCCAGATCGCGCAGCCGCAACTGACGGGCGACCTCGTCGGCGGCTTCGATGTTGGTGCGGAACGCGGTCTCCTCGACGCTGCGCTCGCGCGTCGAGCGGCCGGAATTCACGTCGATCGCGACCAGCGCCTCGGTCTGGTTGATCACCAGGTAGCCGCCGGACTTGAGCTGCACCGTCGGCTGCAGCATCGCGTCGAGATGCTGCTCGACCTGGTAGTGCGAGAACAGCGTCTGGCTGGAATCGCGCCAGAGAGTCACCTTGCTGGCGTTGGCCGGCATCAGGGTGCGCATGAACTCGCGCGCGCCCTTCCAGCCCGCCTCGCCATCGACCACGATCTCCTCGACGTCGCGGGTATAGACGTCGCGGATCGCCCGCTTGATCAGGCTGGCCTCCTCGTACACCAGGCAAGGCGCGATCGAGGCCATCGTGGTCTCGCGGATCTCGTCCCATGTGCGCAGCAGATATTCGCAGTCGCGCTTGATCTCGGGGCGCGGCCGCTGCGCGCCGGCGGTGCGCACGATCATGCCCATGCCGCGCGGAATCTCGAGCTCGTTGGTGATCTCCTTCAGCCGGCGCCGGTCCGCCGCCGAGGTGATCTTGCGCGACACCCCGCCGCCGCGCAGCGAGTTCGGCATCAGCACGCAGAAGCGGCCGGCCAGGGAGATGTAGGTGGTCAGGGCGGCGCCCTTGTTGCCGCGCTCCTCCTTGACGACCTGGATCAGCAGGATCTGGCGCCGCCGCATCACCTCCTGGATCTTGTACTGGCGCAGGAAGCGGGCGGTGCGGCGCTGCGCCTGGCCGTCGTCCGGGCTTTCGCCGCCGACCGTCTCCGGCGCCGGTTCGTCGGGGCCGTCCTGGTCGAGATCGTCGTCCGATGCATCGTCGGCGTCCGGGATCGCCTCGGAAGCGGTATCCTCGACCGACTCCGCCTCGATCTCCAGCGGCATCTCGATTACCGGCGGGCGGCCATCTTCGCTCCCGGGCTCGTCGTCGGACGGCGCACCAGGGTGGTCGCCGGGATGATCGCCGGGGTTCGCGCCGGCATAGTCGCCGGAATGCTGCTCCGGCGCGTCACCGGCCGGGCCGTCCTCGAACCGACCATCCTCGACCTGGTCCGGCGTGGTGCCGGCGCCATGACGGGCCTGGCTCTGCCGGCCCCGGCCGCCGTTGCCGCCCTGCTGGCGCGGCGCGTGCTGCTGCCGCGCCTCCTGCCGATTCTCCTGGTCAGGCGCCTCTTCGTCATCCTCCTCGCGGTCGGCGCGGGCCTCCTCGGCGCGGGCTTCCTCCTCCTGCAGCGCGATCAGGCGTTCGCGGTCGGCGACCGGGATCTGGTAATAGTCGGGATGGATCTCGCTGAAGGCGAGGAAGCCGTGCCGGTTGCCGCCATATTCGACGAACGCCGCCTGCAGGCTGGGTTCGATCCTGACGATCTTGGCGAGGTAGATGTTGCCCTTGAGCTGCTTCTTCGACGAGGTCTCTACGTCGTAATCGTCGAGCCGGTTACCGTCGAGGACGACGACGCGCGTCTCTTCCGCGTGAGTCGTGTCGATCAGCATACGCTTGGTCATGGGGGGAGGAACTCCGGTAGGCCGGGAGTCGGCTCCTGCCCGCCGCGCCGGAATGGCCGGATCCGGGACACGCTCGCTGTGGCGATCGGACCTGGCTGTGGCCTGCGGAGGGTGGGGGGAGCGTCGCGCGCGCGGCAATGGGGGATTTGAACCGGAGGGCCGCGTGCAACGCCTGCAGGATCGACGACGCGTTCCGGCGCAATGCCGTCCTCGGTCGCTGGGTCCTGGTCGGGTGGTTCGCGGCGGTCATTCGGTCCTTGACGGTCAATCGCGGGACGCATGCGGCGACCGCATGATCCCGTTGGGCGGGCGTGGCCATGCGAGAGCGATCGGGATCGTCCTGGCGGGCGCGTCATCCGTCTCGCCCTCAAGACCGCTCGCCGGCCAGGTCGGCCATGGCGCTTTCCGCGGGGGGAGGCAGGATGCCGGACGGTCCGCAGCGAGCGGCGATGGCCGAAACCACCGTCCCGCCTTGTGCGCGGACACGTCACACAGGAATAGAATGCTCGAACCCGGCTCCGTTCGCAAGCGGCCGGTTTCGGGGTCGGGTTTCAGGGTCGGGTCCGCGCGTCGTACTCGCGCCGCGCCTGCTCGATGTCGTGCCGGTGCTGGCGGGCCCACAGGCCGAGCGCCTCGACCGGCCGCAGCAGCGAGTCGCCCAGCGCCGTCAGCGCGTATTCCACCCGTGGCGGCGTGGTGGGAATGACGCTCCTGGTCACCAGCCCGTCGCGTTCCAGCCCGCGCAGCGTCAGGGTCAGCATGCGTTGCGAGATCGCGCCGACCGCGCGTTTTATGGCGCTGAAGCGGCGCGGTCCGGCGCCGAGATGCACCACCACCTGGACGCTCCACTTGTCGCCGATCCTGGCCAGGATCGCACCCGCCGCGCGGCACTCGTCGGCCTCGAAAGGCAGAATCGGTCCCGGCCGTTCGGGCACACCGATGTTCCCTGGTTCGTCCATTGTGCCGTCTTGCGCCCGATCAGGTTGGGTTATCATCTGAGTGATGGTTACGAAATGGAACCACAACCGGAAAGACCAGACGATGAAGCTCCTGCATATCGACTCCAGCATCCTCGGCGACAACTCCGTCACCCGCCAGCTTTCGGCCGCCGTGGTGGCCAGGTTCGAGGCGCTGCATCCCGGGCTGGAGATCGTCCGTCACGATCTCGCCGCCGATCCGCTGCCGCATCTGTCCGGCGCCCATCTCGGCGGTCAGGCGCCGGCCGAGGAGCTGGCGCAGTCGGCGGCGGCGCTGGACGCGTTCCTCGCCGCCGACATCGTGGTGGTGGGCGCGCCGATGTACAATTTCGGAATTTCGAGCCAGCTCAAATCCTGGATCGATCGCATCGTGATCGCCGGCAAGACCTTTCGCTACGGTGCCGACGGTCCCGAAGGGCTGGCCGGCGGCAAGACGGTGGTGATCGCGTCGGGACGCGGCGGGCTCTACGGCCCCGGCACGCCGTTCGCCTTCGCCGACCATCAGGAGACCCATCTGCGCGCCCTGTTCGGGTTCATCGGCTTGCCGGAGATCGAGATCGTGCGCGCCGAAGGGGTGGCGATGGGCCCGGAGCCGCGACAGAAGGCGATCGATGACGCCACGGCGGCGATCGCGCAGCTCCAGGTTTAAGAAGGTCCTTCAAGTCTCGGGCGGAGCGTCGGGAAACGCTGGCGAGCCCGGCCCTCGATCGGCTAGAATCGCGCAGCGTTTGCGCGGGGGACTGGATCGATGCAGCACGGATCGGGTCCCGGAGAGAGCCTGAGGCGAAGCAACGGGCGGCGGGCATTCCTGTCGCTGGCGATCTCCGCCGGGTTGGGCGGCGTGCCCGGCATCGCCCGCGCCGCCGTCCCGCGGCATCGTGCCGCGCACGCGCCGGCCGCTCCCGCCATCGTCGGCCGGGCGCGGCCGCCCAGGCCGCTGGTGATGCTCGATCCCGGCCATGGCGGCAAGGATCCGGGCGCGATCGGCGTGTCCGGCACCTACGAGAAGCACATCGCCGAGGCGGCCGCGTCTGAGCTGCAGGGTCTGTTGCTTCGCTCCGGCCGCTATCGCGTCGAGCTGACCCGCGGTCGCGACGTCTTTATTCCCTTGGAGGACAGGGTCGGCATCGCCGAGGGCAGGCAGGCCGCCTTGTTCGTCTCGATGCATGCCGACGCGCTGCACGACCCGTCGGTGCGCGGCGCCAGCGTCTATACCTTGTCCGAGGGCGCGTCGGACGCGCAGACGGCGGCGCTCGCCCATACCGAGAACAGCGCCGACCGTTTCGCCGGGCCGCATTTCCACGGCACCTCGCCCGACGTGCAGCGGATCCTGGCCAGCCTGGTGCGCGAGGAGACCAGGGCCGGCTCGGCGCGCATGGCCGGCAGCGTGGTGCAGGCGTTCCGGCCCGGGATCGGCCTGCTGAGCAATCCCTCCCGGCACGCCGCCTTCGTGGTGCTGAAGGCATCGGACATCCCCAGCGTGCTGGTGGAGATGGGCTTCATGTCCAACCGGCTCGACGAGGCGGCGCTGCGCCAGGCGGCGCATCGCACCCAGGTCGCGTCCGCCATGCTGCGTGCGGTGGACGGGTTTTTCGCCGCAGGCGGAGGCTTCACCCGGCTGGCCGGCTGATCAGTAGGCGTAGCCCGGCGCTGGCGGCGGCGGCGGCGGATAGTCCGGCGGGCCGGGCGGTCCGATCAGAGCGGGCGCATAGGCGCCGGGACCGGTCGGACCGACATACCCCACCACCGGCGGCAGGACGATGAGGTTGCCGGTCGCCCGGGTGCATTGCGCGTAGGCGTTGTCGTAGTTGGCCTGGAAGCTGGCCCCGGAGCGGGCCGCGGCATCGCTGCCGGCGGCGCCGCCGAACAGCAGGCCGGTGCCGCCGCCGATCGCCGCCCCGGCGCCGGCATTGCCGGCTGCCGCGCCGAGCAGCGCGCCGGCGGCCGCGCCCAGCAGCGTGCCGATCGCAGCGCTGCCGAGGCCGCTGTTCGCCGCCGCCTGTGCCGGCGTCACCCCGCCATTGGCCTGGGCGGCATAGGCGCGGCAATGCGCGTCGTCGGCCTCGAACTGCTGCTCGGTCTTGCCCTTTCCGGGCTGCGCCAGGATGCTCGGACCGGGCGGCGGCGCCACCGCGCAGGCGGACAGGGCCACCAGCCCGGCCAGTCCGGCCGGGAGCAAGGCCCGGCGGATCCGGCCGCGATCGTGATCGGTCTGGTCTGGAACGGTGGTCTGGGCGCGCATGGCGGAGCCTCGGTTGCGGAGCGATGACGGTCGACGATAGCCGCGGATCGCGCCGCCAGGGAGAGACCGCCAGGTAACGAAACGGCGCGAAACATGCACGGCGGACACCGCGGGCTCCGGTCCGTCCTGCCCTCGTGTCCAGCGCTCGCGCGTTTAGCCCTGGCCAATCGGTTCGTGGACGCTACAATCCGCCGCATGTCCCGTCAGGTGTCCCGTCCGAGCCGCTCCGATCGCGCATCCCTGCGCGTTCTTCTGGGCGCGCCGCTCCGACTTCGCTGCCCCTGAGCGGACACCCTCGCCCCGTCTGACCGCACGGGCGCGCGGCGCGCTCAGGGGCCTCGCGCCACCCTGACAACCGACCGCCGGCATGCGGCATAACCCGCCTCAGTCCAGCCGGCGCCTCTCGACGGAGCCACCATGAGCATCGACCATCCGAGCTTCGGCCGTATCGGCGACGATCGCGTCATCCTGTTCGACACCACCCTGCGCGACGGCGAGCAGTCGCCGGGCTTTTCCATGAACATCGCCGAGAAGCTACGCATGGCGCACGCCCTGGCCGACCTCGGCGTCGACGTGATCGAGGCCGGCTTTCCGGTCGCCAGCCCCGGCGATTTCGACAGCGTGCACCAGATCGCCCAGCACGTGCGCGGTCCGGTGATCTGCGGCCTGGCCCGCACCGGCGGCCGCGACGACATCGCCCGCGCCGGCGAGGCGATCCGCCCCGCGGAGCGCCGCCGCATCCACAACTTCATCTCCACCTCGCCGCTGCACATGAAATACAAGCTGCGCATGGAGCCCGAGACGGTGCTCGACCTGATCGCCACCGGCAACCACGCCGCGCGCCAGTTCACCGACGACGTCGAATGGTCGGCGGAGGATGGCAGCCGCACCGACCACGAGTTCCTGTGCCGCTGCGTCGAGGCGGCGATCAAGGCCGGCGCCAACACGATCAACATTCCCGACACGGTCGGCTACGCCACGCCAGAGGACATGGCGCGGCTGTTCACCATGCTGCGCGAGCGCGTGCCGGGCGCCGACACGGTGATCCTGTCGGCGCACAACCACAACGATCTCGGCCTGGCGGTCGCCAACACCATCGCCTCGGTGCAGGCCGGCGTGCGGCAGATCGAATGCACCATCAACGGCATCGGCGAGCGGGCCGGCAACGCGGCGCTGGAGGAGATCGTCATGGCGCTGCGCACCCGCCAGGATGTGCTGCCCTTCACCAACAACATCCGCACGCCGGACCTGCTGAAGGTCTCGCGCATGCTGTCGCAGATCACCGGCTTCGACGTGCAGCCGAACAAGGCGATCGTCGGCCGCAACGCCTTCGCGCACGAGAGCGGCATCCATCAGGACGGCATGCTCAAGAACGCCGCCACCTACGAGATCATGACGCCGGAGAGCGTCGGCTGGAGCAAATCCTCGCTGGTGCTGGGCAAGCATTCCGGACGCGCCGCGTTCCGCGACAAGCTGGCCGCGATGGGCTACGGCGACCTCGGCGAGAACCAGATCCAGGACGCGTTCGTCCGGTTCAAGGATCTCGCCGACCGCAAGAAGACCATCTTCGACGAGGATCTGGTCGCCCTGGTCGACGACGAGGTGCGCGACCACGCGCATGTGCGATTCATCGGCCTCGACGTGTCCGGCGGCTCGCGCCGTCCGTCCCGGGCGATGCTGGAGCTGGAGATCGACGGCGAGACGCTGTCCGCCGACGTCACCGGCAGCGGCCCGGTCGATGCCGCCTTCAATGCCGTGCGCGCCTTGTTCCCGCACGAGGCGACGCTGGTGCTGTTCTCGATCGGCGCGGTGACCGAGGGCACCGATGCGCAGGCCCGCACCACCGTCAGGCTCGAGGAGAACGGCAAGATGGTGGACGGGCAGGGTGCCGATACCGACACCATCGTCTCGGCGGTGCGCGCCTACGTGCACGCGCTCAACAAGCTGCTGGTCAAGCGGGCCAGGACGGAACCGGCGGCGCTCTCGGCCTGAGAGCCACCGCCGTCTCCCGACCCGGCCCGGCCTGATGGTGCCCTAGTAGGCGTAGCCGGGCTGCGGCGGGGGCGGCCCGTAGCCCGGCTGGGCGTACTGCGGTTGGGCGTATTGCGGCTGCCCATATTGCGGCTGGGCATATTGCGGTTGCCCGTACTGGGGCTGCGCATATTGCGGCTCCGCATAGGCTTGCGGCTGGGCGTATTGCGGTTGTGCATATTGCGGCGGCCCGTAGGCCGGCGCCGGTGCGCTGGGCGTGGTCGCCGCGCCGCCGACCGCGCCCACCGCGCCGCCCGCCAGCGCGCCGATCGCCGCCCCGCGTCCGCCGCCGGCGATCGCGCCGAGCGCCGCACCCGCGCCGGCGCCGATCACGCCGCCCCCGACCGCACGCTGTCCCGGATCGTACGGGTCGGTGCAGCCGGCCAGGCCGATGCCGCCGGCCAGCAATACCGCCAGCAGGCCGGACCTGCGCAGCACCGTGCCGGTGACTGTGCCGGTGAGTACGCCGGGCGCCGCGGCGCGCAGGTCGGGGGTCATCGCCGCCTGGCCTTAGTAGCCGCGGCTCGGCGTGGTCGCCGCGCCGCCGACCGCGCCCAGCGCGCCGCCGGCCAGCGCGCCGATGCCGGCGCCGTGTCCGCCGCCGGCGATGCCGCCGATCGCCGCACCGGCGCCGGCGCCGAGCAGGCCGCCGCCGACCGCGCGCTGGCCGGGGCTGTAGGGGTCGCAGGCCGCCAGGCCGAGCGTGAGAGCGGCGGCGGTGGTCAGCAGCGTCAGCTTGCGAATCATGGTCATGTCCTCAAAGTGTTCACGTTCGGCCGGTGGCGGCCCGGTCCGGCCCGATGAAATCGGCCGAAACGACCCTCCGAAACGACCCTGGCGCCTGCCATGGCGCAACAACGCGCTGTGATCGTGGCGGTTACAGGTCTAAAGCAAGGCAAGCGCCTGCCTCACGGCGCTGTGAAATGAACGCGCCGCCTTGCCCCCCGGACAACGCACCGCTAAGCCGTGCCCGCTCTTGCCCGATCGTGGTCCGCGGGCCGCCCCGGGGACACAGGGAGCGGGCCCGACCCGTTCCAGGCCGGGACTTTGACTGGAGTTTGAGATGTTCTCTCGCCTGCTGGGCATCATGTCCAACGACATGGCCATCGATCTCGGGACCGCCAACACGCTGGTCTATGTGAAGGGTCGTGGCGTGGTGCTCGACGAGCCGTCCGTGGTGGCGATCGCCGACGTGCGCGGCAAGAAGCAGGTGCTGGCGGTCGGCAACGAGGCCAAGAGCATGGTCGGCCGCACGCCCGGCAACATCACCGCCATCCGCCCGCTGCGCGACGGGGTGATCGCCGACTTCGAGGTGGCGGAGGAGATGATCAAGCATTTCATCCGCAAGGTGCATAACCGGCGCGGCTTCGCGAGCCCGCTGATCATCGTCTGCGTGCCGTCCGGCTCCACCGCGGTCGAGCGCCGGGCGATCCAGGAGAGCGCCGAGAGCGCCGGCGCCCGCAAGGTGCTGCTGATCGAGGAGCCGATGGCGGCCGCGATCGGCGCCGGCCTGCCGGTGACCGAGCCATCGGGGAGCATGATCGTCGATATCGGCGGCGGCACCACCGAGGTGGCGGTGATCTCGCTCGGCGGCATCGTCTATGCCCGCTCGGTTAGGGTCGGCGGCGACAAGATGGACGAGGCGATCATCTCCTACATCCGGCGCAACTATAATCTGCTGATCGGCGAGAGCTCGGCCGAGAAGATCAAGATCGAACTCGGCGCCGCCAAGCCGCCGGACGACGAGAACGACCATGGCCCGCTCAAGGAAGTGAAAGGCCGCGACTTGATGAACGGCGTGCCGCGCGAGGTGGTGGTGGGTCAGCGCCAGATCGCCGAGAGCCTGGCCGAGCCGGTCAGCCAGATCGTCGACGCGGTCAAGACCGCGCTGGAGAACACCCCGCCGGAACTGGCCGCCGACATCGTCGACAAGGGCATCGTGCTCACCGGCGGCGGCGCGCTGCTGTATCGGCTGGACGAGGTTCTGCGCGAAGCCACCGGCCTGCCGGTGATGGCGGCGGAAAATCCGCTGTTTTGCGTCGCCTTGGGCACGGGACGCGCCTTGGAGGAGATGAAGCGGCTTCGTAACGTGCTGACGACCATGTATTAAAGCTCCAGCGAGCGGCGCCGGGTCCGGGAGGGTCGATCCATGTTCAGTCTGTCGATCCAGTTGCGCCAGGCGCTCGGCAAGCTGACCCTGCCGCTGCTGCTCGGCCTGGCCTGCCTGGTGATGCTGCTCGGGCAGGCGGATCGGAGGCTGGCGGAGACCGCGCGGTCCCAGGTGGCCGACCTGCTGGCGCCGCTCTACGGGCTGCTGGCGGAGCCGATCGGCGAGGTGCGCGGTCTCGGCCGCGAGGCGCGCTCGCTGGTCGGCGTGGCACAGGAGAACGAGCGTCTGCGCGCCGAGAACATCCGCCTGCGCCGCTGGTACGACGTGGCGATGGCGCTGGCGGCCGAGAACGCGACCCTCAAGGCCAACCTGAACTGGATGCCCGAACCGGTGCCATCCTTCGTCACCGCCCGGGCGGTGGCCGATGCGAGCGGGGTCTATGCGCGCTCGGTGCTGCTGTCGGTGCCGCTCGGCCGCAGTCTCGCCAAGGGCATGGTGGCGGTCGACGCCGCCGGACTGGTCGGCAGGGTGACCGAGATCGGCAGCCGCTCGGCCAGGGTGATGCTGCTGACCGACATGACCAGCCGGGTGCCGGTGATGCTGGAAGCATCGCACGCACCCGCTATAGTGGCGGGAACCAACGCGGCGGCGCCCAGACTGATGGACTATCCCGAAGACATCCGCCCGCTGGAGGGCGAGCGCGTCGTCACCAGCAACGTCGCCAATGCCTTCCCCGCGGGCCTGCCGGTCGGCACCGTGCATTATCTGTCGCCGGGCCAGCCGGTGGTCGAGCCCTATGCCAGGCTGGACCACGTGACGGTGCTGCGCCTGTTCGATTACGGGCTGTCGGCGATCGAGGCCCCGGAGGCGCCCGGCCACATCCTCCCGAAAGGCCACGCCGCCGGCCACGTCGAGGATCAGCCCTTCCGGTCGGCGCAGATCGGGCACGGATGAGTGCCCAGACTCCTCCCTCCGGAGCGCAGGCCGGGCATCCGGCCAAGGCCCACGGTCTGGCGCCGTCTGGACGCCGCGGCGCGCCGGGCGCTGCCGGCCGCCTTCACCATGCTGCTGGTGCTGCTGCTCTGCGCGCCGTTCGACCTGCCGGAACAGCAGGCGCTGCTGCCAGGCGCCACCATGGCCTCGGTGTTCTTCTGGTCGCTGTTCCGTCCGGCCTCGATGCCGGCGCCGATCGTGTTCGCGCTCGGCCTGCTCTACGACCTGCTGAGCTTCTCGCCGCCGGGTCTGGCGATCGTCACGCTGCTGATCGTGCATGCGGTCGGCGTCGGCGCCCGGCACGGCCTGGCCCGGCAGGGCTTCGTGGTGGTCTGGCTGGTGTTCCTGCTGGTGGCGGCCGGCGCCATCCTGCTGGACTACGCGCTGATGTGCGGCTTCACCTTCAGGCTGCTGCCGCCGCAGCCGGCTTTGTTCGAGCTGGCGCTGTCGGCCGGCCTGTATCCGCTGCTCTCGGCGCTGTTCACCTGGGCGCATCGCGGCGTCGCCGATCCGTCCAGGGCGTAGCTCTTCCATGACGATGAAGCGATCGCCGGGACGCGCCCCGAACGAGATCCCGTCGCGCGGCATCTTCACCCGGCGCGCGCTGCTGCTGATGGGCGTCCAGGTCGCCGCCCTCGGCGCGCTGGGCGAGCGCCTGTATCGTCTGCAGGTCGCCGACGGCCGCAAATACGCGACGCTCGCCGAGAACAACCGCGTCAGCAACCGCCTGCTGTCGCCGCCGCGCGGCCGCATCGTCGACCGGTTCGGCGCCAGCCTCGGCGGCAACAAGGTGAACTGGCGCGCGCTGCTGCTGGCGGAACAGACCACCGACATCGGCGCCACCCTGGACCGCTTCTCCGCCATCCTGCCGCTCGACGAGCGCGAGCGCGCCAGGATCGACCGCGAGCTCAAGCACGGCCGCAAATTCATCCCCGTGGTGGTGCACGACTTCCTGACCTGGGACGACATGGCCAGGATCGAGGTCAACGCGCCCGACCTGCCCGGCATCCTGATCGATGTCGGCACCACCCGGCTCTACCCGCAGGGCCCGGCGATGGCGCATGTGGTCGGCTACGTGGCGCCGGCCAACGAGCGCGACGTCGCCGCCGACCCCAACCTGGCGCTGCCCGGCATGCGCATCGGCCGCGCCGGCATCGAGCAGTTCCACGACGCCGTGCTGCGCGGCACGCCGGGCTCGGTGCAGATGGAAGTCAATTCCGTCGGCCGGGTGATGCGCGAGCTCGACCGCAGGGAAGGGCAGCAGGGCGCCACCGTCGGGCTGACCATCGATCTCGGCCTGCAGCAGGCGGTGCTGGCCAGGATCGGCGACCAGGCCGCCAGCGCGGTGGTGATGGATGCGCGCAACGGCGAGGTGCTGGCGATGGTCAGCACGCCGTCCTTCGATCCGAGCCTGTTCGATTCCGGCGTCAGCCAGGCGCAATGGGCGGAATGGACCGCCGACCAGCGCACCCCGCTGATCAACAAGACCGTCGCCGGCGTCTATCCGCCCGGCTCCACCTTCAAGCCGGCGGTGGCGATGGCGGCGCTGCAGGCCGGCACGCTCTCGCCCGGCGACCGGATCGACTGCCGCGGCTATATCGACGTCGGCGGCGCGCGCTTCCATTGCTGGGCCAAGCACGGCCACGGCTCGCTCGACCTGCATGGCGGCATCAAGTTCTCCTGCGACGTGTTCTTCTACGAAGTGGCGCGTCGCACCGGCATGGAGGCGATCGCCGCCACCGCGCACGCGTTCGGCCTCGGCACCGCGCTCGACATCGAGCTGCCGCACCAGCGCACCGGGCAGATCCCGACCCCGGCGCTGCGCCGCGCCAAGGGACATCACTGGAACGGCGGCGACACCATCAATGCCGGCATCGGCCAGGGCTTCGTCACGGTGACGCCGCTGCAGCTCGCCACCTACGCCTCCAGGGTCGCCACCGGCCGCGCGGTGCAGCCGCATCTGACGCGCAGCCTCGACGAGGTGCTGCAGCCCTCGATGCAGCCGGCCCACTGGCCGTCGCTCGGCCTGCCGGAGGACCACCTGGCGGCGCTGCGGGCCGGCATGTTCGCGGTGGTGAACGAGCCGCACGGCACCGCGCCGAAGGCGCGGCTGGCGCTGGCCGGCGTGCAGATGGCCGGCAAGACCGGATCGGCGCAGGTCCGCCACGTCAGCCGCTATGCGCGAGAGAACGGCCATTTCGACAGCTCCAAGCTGCCCTGGGAGTTCCGGCCGCATGCGCTGTTCATCTGTTTCGCGCCGTACGACGCGCCGCGCTACGCCATCTCGGTGGTTGTCGAGCACGGCAACGCCGCCGCCGAGGTGGCCGCTCCGCTGGCGCGCGACATCATGACCGACACGCTGACCCGCGACCCGGTCAACCGCAAGGACGCGCCGGGCCAGAGGGTCGCGGACGCGATCTGACACGTAATCCAAAGCGCATTTGGCGCGTTGGGATGGTCGAACCACCCTGGAGACCGTCGATGTTCCGCCTGCTGATCGCCATCGTGCTGCCGCCGCTGCTGTTCTTCACCATCGGCCGGCCGATCGCCGGCCTCATCTGCCTGCTGCTGCATCTGACCATCATCGGCTGGGTTCCGGCGGCGATCTGGGCGGTGTTCGCGCTCAACGAGTACAACACCAACCGCAAGCTCGGCTTCTCGCGCTGAGCCCAGCGCCGGGCGGGTCGGGGTCGCGGTTCGGAGTCTTTCCCGAACTGCGGCTGCGCAACCCGCTCGACCATCTGCGGGTCCGCACCGTCAGGATCGGCGTGACCGGGCTGGCCCGGTCCGGCAAGACCGTGCTGCTGACCGCGCTCGCCGCCACCCTGATGGCGCGCGGCGCGCTGGGTGGACGAATTCTGTCCGCGCGGCTGGCGCCGGCCGGGGCGGAGACGCTGCCGCGGTTCGACGTCGCCGCGCATCTGGCGGCGCTGGCCGCCGATCCGCCGCGCTGGCCGGAGCGCACCGATGCGGTGTCGCTGCTTGCGCTCGACCTCACGCTGGCCGGCGGCAGGCTGCCGGACCGGCGGGTCAGGCTGGAGCTGCTGGACTATCCCGGCGAGTGGCTGCTCGACCTGCCGCTGCTGACACTCGGCTTCGCCGACTGGTCGAGCGCCGTGCTGGCCCGTCTGCAGCGCCCCGAACTCGCCGCCGCCACGCGCGGCTTCCTGTCGTTCGCCACCGCCCTGCCGTCCGGCGCCGCTGCGGACGAGGCGCTGGCCGACGCCGGCCACCGTCTCTACGCCGACATGCTGGCGGCGCTGCGCGACACGCACCGACTGTCGCTGCTGCAGCCCGGCCGGTTCCTGATGCCGCCACCTGGAGCGGCACCGCCCTGGATGCGGTTCTTTCCGCTGCCGGGCGCCTCGCCGCTCGCCGGCCTGCTGGCGCGACGCTACGACGCCTATGTCGCCGCCACCCGCGACTCCCTGGTGTCGCCGCTGTTCGGCCGGATCGACCGTCTGGTGGTGCTGGCCGACCTGCTCGGCGCGCTCCATAAC
>CAIMSN010000086.1 GCA_903844135.1 uncultured Rhodospirillales bacterium | reverse complement strand
CTGATGCACGACGTCATCCCGGTGCGACGGCCGGAGTGGGTCGATCGCGGCACCGTCAGGGTGTTCCGCGACTGGTACCGGACCGTGCTGCCTCTGGCGGACTACGTGTTCGCCAATTCGCAGGCCACCGCCGACGACGTCGAGCGCTGGTGCGCGCGCGACGCGATCCGTCTGCCCGGGTCGGTGGCGCCGGTGCCGATCGGCACCGGCTTCGGCCAGAAGCAGCTCGTCGCCACCGAGCTGCCGGACCGGCTGCCCGCCGTGCTGCTGAAGGTGCTGGACGGCCGGCCCTACGTCCTGTTCGTCTCCACCATCGAGGCGCGCAAGAACCACATGCTGCTGTTCAGGGTGTGGCGCAGGCTGCTGTCCGAGATGGGCCCGCAGAACGTCCCCGACCTGGTGTTCGCCGGCAAGGTCGGCTGGATGGTCGGCGACCTGATGAGCCAGATCGAGAACAGCCGGAATCTGGACGGACGGCTGCACGTGATCGAGGGGCTCGACGATCGCGCCCTGCGCGCGGTCTATGGCGGCTGCCTGTTCACCGTGTTCCCGTCCTTCTACGAGGGGTGGGGCCTTCCGGTCAGCGAGAGCATGGCGATGGGCCGGCCCTGCGTCTGCTCCAACGCCACCGCGCTGCCGGAGGCGGGCGGATCGCTGGCGCGCTATTTCGATCCGTTCGACGTCGAGGACGCGACACGGGTGATCCGGGCCACCATCGAGGATCGGCCTGGCCTGGCGGCCTGGCAGGACGAGGTGGTGCGGACATTCCGGCCGGTCGGCTGGGACCGGGCCGCGCGCGCCATGATCGCCGCGTTCGACCGGCCGGACTGAGCGGTCCTGCGCCGGCGCACCGCAGGGGCGGTCAGGCGAGCCGGCCGGTCAGGTCCTCGATGAACTGGAACGCGACCCGCCCGGAGCGCGCGCCGCGGGTGGTGGCCCATTCCAGCGCCTCCGCCCGCAGCCGGTCCGGCCCGATCCGCAGGCGGCGGTCGGCGGCATAGGCGCTCACCATCGCCAGATAGGTCGCCTGATCGATGCCATGGAAGCCGAGCCACAGGCCGAACCGGTCGGAGAGCGAGATCTTCTCCTCGACCGCCTCCGCGGGATTGATCGCGCTCGACTGCTCGTTGTCGATCATGTCGCGCGGCATCAGATGCCGGCGGTTGCTGGTGGCGTAGAACAGCACGTTGTCCGGCCGGCCGCGTATGCCGCCATCCAGCACCGACTTGAGCGCCTTGTAGTCGGCATCCTCGCGCTCGAACGACAGGTCGTCGCAGAACAGCAGGATCCGGCGCGCGGCCGGGCGCAGCAGGTCGAGCAGCACCGGCAGGGTGGCGAGGTCGTCGCGCTGGATCTCGATCAGCGCCAGGCGCGGCTGGTCCGGCGCGCGGTCCAGGTTGACCGCGTGGTGCACCGCCTTGACCAGCGACGACTTGCCGGTGCCGCGCGCGCCCCACAGCATCGCGTTGTTGGCCGGATGGCCGGCCGCGAACCGCGCCGTGTTGGCCAGCAGGATCGCCCGCTGCCGGTCGATTCCCGACAGCAGCGACAGCGGCACCGACGCGACCAGGGGCACCGGCTCGAGCCGTCCCGGCCGCGGCGTCCAGACGAACGCGTCGGCGCCGTCGAGGCCGATCGTCGGGTCCGGCGGCGCCATGCGCTCCAGCGCCTCGGCGATCCTGGTCAGCAGGGGAACCAGAGCAAGCGAGGCGGAAGGGCCGGACGGGAGCGGAGGCATGATCTGTCGTTTCCTTGACGAACCGGCGGCGAAAACTATGGTCCCTGGCGAACGCCCGCAAGCCGCGGGCCCTGTCCGGATGTCCTCATGTCCCTGTTGATCTCGACCGCCTATGCCCAGGATGCGGCCGCCAATGCCGGCCCGCTCGGCGGTCTCGGCCAGTTCGCCTCGGTGCTGCCGATCGTGCTGGTGTTCGCGGTGTTCTATTTCCTGCTGCTGCGTCCGCAGCAGCAGCG
>CAIMSN010000085.1 GCA_903844135.1 uncultured Rhodospirillales bacterium | reverse complement strand
GGCATGGATCACCGAGCCGGCGCTGAGGAACAGCAGCGCCTTGAAGCAGGCATGTGTGGTGAGGTGGAACATCGAGGCCTGATACAGGCCGCAGCCTGCCGCCAGGAACATGTAGCCGAGCTGCGAGCAGGTCGAATAGGCAATGGTGCGCTTGATGTCCGGCTGCACCAGCCCGACCGTGGCAGCGAAGAAGCATGTGCTGGCGCCGATCACCAGCACCAGCCCCTTGGCGACCGGGGCGAACTCGAGCAGCGGCGACATGCGCGCCATCAGGAACACGCCGGCGGTCACCATGGTCGCGGCATGGATCAGCGCCGAGACCGGGGTCGGGCCTTCCATCGCGTCCGGCAGCCAGGTGTGCAGGAAAAGCTGCGCCGACTTGCCGGCGGCGCCGATGAACAGCAGCACGCCGATCACCTCGTACGCGCGCAGGTCGGTGCCGAACAGATGATACACCGCAGTCGCATGCGCCGGGACCAGCGCGAAGATGTTGTCGTAGGCGACGGTGCCGAACTGCAGGAACAGCATCGCGATGCCGACCATGAAGAACAGGTCGGCGATGCGGTTCACCACGAACGCCTTCACCGCCGCCCGGTTGGCGCTCGGCCGGTCGAACCAGTAGCCGATCAGCAGATAGCTCGCGAGGCCGACACCCTCCCAGCCGAAGAAGAGCTGGATCAGGTTGTCCGAGCTCACCAGCATCAGCATGGCGAAGCTGAACAGCGACAGATAGGCGAAGAACCGCGCGACCGGGGTCTTTTCGTGCGCCATGTAGCCGACGCTGTAGAGATGGATCAGCGTCGAGATCACGGTGACCATCGTCACCATCGAGGCCGACAGAGGATCGAACCGGAGCTGCCAGGAGGCGTGGAAGCCGCCGGCCTGGATCCAGGTCGCGATCGGCACCGCGATCGCCGGGGAGCCGGCATTGATCCCGGTCCAGAGAGCCGCGATGGCGCAGACCGAAGCAAGCCCCATGAACAGGATGGTCAGCACGCGCGACAGGCTGTCGCCGATCAGGCGGCCGAACAGCCCGGCGACGATGGCGCCGAGCAGCGGCGCGAACACCGCGACGGCGAAAAGAGGGCCCACGGACAGCATCTCAGCCCTTCATCATCGTCACGTCCTCGACCTGGATCGAGCCGCGATTACGGAAATAGACGGTGACGATGGCCAGGCCGATCGCCGCCTCGGCGGCGGCCACCGTCAGCGAGAACAGGGTGAAGACCTGCCCGGACAGGTCGCCGAGCGCCGCCGAGAACGCCACCAGGTTCAGGTTCGCCGCGAGCAGGATCAGCTCGATCGACATCATGATGATGATGATGTTCTTGCGGTTCAGGAAGATGCCGAACACGCCCAGCACCAGCAGGATCGCGCCGACCGTGAGATAGGGGCCGAGACCGACCGCTTGCAGACCACCGTTCATTGCCTGGTCAGGCTCCCAGATGTTCGTCTTCGGGCGACACGCGGAGCTTCCGCGGCTCGCTCGGCGCCGCCACGGCGCCGTAGCCGTCATGCGGCCTGAGATAGCCGCCGAGCTCGTCCACGCTGGCGCCGACCTTCAGCTCCATCATCTCCAGCGTGTCGGCCGGCACCCTGGCGTGCTGCATCCCGACATCCTGGCGCCGTGCCGAGGGCCGGTCGCGCAGGGTCAGGACGATCGCGCCGATCATCGCCACCAGCAGCACCAGCCCGCAGGCCTGGAACAGCAGGATGTAGTCGGTGTAGATCAGCCGCCCGAGCGCCTCGGTGTTGCTGACCGTGCCGCTCCCGGCGCCCACAGGGAGCGGCCGTGCCGCCGGCACCAGCTTCAGCCGTCCGACGGTGAACACCAGCTCCGCCAGCAGCGCCACGCCGACCGCGCCGCCCACCGGGGCATAGCGCTGCAGACCCTCGCGCAACTGGTTGAAGTTCACGTCGAGCATCATGACGACGAACAGGAACAGCACCGCCACCGCGCCGACATAGACGATGACCAGGATCATCGCCAGGAACTCGGCGCCGGCGATCAGGAACAGCCCGGCGGCATTGAAGAATCCCAGGATCAGGAACAGCACCGCATGCACCGGATTGCGGGCGCTCACCACCATGGCGCCGGACAGCACCAGCACGGTGGCGAACAGGTAGAAGGCGAGCTGCGTGATCATCGGCCGGTTCCGGTCATCGGTAGGGCGCGTCCAGTTCGAGACGACGCGCCAGCACGCTCTCCCAGCGGTCGCCGTTGGCGAGCAGCTTGTCCTTGTCGTACATCAGCTCCTCGCGCGTCTCGGTCGCGAACTCGTAGTTCGGCCCCTCGACGATCGCATCCACCGGACAGGCCTCCTCGCACAGGCCGCAATAGATGCACTTGGTCATGTCGATGTCGTAGCGGGTGGTGCGGCGCGAGCCGTCGTCGCGCGGCTCGGCCTCGATGGTGATCGCCTCGGCCGGGCAGACCGCCTCGCACAATTTGCAGGCGATGCAGCGCTCCTCCCCGTTCGGATAGCGGCGCAGCGCATGCTCGCCGCGGAAGCGCGGCGACAGATGACCTTTCTCGTAAGGGTAATTGATGGTCGCCTTCGGCTTGAACATGTAGCGCAGCGTGACGCCGAGCCCGCCGATCAGCTCGGTCAGCAGAAAGGAGCGCGCGGTCCTGTCGAGGAATGCCATCAGCCGACACCATGGGTTTGCATGCCGGGCAGCAGCCCGGTCGCCATCAGGAAGCACGCGGTCAGGACCATCCAGGCCAGCGAGCAGGGGAGGAACACCTTCCAGCCCAGGCGCATGAGCTGGTCGTAGCGGTAGCGCGGGAAGGTGGCACGCACCCAGATGAACATGAACAGCAGGAACACGATCTTCAGAATCAGCCAGATCGGCCCCGGAACCCAGGTGAAGGGCGCGATGCCGACCGGCGGCAGCCAGCCGCCGAGGAACAGGATGCTGGTCATCGCCGACATCAGGATCATGTTCATGTATTCGCCGAGGAAGAACAGCCCGAACGCCAGGGAGCTGTACTCGACGAAGAATCCCGCCACCAGCTCGCTCTCGCCCTCCGGCAGGTCGAACGGCGCGCGGTTGGTCTCGGCCAGCGTCGAGATGAAGAAGATCACGAACATCGGCAGCATCGGCAGCGCGAACCAGACATGGCGCTGCGCCAGGATGATGTCGTTCAGGTTCAGCGATCCGACCACCAGCAGGATCGAGACGATCACCAGACCGAGCGAGACCTCGTAGGACACCATCTGCGCCGCCGACCGCAGCCCGCCCATGAAGGCGTATTTCGAGTTCGACGCCCAGCCGGCGATCAGGATGCCGTACACGCCCAGCGACGAGACCGCGAACAGATACAGCACGCCGACATTGATGTCGGCGATCGCCCAGCCATTGTTGGTCGGGATCACCGCCCAGGCGATCATCGCCAGCACGAAGGTCAGGAACGGCGCGAACAGATACAGCGCCCGGTTGGCGCCGGACGGGATCACCGTCTCCTTGGTGAGCATCTTGATCGCGTCGGCGAAGGTCTGGAACAGGCCGAACGGTCCGACCGTGTTCGGGCCCTTCCGGAGCTGGATCGCGCCCAGCACCTTGCGCTCGCCATAGACCAGATACGCCACCGCCATCAGCAGCGGCACCAGGATCGCCAGGCACTCCAGCACGGTCAGGATCAGCAGACCGGCCAGGCTATGGAACAGGAACTGGGTCACGCCGGCGGCCTACTCTGCTGCCTGGACGACGGGATGGGCATACACCCTGGAACATTCTGCCATGGTGGCGCTCGCCCGGCTGATGACGTTGGTCTGGTAGTAGTCATGCACGGTCGGGGTGAACGGCGCGTTGCCGATCGCGGCCGGATCGCCGGCCGGGCCGGTGGCGTCGGCGGCCCCGAACCGCGGCAGGCCCTGGCGTGCGAACACCGGATTGACCTCCGCCAGCCGTCGACGCACCGCCTCGAGATCGTCGTAGGGCAGCGTGTGCCCGACCACCTCGGAGAACGCCCGCAGGATGCGCCAATCCTCGCGCGCCTCGCCCGGCGGAAATACCGCCTGGAACGCGGTCTGCACCCGGCCTTCGGTATTCACGTAGGTGCCGGACTTCTCGACATAGGCGGCGCCCGGCAGGATCACGTCGGCGCGGGCGGCGCCGGCATCGCCATGATGGCCCTGATAGACCACGAACGTGTCCGGCCCGATCCGTCCGGCGCCGATCTCGTCGGCGCCGAGCAGCCACAGCACCTCGACCCCGCCGCTCATCATGCCGGCCACCGACCGGCTGCCGGCCTGCGGAACCAGCCCGAGATCGAGCGCCCCGACCCGGGACGCGGCGGTATGCAGCATGTTGAAGCCGTGCCAGTCCGGCGTCAGCGCGCCGACCCGGCCGGCCAGCGCCCAGCAAGCCGCCAGCACCGCGGCACCGTCCTCGCGCGCCAGCGCCGACTGCCCGACGATGATCATCGGCTTCTTCGCCGCCCGCAGCGACTCGGCGAAGCCGACGCTGCCGTCGGCCAATCCGGCCAGCACCGACGGACGATCGCCGAGATGCGCGACCTCGTAGGTCAGGTCGGGACCAGGTGCCGCGATCACGCCGACCGGGAAATTGCCCGCCAGCCAGCGCTTGCGGATCCGCGCGTTCAGCACCGGCGCCTCGCGCCTCGGATCGGTGCCGACCAGCAGCAGCGCGTCCGCCTCCTCGATCCCGGCAATGCCGGAATTGAAGGTGTAGAAGTCGCGACGGCCGATATCGTACTGCGCCCCGTCCTGTCGGCAGTCGATGTTGCCCGACCCCAGGGCGCCCGTCAGGTCCCGGAGCGCGACCATGCTCTCGGCGTCGCACAGGTCGCCGACGATCGCGCCGATCCGTTCGCCCTTCACCCCTTCGAGCCGGCGCGCGATCGCCACGAACGCATCCTGCCAGCTCGCCGGCTGCAGCTTGCCGTGCACCCTGACCCAGGGCCGGTCGAGCCGCTTGCGACGCAGACCGTCGAACGAGAAGCGGCCCTTGTCGGCCATCCATTCCTCGTTCACCGCATCGTTCACCCGCGGCAAGATCCGCATCACTTCCGGGCCCTTGGCATGGATCCGGATGTTGGTGCCGGTCGCGTCCAGCACGTCGATACCGTCGCTCTTCTTCAGCTCCCACGGCCGCGCCACGAAGGCGTACGGCTTCGACGTCAGCGCCCCCACCGGGCAGATATCGATCAGGTTGCCGGACAGCTCGGACGTGAGCGCCTTCTCGACATAGGTGGTGACTTCCATGTTCTCGCCGCGCGAGGTGGCGCCCAGCTCCGGCACGCCGGCCACCTCCGAGGCGAAACG
The DNA here is from genome assembly GCA_903844135.1 of uncultured Rhodospirillales bacterium. Taxonomy (GTDB): domain Bacteria; phylum Pseudomonadota; class Alphaproteobacteria; order Acetobacterales; family Acetobacteraceae; genus Lichenicola. The sequence continues at coordinate 10,103 of CAIMSN010000085.1, read as the reverse complement.
GATGCAGCGCGTGCACTGGATGCAGCGCGTCATCACGGTCTTGACCAGCGGGCCGAGATACTTGTCGGTCACCGCGCGCTTGTTCTCGGCATAGCGCGAATGGTCGCCGCCATAGGAGAAGGCCTGGTCCTGCAGGTCGCACTCACCGCCCTGATCGCAGATCGGGCAGTCGAGCGGATGGTTGATCAGCAGGAATTCCATCACCGCGCGCCGGGCGCGACGCACCACCTCGGTGTCGGTCCGGACCACCATGCCGTCCATCACCGGATAGCCGCAGGAAGCGACCGGCTTCGGCGCCTTTTCGACCTCGACCAGGCACATGCGGCAATTGCCGGCGATCGACAGCCGCTCGTGGTAGCAGAAGCGCGGAATTTCCTTGCCGGCGGCCTCGCAGGCCTGCAGCACCGACGAGCCGTTCGCGACCTCGACCTGGATGCCGTCGACGGTAACCTTCGCCATGACCCGCTACTCCGCCGCGACCGGGATCGGCAGGTTGCTCGGCGTGGGCGCGAGCCCAACCGTTCCATGCGCCGCCTTGTACGCCCTGATGCGCTCTTCCATGGTCGGGCGGAAGTGCCGGATCAGCCCCTGGATCGGCCAGGCCGCCGCATCGCCGAGCGCGCAGATGGTGTGGCCTTCGACCTGGCGCGTCACCTGCTCCAGCATGTCGATCTCTTCCATCTCCGCGCGGCCCTCGACCATGCGGTACATCACCCGCATCATCCAGCCGGTGCCCTCGCGGCACGGCGTGCACTGGCCGCAGCTCTCATGCTTGAAGAAACGCGAGAAACGGGCGATCGCCCGGATGATGTCGGTGGACTTGTCCATCACGATCATGCCCGCGGTGCCGAGGCCGGATCGTTCGGCGCGCAGGCTGTCATAATCCATCAGCACCGTGGCGCAGGTCGCCGCCGGCAGCACCGGCACCGAGCAGCCGCCCGGGATCACCGCCAGCAGGTTGTCCCAGCCGCCGCGCACCCCGCCGGCATGCTTCTCGATGATCTCGCGCATCGGCACGCCGAGCTCCTCCTCGACCACGCACGGCCGGTTCACGTGCCCGGAGATCGCCATCAGCTTGGTGCCGGCGTTGTTGGGGCGGCCCAGCGCCGAGAACCAGGCGCCGCCGCGACGCAGGATGGTGGACGCGACCGCGATGCTCTCGACATTGTTCACCGTGGTCGGGCAGCCATACAGGCCCATCGCCGCCGGAAACGGCGGCTTCATCCGCGGCATGCCCTTCTTGCCCTCGAGGCTTTCCAGCAGCGCGGTCTCCTCGCCGCAGATGTAGGCGCCGGCGCCGCGATGGATGTGGAAGTCGAAATCCCACCCGGAGCCGCTGGCATTGCGACCGATCAGACTGGCCGCGTACGCCTCGTCTATCGCGATCTGCAGATGACGGGCCTCGTTGTAGAACTCGCCGCGGATATAGATGTAGGCGGTATGCGCTCCCATCGCGAACGAGGCGATCAGCGCGCTCTCGATCAGCTTGTGCGGCTCGTGCCGCAGGATCTCGCGGTCCTTGCAGGTGCCGGGCTCGCTCTCGTCGCCGTTGATCACCAGGTAGGCCGGCCGGCCATCCGAATTCTTCGGCATGAACGACCATTTCAGCCCGGTCGGGAACCCCGCGCCGCCGCGGCCGCGCAGGTTCGACGCCTTCATCTCGTTGATGATGCCGTCGCGCCCCTTGGCCAGGATCGCGGCGGTGCCGTCCCAGTCGCCGCGCGCCCTGGCGCCGGCCAGGCGCCAGTCGTTCTGGCCGTAGATGTTGGTGAAGATGCGGTCCTTGTCGCTCAGCATCTGCTTTGCCTTCAAACCGTGTCCGGCGCGGTGCCGGGCTGACCGTCGGCGTGGCGCGTGCCGATCTCGTCGAGAAGCGTGGTCCGGCCACCGGCCGGCGCGGAATTGAAGCGGTCGATGGTCGGCCCCCGCTGCGGCTTCTCGCCGCGTTTCAGCGCCTCGATCAGCGCCACGGTCCGCTCGGCGTCGAGATCCTCGTAGAAATCGTCGTTCACCTGCAGGATCGGCGCATTGGCGCAGGCGCCCAGGCACTCGACCTCGGTCATGGTGAACAGCCCATCGGCGCTGGTCTCCTCGAACGCCTTCACCCCGGTCGCCCGCTTGCACGCGGTGACGATGTCGTCCGAACCGCGCAGCCAGCACGGCGTGGTGGTGCAGACCTGGAGATGGTAGCGCCCGACCGGCTTGGTGTTGAACATCAGATAGAAGGTGGCGACCTCGTACACCCTGATCGGCGGCATCCCGAGACGCCGGGCAATCACGTCCATCGCCACCCGCGGCACCCAGGCGCTGCCGGTCGCGCGGCCCATCTGCGCCTGCGCCACGTACAGCAGCGGGATCACCCCGCTGGCCTGCCGTCCCTCGGGATACTTCGCCAGGATCGCCTCGATCTCGGTCTCGCTCTCCGTATCGAAGGCGAAGTGCTGCGGCTGGTTGTCGGACGCCGGGCGCGGCGCATGGCCAGGCGTACCGTGACCGATATTCTCGGCGGAGAAATGACCCGACATGCGACGTCCTACCTGTCGATCTCGCCGAACACGAGATCGAGCGATCCGATGATCGCGACCGCGTCGGCCAGCATGTGGCGCCTTGAGAGCTCGTCCATCGCCTGAAGATGCGCAAAACCGGTCGGCCTGATCTTGCAGCGATACGGGCGGTTGCTGCCGTCGGCGACCAGATACACCCCGAACTCGCCCTTGGGGCTCTCGACCGCGGTGTAGGTGGCGCCGGGCGGCACGTGATAGCCCTCGGTGAACAGCTTGAAGTGATGGATCAGCGCCTCCATCGAGCGCTTCATGTCCTTGCGCGACGGCGGCGAGATCTTGGTGTCCTGCACCTTGACCGGGCCGTCCGGCATCCGCTCCAGGCACTGGGCGACGATCTTCACGCTCTCCCGCATCTCGGCGATCCGCACCAGATAGCGATCGTAGCAATCGCCGTTGCGCGCCACCGGCACCGCGAACTGCACCTGGTCGTACATGTCGTACGGCTGCGACTTGCGCAGATCCCACGGCACCCCGGAGGCGCGCAGGCACGGGCCGCTGAAGCCCCAGTCGAGCGCCTGCTCGGAGGTGAAGATGCCGATCCCGACGGTGCGCTGCTTCCAGATGCGGTTGCCGGTCAGCATCGATTCCAGGTCGTCGATGAAGCGCGGGAATTCGGTCACCCAGCCGGCGATCCGGTCGGTCAGGCCCAGCGGCAGGTCGCGCGCCACCCCGCCCGGCCGGAAATAATTCGCATGGAACCGCGCGCCCGACGCCGCCTCGTAGAATTCGAGCAGCTTCTCGCGCTCCTCGTAGCCCCACAGCGCCGGGGTCAGCGCGCCGCAATCGAGCCCGAACGAGGTGATGTTCAGGAGATGGTTCAGCACCCGCGTGATCTCGGCGAACATGGTCCGGATCCACTTGGCACGATCAGGAATCTCGATGCCGAGCAGCTTCTCGGTCGCCAGCGCGAAGGCCTGCTCCTCGCACATCGGCGAGACGTAATCGAGCCGATCGAAATACGGCAGCGCCTTCATGTAGGTCTTGTATTCGATCAGCTTCTCGGTGCCGCGATGCAGCAGACCGATATGCGGCACCGCGCGGGCGACCACCTCGCCATCCATCTCCAGCACCAGGCGCAGCACCCCGTGCGCGGATGGATGCTGCGGGCCGAAATTCAGCGAATGGCTGTCGATCTCGATGATATGCCGGTTGCCGGCGTTCTCGCCGCCCGCGTCCGGCAGCATGGTCTCGGGAATGTCGTCGCGCAGAACGATGTCGCTCACTTCCCGGGCACTCCGCTGGTGATGCCTTGCCGCGTCTCGTGCGCTTTCTCGTCGCCGGGGAGGGTCATCATGCCCTCCCAGGGGGAGACGAAGTCGAAATTCCGGAAATCCTGGGTCAGCTTGACCGGCTCGTAGACCACCGCCCGGCGGTCGACATCGTAGCGGACCTCGACGTACCCGGTCAGCGGAAAATCCTTGCGCAGCGGGTGACCCTCGAAGCCGTAATCGGTCAGGATGCGGCGCAGGTCGGGCTGGTCGGAGAACAGCACCCCGAACAGGTCGTAGCACTCGCGCTCCCACCAGGTCGCCGCCGACCAGATGCGGTGTACCGACGGCACCGGCTGCACCTCGTCGGTGGTGACGATCACCCGGCAGCGCTGATTCAGCGTCACCGACAGCAGGTTGTAGACCACGTCGAACCGCTCTGGGCGCTCCGGAAAATCCACCCCGCACAGATCCATCATCTGCTGGAACGCGAAGCGCGGATCGTCGCGCAGCATCGTCATCAGCGGAAGCAGCGCCGCGCGGTCGGCCCGCACCACCAGTTCGCCCTTCTCCACCGACGCCGACGCCACGCCGACCGCCTTGGTCGACAGCGACGCCGCCAGCGCCCCAAGCCGTCCGATCACCGCGGCATCGCGGGTCGCCGCCAGCGCCTCAACCACGAAGGATGGTCCCGGTGCGGCGGATCTTCTTCTGTAGCTGCAGGATGCCGTACACCAGCGCCTCGGCGGTCGGCGGGCAACCCGGCACATAGACGTCGACCGGCACGATCCGGTCGCAGCCGCGCACCACGGAATAGGAATAATGATAGTAGCCGCCGCCATTGGCGCAGCTTCCCATGCTGATCACCCAGCGCGGCTCGGCCATCTGATCGTAGATCCGGCGCATCGCCGGCGCCATCTTGTTGGTCAGGGTGCCGGACACGATCATCACGTCGGCCTGACGCGGGCTGCCGCGCGGAATGATGCCGAACCGGTCGAGATCGTAGCGCGGCATGAAGGCATGGATCATCTCCACCGCGCAGCAGGCCAGCCCGAACGACAACGGCCAGAGGCTGCCGGTGCGGGCCCAGTTGACCAGCTTGTCCACGTTGGCGACGACGAAGCCCTTTTCGGTGATCTCTCCGGTGATGCCCTTGATCACCGCATCCTGCTCCGGACCGGCCGACAGGGCCTCCCGGTTCCAGGCGACGGCAGTGCGATCGTCACCGACAAGACCGGAAGTGCGATCGTCACCGACAAGACCGGAAGTGCGGTCGTCACCGACCGCGGGAGCCTGCGTGCTCATGAGCGCCTCACTCCCACTCGAGCGCGCCCTTGCGCCACTCGTAGATGAACCCGACCGTCAGCACGCCGAGGAAGCCCAGCATCGACAGCAGTCCGAACAGCCCGATATGGCCCAGGCTGATCGCCCAGGGGAACAGGAACGCCACCTCGAGATCGAAGATGATGAACAGGATCGCCACCAGGTAGAACCGGACGTCGAACCGGCGCCGCGCATCGTCGAACGCGTCGAAGCCGCATTCGTAGGCCGCCACCTTCTCCGCATACGGTTTCTGTCGTCCGGCCAGCAGCGATCCGCCGAGCATCGCCGCGGAGACCGCGGCGGCGATCACGATGAAGACCGCGATCGGAAAATAGTCGGACAAGAGGCTCTGCATGGCGAGATCATCTCAAGCTGTCAGGGTCGCGGCGCGTCGCGAGGGCCGGAGATTAGTCCCTACGACCGCGCAGGCAAAGTGCAGTGCAGCATATAAAATCGTCCCCAGACGCCAGTCAGGAAACGTGATCGGCCGCGCGCCGTCGAACAGGGGAACGCAGGATGCGGTGCCATCCCGGACCTGGGAATGGCGCGAGTGACGGGGCTCGAACCCGCGACCTCCGGCGTGACAGGCCGGCGCTCTAACCAACTGAGCTACACCCGCATCTGGCGTGAGCGGCGGTTTAAAGGCCCCGCCTGACCCCGTCAACCCAGGCCGCCCGGCCGAATCGCAGGCGGCGCGACGAACCTCTCATTGATGGGCGTCTGGTGGGCGGTGACGGTTTCGAACCGCCGACCCTCTCGGTGTAAACGAGACGCTCTACCGCTGAGCTAACCGCCCCCGAGACAGGACGCCGCTTTGGAGACACCCAAGCGCCGCCTGTCTTCCCCGAACCAGGCACCTAATGCGGCAGCGAGGCACCCTGCGCCAGCGCCGCCGCCGCCGCCGCCGGCTCGGGCGGCTCCACCCATTCGATCGCCTCCGGCTTGCTGACCAGCGCCTGTCCGATCACCTCATCGACATGCGCCACCGGGATCAGCTTGATGTGCTTCTTCACCGAGTCCGGGATTTCGGCCAGGTCCTTCTCGTTGTCCTTGGGGAAGAACACCGTGGTGATCCCGGCCCGCATCGCCGCCAGCAGCTTCTCCTTCAGCCCGCCGATCGGCAGCACCCGGCCGCGCAGCGTGATCTCGCCGGTCATCGCCACGTCGCGACGAATCGGGATGCCGGTCATCACGCTGACCAGGGAGGTCGCCATGGCGATGCCTGCGGACGGTCCGTCCTTGGGCGTGGCGCCCTCCGGCACATGGACGTGGAAGTCGCGCTTCTCGAACAAAGTCGGCTTGATGCCGAAATTGATCGAGCGGCTGCGCACATACGACAGCGCCGCCGACACGCTCTCCTGCATCACGTCGCCGAGCTTTCCGGTGGTCTTGGTGACGCCCTTGCCGGGCACCATCACGCTCTCGATGGTCAGGATCTCTCCGCCCACCTCGGTCCAGGCCAGGCCGGTGACCACGCCGACCATGTCCTCACTCTCCGCCTCGCCATAGCGGAAGCGCTTGACCCCGGCATATTTCTCCAGGTTCTTCCTGGTGATCGTCACCTTCTTGGTCTTGGCGGTGACGATCTCCTTGACCGCCTTGCGCGCCAGATTGGCGATCTCGCGCTCCAGGTTCCGGACGCCGGCCTCTCGGGTATAGGTCCGCACCAGCTCGCGCAGCGCGTCGTCCGAGACCGACCATTCGTCGGGCTTCAGGCTGTGCGCCTCGCTCTGCTTGGCCAGAAGGTGGCGCTTGGCGATCTCGACCTTCTCGTCCTCGGTGTAGCCGGGGATGCGGATGATCTCCATGCGGTCCAGCAGCGGCTGCGGCATGTTGAGGCTGTTCGAGGTGGTGACGAACATCACGTCCGACAGGTCGTAATCGACCTCCAGGTAGTGGTCGGCGAAGGTGCCGTTCTGCTCCGGATCCAGCACCTCGAGCAGCGCCGAGGACGGATCGCCGCGCCAGTCGTTGCCGAGCTTGTCGATCTCGTCGAGCAGGAACAGCGGGTTCGAGCTTTTCGCCTTCTTCATGCCCTGGATCACCTTGCCCGGCATAGAGCCGATATAGGTTCGGCGATGGCCGCGGATCTCCGCCTCGTCGCGCACGCCGCCCAGCGACATGCGGACGAAATTGCGCCCGGTGGCCTTGGCGATGGACTTGCCGAGCGAGGTCTTGCCGACGCCGGGCGGTCCGACCAGGCACAGGATCGGGCCCTTGAGCTTCTGCGACCGGCTCTGCACCGCCAGATATTCGAGGATCCGCTCCTTGACCTTCTCCAGCCCGTAATGGTCCTGGTCGAGTACTTTCTCGGCCTCGATCACGTCGGTGCGGACCTTGGAGCGCTTCTTCCACGGGATCGACAGGATCCAGTCGAGATAGTTGCGGACCACGGTCGACTCGGCCGACATCGGGCTCATGGCGCGCAGCTTCTTCAGCTCGCCCATCGCCTTGTCGTGCGCTTCCTTCGACAGCTTGGTCTTCTTGATGCGCTCCTCGAGTTCGGAGGTCTCGTCCTTGCCGTCCTCGCCCTCGCCGAGCTCCTTCTGGATCGCCTTGAGCTGCTCGTTCAGATAGTACTCGCGCTGGGTCTTCTCCATCTGCCGCTTGACGCGGTTGCGGATGCGCTTCTCCACCTGGAGCACGCCGATTTCGGCTTCCATGTGCGCGAACACCCGCTCCAGGCGCTCGCTGACCGGCAGCGTCTCCAGCAGCTCCTGCTTCTCGGAGATCTTCAGGTTGAGGTGGCTGGCGATGGTGTCGGCGAGCTTGCTCGGCTCCTCGATCTGGTTGAGCGAGACCAGCACCTCGGGGGCGATCTTCTTGTTCAGCTTGATGTACTGCTCGAACTGACCGACCACGGTGCGGCCCAGCGCCTCGACCTCGCCGCCCTCGACCGGCGCTTCCGGCAGTTCGTCCACCACCGCCTCGAAATGGCTCTCGGTTTCGCGGAAATCGCGGATGCGCGCGCGCCGGCTCCCCTCCACCAGCACCTTGACGGTGCCGTCCGGCAGCTTGAGCAACTGCAGGATCGTCGACACCGTGCCGGTGCGGTAGATGTCGTCCGCGGTCGGATCGTCCTGGGAGGCGTTCTTCTGTGCCACCAGGAGGATCTGCTTATCCTCCTTGGTCACCGCCTCGAGCGCCCGGACCGACTTCTCGCGTCCGACGAACAGCGGCACGATCATGTGCGGGAACACGACGATGTCGCGCAGCGGCAGCACCGCCAGCGTCTCCTCGTCCACCCGTCCGGCCTCGTCGTCGTGCGCGGCCGGCCTTGCCGGCGCCGCTTCTGTCGGTGCGACGGCCGCGATCGGGCCGGGCTTGACCCCGACATCGTTCGCCGCGACCGAAGACGCCCCGGACGGCTCGTGGGTCGGATCCTGGTGGGAACCCTCCTGCCCGCCTTCCGCTTCGCCCGTGACCCTACTGGTGGGCTTCGGATCGGATTCATTAGCCATGTGGACCTCCTGCGGACAGTCGGCGCCCCGGTCTCCCGACATCGGCGAGACGGGGCGCACAGGCGGCACGACTCTGTGTCATGCCGTCTTAACAGTGAATGTCGGTCGCGGAGGCGGTTGCCGCAAGTCCCGCGGCCGGGGTGGTTGATGAACGGTGCGTAAGGCCGGGATCAGGCGGATTGTTCCGCCGCCCGCTCCTGGCCGTAGACGAAGACCGGGTCTGCCTTGGCTTCGGCGACGTCGCGATTGATCACCACCTCGTCGACGTTCTCCAGGCCCGGCAGGTCGAACATGGTACCGAGCAGGATGCCCTCCATGATGGAGCGCAGGCCGCGCGCCCCGGTCTTGCGGGCGATCGCCCTGAGGGCGATGTGCTTCAGCGCGTCCTCGGTGAAGCTCAGCTTGACCCCTTCCATCTGGAACAGGCGGGCATACTGCTTCACCAGGGCGTTCTTCGGCTTGGTCAGGATCTCGATCAGCGCCTCCTCGTCGAGGTCCTCGAGCGTCGCCACCACCGGCAGCCGGCCGATGAATTCCGGGATGAGGCCGAACTTCAGCAGGTCCTCGGGCTCGACCTCGCGCAGGATCGCGCCGGTGCGACGCTCGTCCGGAGCCTGCACATGGGCGCCGAACCCAACTCCGGCGCCCTTGCCGCGGGCGCCGATGATCTTCTCCAGCCCGGCGAACGCGCCGCCGCAGATGAACAGCATGTTGGTGGTGTCGACCTGCAGGAATTCCTGCTGCGGGTGCTTGCGGCCACCCTGCGGCGGCACCGAGGCGACGGTGCCCTCCATGATCTTGAGCAGCGCCTGCTGGACGCCCTCGCCGCTCACGTCGCGGGTGATCGAGGGGTTGTCCGACTTGCGGCTGATCTTGTCGATCTCGTCGATATAGACGATGCCGCGTTGCGCCCGCTCGACATTGTAGTCGGCGGACTGCAGCAGCTTGAGGATGATGTTCTCGACATCCTCGCCGACATAGCCCGCCTCGGTCAGAGTTGTGGCGTCGGCCATGGTGAACGGCACGTCGAGGATGCGCGCCAGCGTCTGCGCCAGCAGCGTCTTGCCCGAGCCGGTCGGGCCGACCAGCATGATGTTGGACTTGGCGATCTCGACGTCGTTGTTCTTCGCCCCGTGCGCCAACCGCTTGTAATGATTGTGGACCGCGACCGAGAGCACCTTCTTGGCGTGGAACTGGCCGATCACGTAATCGTCCAGGACCTTGCAGATCTCCTTCGGCGTCGGCACCCCGTCCCGGCTCTTCACCAGATGGGTCTTGTGCTCCTCGCGGATGATATCCATGCAGAGTTCGACGCATTCATCGCAGATGAACACGGTCGGTCCGGCGATCAGCTTGCGCACCTCGTGCTGCGACTTGCCGCAGAACGAGCAGTACAGGGTGTTTTTCGAGTCGCTCGACTTCGGCATGACCACTCCTACCCAGGCGGGCGGAGGGGTCCGCATCGCCACGGGTCAATCCGGGCAGACTAGACCTGCCCCAGAAACTTCATCAAGTACGGGGTCCGTTCCAGGACCCCGCACGGTCGC
>CAIMSN010000084.1 GCA_903844135.1 uncultured Rhodospirillales bacterium | reverse complement strand
CTGCTGCACCAGGCCGGCTGGGGCATCCTGGTCGTGATGGCCTTCCATCTGGTCCAGGTGCTGTTCTCCTCGCTCGGCTGGCGCGCGATCGCCGGCCGGACCGTGCCGCGCCCGTCCCTGGCGGATTTCGTCATCCTGCGCTGGGTTCGGGAGGGGGTGAACAACCTGCTGCCGGTGGCCCAGGTCGGCGGCGAGTTCGCAGCGGTGGCGCTGCTGCGCCGGCGCGGCGTCGCGCTGGTCCAGGCCACCGCCGGCACGGTCTGCGACCTGACCATGGAGATGCTGACGCAGATCGTCTTCACCATCGGCGGCCTGCTGCTGCTGTTGCATCTGCTCGGCCGCAGCCAGGTGACCGACGAGGTGGTGGGCGGCCTCGGCGTGGCGCTGCTGGTCGGCATCGGCTTCGTCGGCGGCCAGTGGCTCGGCCTGGCCCGGCTGCTCGAGGCCGGGCTGATGAAGCTGGCCGGCCAGTTCGGCTGGCAGGGCATGGGCGAGATCCAGGGCCTGCACGCGGCGCTGCTCTCGCTCTACAAGCAGCCGGCCCAGGTCGCCTGGGCGGCCTGCAACCAGATGGTGTCCTGGCTGCTCGGCGCGGTCGAGGTCTGCCTGGCGCTGCATTATCTCGGCCATGACCGCGGTCTCGGCGCCGGGCTGGTGATCGAGAGCCTCGGCCAGGCGGTGAAGGCGGCCGGGTTCGTGGTGCCCGGCGCGCTCGGCGTGTCGGAGGGCGGCATGGTGGTGGTCGCCGGGCTGTTCGGCGTGCCGCCAGCCGCCGCGATCGCCCTGGCGCTGATCAAGCGTCTGCGCGAGATCGCCTTCGGCCTGCCGGCGCTGGCCGCCTGGCAGTGGCTCGGCCGAAACTGGCCGCGGCTCGAGACCCTGGCGCCCGTGCCGCCGCCCGCACACCGGCGGCTGGACGAGCGGGCGGCTTCACTCGAATCCGCCCTGGACGATGGAGGCGCCGCATGAGCAACGACACCTGGACCCATGGCATGGCGCGCTTCTGCGTCCGGCCGCTGATCGGCACCGGCGTCACGCCGAACCATCTCACCACGCTGCGGCTGGCCACCGGGCTCGGCGCCTGTGCCTGCCTCGCCATCGGACCGCATCTGGCCGCCCCCGGCGCCTGGGCGATCTGGGGCGGGCTGCTCTGGGTGCTGTCGGCGTTCCTCGATCGCGCCGACGGCGAGCTCGCCAGGGTCGGCGACATGATGAGCCCCGGCGGACACCGCTACGACTACATGGTCGATAACGGCATCAACTGCCTGTTCTTCCTCGGCATCGGTTTCGGTCTGACCGGTGCGACGCTGTTCGGCCACACGCTCGGCCTCTGGTCGGTGGTGCTGGGCGCGGTGGCCGCCGCTTGCCTGTTCCTCTGCAACTGGATGTCGGAGCGCTACGAGGAGCAGGTTCCGGGCGAGCGTGCCTTCGAGGGTGCCTGGGGCTTCCATCCCGACGATGCGCTGTATCTGCTGGGTCCGGCCGCCTGGTTCGGCCTGCTGCTGCCGATCCTGCTCGGTGCTGCGGTCGGCACCACGGTCATGGCGGTGGTGGTGCTGGTCAAGCTGCTGCGCCTGAGGCGCGCCGCCGCCGCTTCGGTGACGGTGGTCTGATCGATGGCTTCGAGTCCCAATGCCCGCCTGTCCCAGGCCCTCGGCGCGGTCGCCGGTTTCTGCGCGCGCCGCGCCTGGCTGGTCGGTCTGCTGTCGCTGCTGCTGGCGCTCGGCGCCGTCACCGCCACCAGGACCCGGCTCAACGTCACCACCGACACTGGCGGCCTGTTCTCCGCCAAGCTCGACTGGAAGAAGCGCCAGCACGAGCTGCAGAAGGACTTCCCGCACGGCGAGGACCAGCTCGTCGCGGTGGTCAAGGGCGACATCCCGGAGGAGGCGCAGGTCAGCGCCCGGCAGCTCGCCGCGGTGCTGCTCTCCGACACCAGGCACTACAAGCTGGTCCGCACCCCGGACCAGGTGCCGTACCTTCAGAAGAACGGCCTGCTGTTCCTCGATCCCAAGCCGCTCGGCGACCTGCTGGAGAAGACCATCGACGCGCAGCCGTTCCTGGGCTCGCTGGCCGCCGATCCGTCGTCGCGCGGCCTGTTCGGCGCGCTCGGGCTGATCGGTGAGGGCGTGGCGCGCGGCCAGGCGAACCTGAAGAATTTCGCCGCCTCGCTGGACGGTTTCGCCGCCAACCTGTCCGATGCCGCCGCAGGCCATCCGACGCCACTCTCCTGGCAGCGGCTGCTGTCGGGCAAGCTGTCCGACATGGGCGGGCACTACCAGTTCGTCGTCACCCAGCCGCGGCTCGATTTCGGCTCGTTCCAGCCCGGCGGCGCCGCCACCGAGGTGATGCGCCGGGCGATCGCCAACCTCGAATTCGTCAAGTCGGGCCACGTCCAGGTCTATCTGACCGGCCAGGTGGCGCTCGACGACGAGGAGTTCGCCACCGTCGCCCAGGGCATGGTCGCCGGCCTGATCGGCTCGCTGGTGCTGGTCACGCTGTGGCTGATTCTGGCGGTGCGCACCTGGCGGGTGATCCTGCCGATCCTGGTCACGCTGGTGCTGGGCCTATTGTTCACCACCGGCTTCGCGGCGCTCGCGGTCGGCACGCTCAACCTGATCTCGGTGGCGTTCGCGGTGCTGTTCGTCGGCATCGCGGTCGATTTCGGCATCCAGTTCTCGGTCCGGTTCCGCGCCCAGACGCTGCCGGATGGCAGCCGTCCGGACAACCGTACCGCGCTGATGATGACCGGGCGCGAGACCGGGGTGCAGATCCTGATCGCCGCCCTGGCCACCTCGGCCGGCTTCCTCGCCTTCACCCCCACCGCCTTCGTCGGCGTCGCCCAGCTCGGGCTGATCGCCGGTTTCGGCATGCTGATCGCGTTCGCCTGCACCCTGACCATCCTGCCGGCGATGCTCATGCTGTGCCGGCCGACGCCGCATGCCGGCGAGGTCGGCTTCGTCTGGGCCCGGCCGCTGGACGGGCTGATCCATCGCCGCCGCGTGCCGATCATCGCCGCGTTCTGCGTGCTGGCGCTGATCGGCGCCGCCTGCGTGCCGCTGCTGCGCTTCGACGGCGATCCGCTGCACACCAAGAATCCGGACGCGGAATCGATGCGCACGCTGCATCTGCTGATGGCCGACCCGATCACCTCGCCGTACAGCGCCGAGATCCTCGCCCCGGACATGAAGACCGCGCGCGCTCTGGCGCCGCGCTTCGCCGCGCTGCCGCTGGTGCACGACGTGCTGTATCTCGACAGCTTCGTGCCGACCGGCCAGGCCGACAAGCTGGCGATGATCCAGGATGCGGCGCAGATCCTGCTGCCGACCCTGATCGTGCCGGCGCCCGCCCCGCCGCCCGACGCGGCGGCGATCCGCGCATCCGCGGTCAAGACCGTGGCGGCGCTGGCGCCGGTGACGGCGTCGCTGCCGCCGGCCGACCCGCTGGTGAGGATCGAGGCGGCGCTGCGGACCTTGTCCACCGCGCCGGACCCGGCGCTGCTGGCCGCCAACGCCGCCCTGGTGCGCTTCCTGCCGATGCAGCTCGACCAGCTCCGCACCGTTCTGTCGGTGCAGGCGCCGGCCACAGAGGCCGACATCCCCGACGAGATCCGCGAGCAATATCTGCTGCCGAACGGCCAGGCGCACATGGAGGTGCATCCGAAGGGCGCACTGAACGACAATGCGGTCCTGCATGAATTCGTGCGCCAGGTGCGCACGGTCTGGCCGGACGCCAGCGGCGCCGCCGTCACCATCGTCGAGAGCGCCAACACCATCGTGCGGGCCTTCACCGTCGCCGCTCTGTGCGCGCTGGCGGCGATCGGGCTGATCCTGCTGGTGTTCCTGCGCCGCCTGACGCATGTCGGCCTGGTGCTGGCGCCGCTGCTGCTCTCGGCGCTGCTGACGGTGATCCTGGTGGTGTCGATTCCGGAGCCGCTTAACT
>CAIMSN010000083.1 GCA_903844135.1 uncultured Rhodospirillales bacterium | reverse complement strand
GCTGATCCTGGTCGGCGACAGCCTGGGCATGGTGGTGCAGGGCCACGACAGCACGCTGCCGGTCACGCTCGACGACATCGTCCGCCATGCGAGCTGGGTGGTGCGTGGCGCGCCGGAGGCGCTGGTGGTGGCGGATCTGCCTTTCCTGACCTACGCGACGCCGGCGGATGCGGTCGCTTCGGCACGGCGGCTGATGCAGGAGGGCGGCGCGCAGGCGGTCAAGCTCGAGGGCGGCGTCGCCATGGCCGCCACGGTCAGACACCTGACCGGTCTCGGCGTGCCGGTGATGGGGCATCTGGGCTTCACGCCGCAGGCGATGCACCAGCTGGGCGTGCGGGTGCAGGCCAAGGCGGCGGCGGAGGCGCGGCAGCTGGTCGCCGATGCGCTGGCGCTGCAGGAGGCGGGCGCGTTCGCCGTGGTGCTGGAGCTGGTGCCGGCGGTGCTGGCGGAGGCGGTGACGCGCCTTCTGTCGATCCCGACCATCGGCATCGGCGCCGGCGCCGGCTGCGATGGCCAGGTGCAGGTCTGGCACGACCTGTTCGGTCTGGCCGGTGCCACCTCGCCGCGCCATGCCAGGCGCTACGCGGAGCTCGGCGAGGCGATGCGGTCGGCGATCGTCGCCTATGCCGACGATGTCCGTGCCGGGCACTTTCCGACCGCGGCGCACAGCGCCCGCATGGACCCGGCCGAGCTGGCGGCGGCGCTCGATCCAGATCCGGCGGCGTGATCGTCGTCCGCGACAAGGCGGCGCTGCGGGCGGCCCGCGCGCCGCTCGCCGGGGTCGGCCTGGTGCCGACCATGGGGTACCTGCACGAGGGGCATCTGAGCCTGGTGTCGCGGGCCAGGACGGAATGCGGCCAGGCGGCGGTCAGCATCTTCGTCAACCCGACCCAGTTCGGCCCCGGCGAGGACCTGTCGCGCTATCCGCGCGACCTCGAGCGGGACCTGGCGGTGCTGGAGCGCGCCGGCGCGGCGCTGGTCTTCGTCCCGGAGGCGGCGGAGATCTATCCGCCCGGCTTCGCCACCAGGATCGAGGTCGGGCCGGTCGCGGCGCCGCTGGAGGGGGCGGTGCGTCCGGGCCACTTCGCCGGCGTCGCCACCGTGGTCGCCAAGCTGATCAACCTGGTGCGGCCGGAGCGGGTCTATTTCGGGCAGAAGGACGCGCAGCAATGCGTGGTGGTACGGCGGATGATCCGCGATCTCGACCTGCCGGTGGCGATGGTGGTCGGAGAGACGGTGCGCGAGCCGGACGGGCTGGCGCTGTCCAGCCGCAACGCCTATCTCGACCCGTCGCAGCGGGCGCGGGCGCCGGTGCTGTATCGGGCGCTGAGCGCGGGCCGGGCCTGCTACGAATCCGGCGAGCGTGACGCGGCGCGATTGCGTGCGGTGATGCAGGGCGTGCTGACCGAGGCCGGCGAGACCGCGATCGATTATGTCAGCGTCGCGGACGCCGAGACGCTGCTCGAATGCGCCACCGTCGAGGGCGGCGCGCTGCTGTCCCTGGCGGTGCGGTTCGGCGCCACCAGGCTGATCGACAACATCCTGCTCGAAGCGCGGTAGCGGGCCGGCGGGACGCGCCCGCCGGCCCGGGCAGGTCAAGCGTCGAGGTCGCCGAGCGTGTGGATCACCTTGGTCACCAGACCGTAGGCGATCGCCTCCTCGGCGCTCATCCAGTAATTGCGGTCGGTGTCCTTGGCGACCTTCTCGTAGGTCTGACCGGTCTCGCGCGCGAACAGCCGGTTCAGGCGCTCGCGCATCTTGATGATCTCGCGCGCCTCGATGTCGATGTCGGTGGCCGGGCCACGCACGCCGCCCATCGGCTGATGCAGCAGGAAGCGGGTCGCCGGCAGGCAGAAGCGGCGGTCCTTGGCGCCGGCGGCGAAGATCAGCGCGCCGGCGCTGGCGACCCAGCCGGTGCCGATCATGCGGATCGGCGCCACCGCGTCGACGAAGCGGATCATGTCGTGGATGGTGTCGCCGCTCTCGACATGGCCGCCGGGCGAGTTGACGTAGACGTCGATCGGCTTGTCCGAGGCGCCGGCCAGCGCCAGCAGCCGCCCGGTGACGTCGCGCGCCACCTTGTCGTTGATGGCGCCGAAGATCAGCACCTTGCGCTGGTCGAACAGCCGCTTCTCGAGCTCGTTGATCGGCGAGGACAGGGTCTTGTTGTCGCCGGGCTCGGACGGCTCCGGACCGTTCGGCTCCGGCACCTCGGGCTCGTCGCCCTCCTCCCTGTCGTCGTCATCCATGTGGATGCGGTCGTGCGGCTGCATGCCGTTCATCGGTCTCTCCTCGATCCGGGCGGGGCTTGGATCAGTGCCGCCATCCTGCAACCGGCCTGGCGCAAAGCCAAGCCGCCCGCCTTTTCCGACCCTGATGTGGTGCGTCCGGCGCGCGTGGGAAGCCCGGAGCGCTTGCCGGTGCTTTGCGGAGCGTCCCAGAGCTTGCTGTTAAAATAACGGTAAATAAAAATCGTCGTTGATTAATCAAAGAGGAGATGAAAGAAACCCGTTTAAGCAATAGGCGTCGGTCAAGAATCACAGCTCCGGTCAAGAGGGACCAACCCGACTGTATCTCTCCCGGTCTGTGTCATCGTCGAAGGTCATCTCTGCACTGAATCACCCTGTCCTCAAGCATTCTGATCTTCACACGCATATTGCGCGTCAATAAATCGTCAAAATTGGACGAACAATCCAGGAGTTCCGAGATGGTCCCGTTCCTTCGCCCTGCGCCTCCAAGCCTGCTGGGTCTTGGCGAGGAACTGCGCGCGATCGAGGCGTCCGGGATCTACACCAACTACGGCCCGACCAATTCGCGCTTCGAGCAGGCCATGCAGGAGTCGATGTTCCGCGACGGCGGCGCCTGCGTCACCGTCTGCAACGCCACCATCGGTCTGATGATGGCGATGCGGGCGGTGATCGAGCGGGCCTCCGCGCGCAGCGGCAAGGCGTTCGACCGCACCGAGCGGCGCTACGCGCTGATGCCGTCCTTCACCTTCGCGGCGGCGGCGCAGGCGGCCGACTGGATCGGCCTCACGCCCCTGTTCTGCGACATCGACGAAGCCGACTGGGCGGCGTCGGCCGCGTCCGAGGAGGCGCTGATCGAGCGCTACGGCAGGAACATCGCGGTGATCGTGCCGTACGCCACGTTCGGCAACTGCATCGATCTCGCCCGCTACGAGCGCCTGAGCGAACGGACCGGGATCCCGGTGGTGGTGGATGGCGCGGCCTCGCTGGGCAGCCTCGACAGCGCCGGTCGGCCGTTCTCCGCCCACAGCGCGCTTCCGGTGGTGTTCTCGATGCATGCCACCAAGACCTTCAGCACCGGCGAGGGCGGGGTGATCCACGCGTCGGATCCGGAGCTGATCCAGATGCTGCGGGTCATGGGCAATTTCGGTTTCGGCGGCAAACGCTCCGCGACCATGCCCGGCCTGAACTCCAAGCTGAGCGAGGTCGGCGCGCTCCTGGCGCTCTCGCAGTTGCGGCGCTTCGAGAGCGTTGTGACGCATCGCGAGACCCTGGCGGAGACCTATCGCGACGGGCTGCCCGGCTGGATCTTCCAGGAGCTCACCGGCACGCGCTGCGCGCACCAGTTCATGCCGATGCTGCTGCCGGTCGAACTGCGCGGCATGCGCGACATGATCGTCGCGCAGTTGGCCGAGCGCGGCATCGGCGCCGGCACCTACTTCTCGCCGCATGTCGCCGCCCAGCCGTTCTTCCAGATGAACGGGCTGGCCGGCGATCTCTCGGTCACCGAACGGGTCGCCGCCAACATGCTCTGCCTGCCGCTCTGGACCGAGATGAGCGTCGAGACGGTGGCGTTCGTGTGCGATGCGCTCCGCGATATCTGCCGTCCGTTCATGCATCGTCCGACCGTCCTGCAGGAGCTGCCGGCCGGTGCCGCGCGGACGTCCGGCCGGGCCAAAGCGGGCAAGGCGGCATGAAGCCGCACGCGTCGCGCGCCTCGGAATCCAGCCATCCGTCGCCCGGACTCCCGAGCGGACAGCCGGTCGGGCACGTCATCGTCGGCGGCGGGCCGGCCGGCCTGGCGCCGCTGCTCGCGGCGTCGCGCAGCGGCCGGCTGCAGGCGCTTCTGGCGGCTGGCCTGGTGGTGGTGGACCAGCAGGCCGGGATCGGTTTTGGCAATATCGGCCGCTACGTGATCAATTCGGACAGCTCCGCGGAGACCTTCCTGTCCTGCCTGGTCGGCAATCCGGAGCCGCGCCTGGCGGCGCTGATCGACCATCCGACCGCCCGGGCGATGAGTCTCTACGGCCGCGGCGCGGTGCCGCTCTATCTGGTCGCCAACCTGATGGAGCTGGTCGGCGAGGTGCTGACCGCGATCATCGGCGCGCAGCCTGGCTGCCGGGTGATGACGCGCCATGCCGCGATCTCGACCAGGCAGACCGCGGATGGCGGCTGGGAGACGCGCCTGCGCTGCCTCGGCTCCGGCGCGGAGACCGTGCTGGCGTCGCGCTCGGTGCTGCTGGCGACCGGCGGCTGGCAGCCGGTACCGCTGCTCGACGACAAGATCGTCGCCGGCGTCCCGCTGCTCTCGACCTACGCCGACCGTCTGGTGCAGTCGGACCAGGTGCTGTCGGCGCAGGGCCGCGCGGCGATCGCCCGCCGCCTGTCGGCGCATGCCGATCCACGGATCGTGGTGGTCGGCGGATCGACCAGCGCCATGTCCTGCGCGCGCGTGCTGATGGAGATCGTCTCGGAACAGAACGGCCGGACGCCGGTCACCGTGCTGCATCGCCGGCCGATGTCGGTGTTCTACGCGTCGGTCGAGCAGGCCGGTGCCGACGGCTACGACGATTTCACGGACGAGGATATCTGCCCGGTCAGCGGGTTCGTGCACCGGTTCGGCGGATTGCGCTTCGATTCGCGCACCCTGCTGATGGGGCTGCTCGGTCTGGGCGACCGGCCGGCCGATCCGCGGGTGCGCCTGCAGCGCCTGGGCGACGAGGCGTCGGACCGGGCGGTGCTGGACGGCGCCACCCTGATCGTCGCCGCCCTCGGTTATCGTCCACGGGCGCTGCCGGTGCTGGACGTGAGCGGCCAGGCGCTGTCGCTGAACGCGGAGCGGCCGGACGGCGCGCTGGTCGGGGAGGGATGCGGCGTGCTGGATTCCTGGGGCGACGAGATCCCGGGTCTGTTCGGCATCGGACTGGCGGCCGGCTACCGTCCGGGCGGGCGGCTGGGCGGCGAGCCGTCCTTCAAGGGCCAGGTGAACGGTCTCTGGGTGTGGCAGAACGACGTCGGCGCGCTGATCGCCGACCGGATGACGGAAGTCGAGGCGAATTACCGGATCTCGCGCATCATGTCGGGCGGCGCGACCGCACCGGAGGCGCGGGGTGCCGACCGGGCGAGCGGGCGGGCGCGGGGCCGGCGCGATCTCTGGAGTGCTGCATGAGGTCCAATGCTGCCAAGAGCATGCTCTACAGCGCGATCGCCGGAGGCTACGACCGCACCTATGCCGAACCGACGCATCGCCGGGTCTATGACCGGCTGGCGTTCGAGCATGTCGCAGCACTCGACCTGCCGGAGCGCGCGACGATCGTCGATGTCGGCTGCGGCACCGGACGCTGGGTGCCGCATTTCCTGGAACGCGGCCACGCGGTGATCGGCATCGAACGGGCTCCCGGCATGATCGCGGCGTTGCGTGAGCGGACGCTGGGAGCGGGCTTCAGGCTGATCGAGGACGCCATGGAGCAGGCGGAGATCGCACCCGACAGCGCCGATCTCGTGCTGGGGATGGGGTCGGTGCAGTATTCGAGCGATCCCACCGCGATGCTGGCCAGGTTCGCGACCTGGGTGCGGCCGGGCGGTCATGTCTGCCTCTACGTGGATTCCCTGGTGGCGCTGGTCGTCGAGCTGATCCGCACCGGCCGGGTCGAGGAGGCGATGCGAAGCCTCTCGACCCGTCGCGGGCTGTTCGAGCAGGCCGGTCATTCGGCATCGCTCCGTCTTTACGATCGTGATAGCCTCGAATCGGATTTCACCGCGGCCGGGCTGGTGGAAGTCCGGAGCCACGGGCTGGCTGTGGGCGCCACCGCGCTCGGCAGGGCAGGCCTGACGGCGGCGATGCAGGCTGACGAGGAGCAGACGATGGCAGGCGAACGTGTGCTGTCCGACGACCGGTCGATGACCGATTGCGGGCTGCATATCCTGACGATAGGCCGCAAGCCGGGCGCCTGATGACGCTGCCCCGTTATGTGGCCGCCATGCGCGCCTACAAGTGGAACGACGACATCGCCGGACTGGCTGCGCGGTTCTTCGCGAACTGCCCGGGCGCCCGTCACGTCATCCTGATGAACGAGGCGCACGGGCCGGTGTCCTGCGGCACGTTCGAGAAGGTCCCGCATGACGAGGATTTCGGCCGGTTCGGTCTGCCCGAGTGGCCGGTGGGACAGTCGCTCTGGTACAACGGGGACTATGCCTACATCTTCCTGCGCGACGCGCTGCCAGACTATGATTTCTACATCGTCACGGAGTCCGACGTCGCGGTGAACACATCGCTGGAGCCGCTGGTGCGACATGCCGCGGCGCAGGCGATCGACGCGACGATGCATTGGGTGCAGCCGGCCGATCCTGGCTGGTACTGGTACGGCCAGGCGCTGGCCCAGCAGGATCCTTGGCAGGCCTGTCTCTTCCTCGCCATGTTTTCCGGTCGTGCGATCGACCTGATGCTGCGCGAACGGCGGCGTCTGGCGGCCCGCCTCGAAGCCGGTGACACCGCGCTCTGGCCGATCGTCGAATCCTTCATTCCCACGGCGATGCGCGCGGCGGGGATGGCGGTCTCCGAGATCCGCGACTTCGCCGATACCCGCCTGCTGGAATACCGGCCGTTCAAGTCGCCGCGCGATCCGGACGTGCTGCGCCCGGGCTCTCTGGTGCATCCCGTTGCCGGCGGCGAGGACCTCGTCCGGCGCTTCCTGGCGGAAACGCCGGTCTCGGAGTTCTTCCGGCCGGGGTCTCCCGCCTGCACCGCGCTGTCCTTCGAGGCGCTGGCGCCGGTCGCCGGCCTGCTCTGGGACGCTCTGATCCGCAACGGCGACCATCGCGGGGTGCCACTGCTGCACGCGGCGATGCGGGCGCGCGGGCTGGTTTTCCCGCATCGCCGCGACCTCGCCTACGGCAAGCCGTCCAGGTTGAGTTCGGTCAGCGAATGGTCGCGGGATCTCGACCCCGAGCGCGACGCCGCGGGCGCGAACGGCGTGGCGATGCACGAGGAATGCGCCTTCCATACCGCTTCCGAACCGGATGCCTGGTGGATGGTCGACCTGCTCGACGAATGCGTGATCGACCAGGTGCGCATCGTCAACCGGGGCAGGATTCCCGAGCGGTTCCGGACCTTCGTGATCGAGAGCTCGCGTGACGGCGCGCTCTGGCGCGAACGGCTGACCAAGGCCGACGACCTGCCGGTGTCCAGCGACGCCGACGCGCCATGGTCGGCCGATTTCCAGGATCCGTTCCTGGCCCGCTTCGTCCGCATCCGGCGCCTGGGCGAGCCGGACTATCTGCATCTCAGGCGCGTCCAACTGTTCGGCCGTCTGGCGCTGCCGATCGACGCCGACTGACCGAGGCGGCTTTTCCCCGGCGGTGCGCGCGGGTAACAGTGTCGCCTGGCGGCCATTCTGTGCCGATCCCGGGCGGGAGGGCGTTGGCGTGTCCATGACGGAAAGCGAGAAGGCGCCAAAGCGGCGGCCTGACGGCGCCCAGGGCGGCCGGACGGCCTGCCGGCTGGCCGGTGCCACGCTGGTGCTCGGCCTGCTGTCGGGATGCGGTCATCGCGATCCGGTCGATACGCCGGTGAATTGGTGGCACCAGCTCGAGGGCGGCGCGATCGCGCAGCAGCGGCCGCCGCCGCCCGGCGTCGACGATCCCTATCCCAAGGTCGGCACCACGCCGGCCACGGCGCCGGTCCTGCTGTCGCCGCAATTGCGTGCCGCGATGACCGAGCATCTGATCGAGCAGCGCAATCTGTCCGCCAGGCTGAACGCGACCGAGCCGCTGCCGCCGCCGGTGGTCCAGCCGGCCGGGAAGGTGTCGACCGGTGCCGCGCCCGCGCCAACGCCAGCGCCCATGGCCGCGCCCAACCCGGCGCAATCCTCCGCCACGCTCGACGCCGCCGAGGCGCCGCCGCCGCCACCGCCGTCGGTTCAGGCCGCCGACCGGACGGCGCAGAAGACGCAGGACGGAACGCCGCCGGTCGATACCGGTCCGGAACTGGCCATGCCGGCGATCGTGCCGGACCAGGCCGGCCTGGTCACCGCATCCGGACCGATCCCGTCGATCCCCAACGCGCCGCCGGCGCCGCCGGGGCTGCCCGGACTCGCCATGCCGCCGCCGCCCTCCTATGCGGCGCCGTCGCATCCGGACTACGTGCTGGCCCCGGTCAAGGGCGAGTCGCTGCAGTTCCCGCCCGGATCGGACGCGCTGTCGCCCGGCCAGGACGGCACGCTCAGCGGACTCGCGGTCAGGCGCGGCGCCACCGGCATCATCTATGTGCACGGTTTCGGCGATTCCGGGTCGGACGCTCCGGCCGACCAGGCGCAGGCGCTGACCCTGGCCTCGCTGCGGGCGCGCAGCGTCGCCGACGCGCTGCGGCTGCATGGCGTGCCGGCCGGCGCGATCCGGCTGCGCGCCGACGCATTCGGTCGCGGCGCGACGGCGGGTCTGATAGACTGAGGCGGTCCCGCACACAGTATCGCAAAGAGCCATGACCGACGAATTCCACCGCATCCGCCGACTGCCGCCCTACGTGTTCGCGGAGGTCAACAAGGCGAAGGCGGCGGCCCGTGCCCGCGGCGAGGACATCATCGATCTCGGCATGGGCAATCCCGACAGCCCGACCCCGCCGCATATCGTGCAGAAGCTGGTCGAGACCGTCGCCGACCCTCGCGCGCACGGCTATTCGGTCAGCAAGGGCATCCCCGGGCTGCGCCGGGCGCTGGCCGGCTATTATGGGCGACGCTTCGACGTGAAGCTCGACCCGGAGACGGAGGTGGTCGCCACGCTCGGCTCCAAGGAAGGCCTCGCCAACCTGTCCGCGGCGATCACCAGCCCTGGCGACACCATCCTGGTGCCGAACCCGTCCTATCCGATCCACCAGTTCGGCTTCATCATCGCCGGCGCCTCGGTGCGTTCGATCCCGGCGCGTCCCGGCGAGGACATGCTGCGCGCGCTCGACCGCGCGGTGCGTCATTCGGTGCCCAAGCCCACCGCGCTGATCGTCAATTTCCCGTCCAACCCGACCGCGTTCCTCGCCGACCTGGATTTCTACAAGGAGCTGGTGGCGTTCGCGCGTCGCGAGGAGATCTGGATCCTGTCCGATCTGGCCTACGCGGAGATCTATTTCGGCAACAACCCGCCGCCGTCGATCCTGCAGGTGGAGGGCGCCAAGGAGGTCGCGGTCGAGTTCACGTCGCTGTCCAAGACCTACTCGATGGCCGGGTGGCGGATGGGGTTCGCCGCCGGCAATCCGCGCCTGATCAACGCCCTGACCCGGATCAAGTCCTATCTCGACTATGGCGCCTTCACGCCGATCCAGGTCGCCTCGGTCGCGGCGCTGAACGGGCCGCAGGACTGTGTCGAGCAGATGCGCACGCTGTATCGCGAGCGGCGCGACGTGCTGATCCGCGGCCTGTCGGCGGCGGGATGGGAGGTGCCGTCGCCGGAAGGCTCGATGTTCGCCTGGGCGCCGATTCCGGAGCGGTTCGCGCATCTGGGCAGCGTCGCCTTCTCCAAGCTGCTGCTGTCCAAGGCCGGCGTGGCGGTGGCGCCGGGTCTCGGCTTCGGCGAATATGGCGAGGGCTTCGTGCGCATCGGGCTGGTCGAGAACACCCAGCGCCTGCGCCAGGCGACGCGCAACATCCGCAGCTTCCTGGCCGGCAACAATGCCGGCCCGCCGGCCGCGGCGCACGACGCCGCCGATGCCGTGCATCTGGAAAAGGCATGATGACACCTGCATCGCTTCGGGTCGGCATCGCCGGTCTCGGCACCGTCGGCGCCGGCTGCGTGCGTCTGCTGCGCAAGAACGCGGCGCTGATCGAGGCGCGCGCCGGCCGGCCGATCGTCGTCACCGCGGTCTC
Source organism: uncultured Rhodospirillales bacterium (assembly GCA_903844135.1). GTDB lineage: Bacteria > Pseudomonadota > Alphaproteobacteria > Acetobacterales > Acetobacteraceae > Lichenicola. Next base: position 14,650 of record CAIMSN010000083.1, on the reverse strand, counting down.
GGCGCGCGACCGGTCGCGCGACCGCGGCGTCGATCTGGACGGGCTGCGCTGGTACGACGATCCGCTGTCGCTGGCCGCCGAGCGCGAGATCGACGTGGTGGTGGAGCTGATCGGCGGCGCCGAGGGTCCGGCGCGCCGCCTGGTAACGGAATCGCTGCAGCGCGGCCGTCCGGTGGTGACCGCCAACAAGGCGCTGATCGCGCTGCATGGCGGCACGCTGGCGGCGATGGCGGAGCGGGCCGGGGTGGCGCTGGCGTTCGAGGCCGCGGTCGCCGGCGGCATCCCGGTGATCAAGGCGCTGCGCGAGGGCCTGGCCGCCGACCGGCTGGTGCGGATCGGCGGCATCCTGAACGGCACCTGCAACTACATCCTGACGGCGATGCGCGAGTCCGGGCGCGATTTCGCCACCGTGCTGGAGGAGGCGCAGGCGCTGGGCTATGCGGAGGCCGATCCGTCGACCGATGTCGACGGCATCGACGCCGCGCACAAGCTGGCGATCCTGGCGGCGCTGGCGTTCGGCCGGCCGGTGGATTTCTCCTCGGTGCATGTCGAGGGCATCAGGCGCATCGGCGCGCTCGATATCGGGTTCGCCACCGAGCTCGGCTACCGGATCAAGCTGCTCGGCATCGCCCGGCGCAGCGAACGCGGCGTCGAGACGCGGGTGCATCCCTGCCTGGTACCGCAGCATTCGCCGATCGCCCAGGTCGAGGGCGTGTTCAACGCTGTGGTGGCGGAGGGCGAGTTCGTCGGCCGGCTGATGCTGGAGGGGCGCGGCGCCGGCGCCGGCCCGACCGCGACCGCGGTGGCCGCGGACCTGATCGACATCGCCCGCGGTAGCCTGGTGCCGGCCTGGGGTGCCAGCTCCGGCGCGCTGTCGTCGCTCACCTCGGTGCCGATGTCGGCGTGCCGCGGCGACTACTATCTGCGCCTGTCGGTGATCGACCGGCCGGGCGTGATCGCGGAGATCGCCGGCGTGCTGCGCGATTGCGGCGTGTCGCTGAAGAGCATGCTGCAGCATGGCGGCAACGCTGCCGACGGGTCGGTGCCGATCGTGCTGGTGACGCACGAGACCGCGGAATCGGCGATGCAGGACGCGCTGTCGCGGATCGCATCGCTCGATGTGGTGCTGGATGCGCCGACGATGATCCGGATCGAGCCGGGCTGACCGCCGAGGTCCAATATTCCTGAGTTCAGACATCAAGGGTTTCCGATGACCTCCTCGTCCGACCGAAGCTATCAGACCGATCGCAACCTGGCCCTGGAGCTGGTGCGCGTCACCGAGGCGGCGGCGATCGCGGCGTCGCGATGGACCGGGCGCGGCCAGAAGAACGAGGCCGACGGCGCCGCGGTCGAGGCGATGCGTCTGGCGTTCGACACGGTGGCGATCGACGGCACGGTGGTGATCGGCGAAGGCGAGATGGACGAGGCGCCGATGCTGTATATCGGCGAGAAGGTCGGCGCCGGCGGCCCGGCGATGGATATCGCCGTCGATCCGCTCGAAGGCACCGTTCTGACGGCGAAGAACGCGCCGAACGCGCTGACCGTGGTGGCGCTGGCGGAGAAGGGCAATTTCCTGCACGCGCCCGACATCTACATGGACAAGATCGCGGTCGGGTCCGGCCTGCCGGAGGATGTGGTCGACATCGATGCCGCGGTCGGCGAGAATCTGCGCAACCTGGCCCGCGCCCGCCAGGTCGATATCAGCGACCTGACCTTGTGCACGCTCGACCGCGAGCGCCACGAGACGCTGATCGCCCATACCAGGGAGGCCGGCGCCAGGGTGATGCTGATCTCGGATGGCGACGTCGCCGGCATCATCGCCGCCTGCATGGAAGGCAGCGGCGTCGACATCTTCGTCGGATCGGGCGGCGCGCCGGAGGGCGTGCTGGCCGCGGCGGCGCTGCGCTGCATCGGCGGGCACATGCAGGCGCGGCTGCTGTTCGAGGATGAGGACCAGGTGCGCCGGGCCCGGGAGATGGCGCAGGGCGATCCGCGCCGGCGCCTGTCGCTGACCGACCTGGCCAGCGGCGACGTGCTGTTTTCCGCCACCGGCGTCACCACCGGCGCGCTGCTGCGCGGCGTGACGCGGTCGGGCGATCATGCTGTGACGCACTCGATCGTCATGCGCAGCAAGTCCGGCACGGTGCGGTTCATCGAGGGCCGGCACAATTTCGCGACCAAGACCTGGAGCGCGGTCTGATCCTGGACGATGCCTGACGGGACCGGCGCGGGGATCGACGACGCGTCGCCGGTCGAGGCGGTGCTGGGGGTCGAGCGCAGCCTGTCGGCGCGGCGCTGGGTCTGGCACCGGCCGCCCGGCGACGCGCGCGATCGCGCGGCGTGCGAGCGCACCGGCCTGGCGATGGCGCAGCGCCTGGCGCTGCCCGAGCTGGTCGGTCGGCTGCTGGCCGGACGCGGCATCGATGTCGACGGCGCCGCGGACTTCCTCGATCCGACGCTGCGCGCGCTGCTGCCCGATCCGTCCTGCCTGACCGACATGGAGGTCGCGGCACGGCGCCTGGCCGACGCGGTACGGCGCGGCGAGACGGTCGGGGTGTTCGGCGATTACGACGTCGACGGCGCCTGCGCGACGGCGCTGCTGGCCGGGCTGCTGCGGTCTCTCGGCTGCACCGTCCACACCCATATCCCGGACCGGGTCCGCGAGGGCTACGGGCCGAACGCGCCGGCGCTGCATGGGCTGGCGGATCGCGGCGCCGGGCTGATCGTCTGCGTCGATTGCGGAACCGCGGCGCCGGAGCCGCTGTCGGCGCTCGCCGGGCGCGCCGAGCTGATGGTGCTCGACCATCACAAGTCGGATGGCGGCGTGCCGCCGATCCTGGCGACGGTCAATCCGAACCGGCTCGATTGCCGGTCCGGGTTGCATGGGCTGTGCGCCACCGCGGTGGCGTTCCTGGCCGGGGTGGCGTTGCTGAGGACGCTGCGTCGCGCGGGATGGTTCGCGACCCGGCCGGCGCCGGACCTGCTCTCCTGGCTCGATCTGGTGGCGCTGGCGACGATCTGCGACGTGATGCCGCTGACCGGGCTGAACCGGGCGCTGGTGACGCAGGGTCTGAAGGTGATGGGGCGGCGCGCCCGGCCGGGAATCGTGGCGCTGCTCGAGGTGGCTGCGGTCAGGGAGGCGCCGAGCGCGTTCACCTGCGGCTTCGCGCTCGGGCCGCGGATCAATGCCGGCGGCCGGATCAGCGAGGCGGATCTGGGCCTGCGGCTGCTGCTGTGCGACGACCCGGTCGAGGCCCGGGCGCTGGCGGAGCGGCTGGATGCGGTGAACCGGCAGCGTCGCAGCGTCGAGACGGTGATCCTGGATCGCGCCATGGAGCTGGGCCAGGCGCAGCTCGAGGCCGGGCATGCGGCGCTGCTGCTGGCCGGGACCGACTGGCATCCCGGGGTGGTCGGGATCGTCGCGGGCCGGCTGAAGGAGCGGTTCAACCGCCCGGTGCTGGTCGGCGCCGTGCTGGAGGACGGCACCGTCAAGGGGTCCGGCCGTTCGGTGGAGGGGCACGATCTCGGTGCGGTGGTGATCGCGGCGCGCCAGGCCGGTCTGCTGACCGCCGGCGGCGGCCATGCGATGGCGGCCGGATTCACGCTGCCGTCGGCCGGGCTCGAACCGTTCCATCGGTTCCTGGATTTGCGCCTCGCCGGCGCGGCCGCTCTGCCGCCGGCGCGCGACCTGTCGATCGAGGCGGTGCTGACGGTGCAGGCCGCCACCGCCGAGCTGGCCGCCCAGGTCGATCGGCTGGCGCCGTTCGGCATGGGCAATCCCGAGCCGCTGTTCGCCCTGACCAGGGCCCGCGTGGTGCGGGCGGACCGGATCGGCGCCACCGGCAACACGCTGCGCCTGCTGCTGGAAGGCGAGGGCGGCGGTGCGCGGCTGAAGGCGCTGCTGTTCCGCGCCGACGAGAGCCCGCTCGCCGCCCTGCTGGAGCAGCGCGGCGCACCGCCGCTGCACCTGGCCGGCTGGCTGCGGGCGGAATCCTGGAACGGTGCCGTGACCGCCGGCTTCTTCATCCAGGACGCGGCGCTGGCCTGACCTTCAGGGGGTGCCCCAGCGGGTTGCTTGACCCTGCGCGCCCGCTCCGCTACCCACTGCCGCGTCGGGTGCGTCACGCGCCGGCAACGGCCTGTCCTGTTCGTCTAGGGGCCTAGGACACCGCCCTTTCACGGCGGTAACACGGGTTCGAATCCCGTACGGGACGCCACCGAAGCTGCACATCGCACCGAAAATCCAGGCGACCATGCTTGGGCCCTCGTGCATCGGGTGAACGGCTTCGATGTCGATCGAAGCGCCGTCCGGTTTTCCCTGAGCGGGGGACCCTGCTCATCAACGCTGCGGCGGTCGCTCTGGACGGCCAATTCCGGCATCCGAGGCAGGCCAGCCTCGACGAAGGTCTCTGGTTGTCAGGGCATCTTCGTGATTGTCGGCGTGACCGGTCTCACGATGCGAGCGCACGGGTTGCGTGCAACCGGTTCACTTTCGCATCTGAGACGGGCGTTGTGGATGGCGCTCTCTGCAGTCTGGGTGTGCGGCATGGCTGACAGGACCGCAGGCAGGCAATGCGGCGGTCCGTATCCATCCATCCGTAGCGCCAGATCGATCACGTGCAAGCCGACGAAGGGATCGTCGTTCTGGTCCGAACCCCGTGACGCGATGCAAGGCTCGTGATCAGCGCACGCATTGGTCCGAAACGGTTCGGATGGTCGAGCAGCACCAGATGCAAGCGCCGCTCCTTGACGTATGGCTGACCGAGGCTGAACAGGCGCGCTTCTCCCATATGGGTCGCTTCGCCATCCAGGATGATGTCGAACACCTCATTAAACTTGACAACCGACATGCAGGCCGCGTTGGCACAGTTGAGCCGGACGGCACGCTGCGCGGCGTCTTGGATCGCATCGCTGTTGGCATGAAGGTCGTTGGATGTCAGCAACGACGGTTCAGCATTCACGTTTGTCAGCAACGCAGCAAACAGGACTATGGCGGATAGCATATCGATATGGCGCCGGCGACGGCCCGTCGACGGGGCGGATGGTGCCGCGGAAGGTCGCCTGAATCTGGACCGTGCCGTCCCGGATGGAAACCGTCCCGATCGCCCATATCGCCCTCCGTGCGGGCGCGAGCATAGCTGACCCAACAGGATGTCGAGCCGGTTTCATTGCGGCTGCATCGGCTGGACGTTCGATGATCGACGGGGCGGTGCATCCGCGGCACAGTAACCAGCGGGGGAGAGGATCGGATGCGCCAGTCTTGGGATGTCGTTGTTCTATCGAGAGGATTGCCACGGCATGGTGTTGGGCGCGCCGCCGTGCTGCTGCTGGCGTCGCTGCTGGCGGTCGGTGCCGCCGGCTGCACCGGTGAGTCCGGTCGGCAGCGGACCGGTGCGGTGACCGGGCCCTATGTCGGCGGAGGTGGCGGTGTGGTGCGCTCGGGCGCGGGATAAAAACGATGCATAGCCTGGCGCTAGGCTGCGACGTTGCCGTGGTCGGCGCGTCGGGCGGTATCGGCGCCGCCCTGGTGGCGGCGCTGCTCGATGACCCGGCGATCGGCTCGGTGACCGCGCTGTCCCGGCAGCCGGCGGGCCGGACCACGCGCGACTCGCGGCTGCGCCTCGGGGCGATCGACCTGGAGCATGAGGACAGCATAGAGGCGGCGTTCGCGGCGATGCCGCCCGCGCTGCGTCTGGTGGTGGTCGCCACCGGGCTGCTGCACGGCCAGGGCCTGCAGCCGGAAAAGAGCTACCGCGCGCTCGATCCGGAGGCGATGCTGCGCAGCTACCGGATCAACGTGGTCGGCCCGGCGCTGGTGGCGAAACATGCGCTGCCGCGTCTGGCGCCGGCCGGGCGGAGCGTGTTCGCGGCGCTCGGCGCGCGGGTCGGCAGCATCGGCGACAACCGCTCCGGCGGCTGGCATTCCTATCGGGCGTCGAAGGCGGCGCTGGCGATGATCCTGCGCAACCTGGCGATCGAGACGCAGCGCCGCACGCCGGAGCTGCTCTGCGTCGGGCTGCATCCCGGCACGGTGGCGACCGGGCTGAGCCAGCCGTTCCAGCGCGGCGTCGCACCGGACCGGCTGTTCACGCCGGACTTCGCCGCGGCGCGGCTGCTGTCGGTGATCGACCGTCTGACGCCGGAGCAGAGCGGCAGCGTGCTGGCCTGGGACGGGCAGACCGTGCCGCCGTGATGGTGGGCGCGCCCCTGAGGCCTCAACTGGCCAGGGACGCGGCGATGTTCACGCCCAGCGCGATGACCGCGGTGTTGAACAGGTAGGCCACCAGGGAATGCACCAGCACCAGCCGGCGCATGCCGGCGGACTGGGTGGTCACGTCGCTCACCTGCGAGGCGACCGCCATGCAGAAGGAGAAATACAGGAACTCGCCGTAGCCCGGACGGTCGTTGCCGGGAAAGCTGAGGCCGCCGTCGCGCCAGAACTCGTGCGCGTAATGGGTGGCGAACAGGGTGTGGATGAAGAACCAGGACAGCAGCACGGTGACGCCGGACAGCGCCTCGACCCACCCGGAATGCGGCTTGCCGTGCACCTGGGCCAGTTCGGCGACGATCGCGCCGAGCGAGGCGATCGAGGCGGCCAGGGTGACGAGCAGGATCGCCCAGCGCCCGTCATCGAGCGCGGCGGCGACGCTGCGCAGGCGGTCGATGGTGCTGCGCCAGATCACCGCGGACAGGACCAGCCCGTAGGCCACCACCCCGCAATCCCAGCCGACCAGCCCGGCGGTGACCGGGCGGGCGGCGTCGAGCCCGGCCAGGCCGACGAGCAGGAACACGACGATGCCCGCGCTGAGTGCCGGGCGGTAGCGGAGATGCTTGAACACGATCGGGACCGGCCTGGATTTAGGAGGGGTGGCGTGTGCCGTCGGACGATCGCCGGGCCGCGGCTGGAAGTCGATGGTTGTATTCCCGCCAATTGCGCCTATGTTAGCTGCATCGGCTGTCTTTTCGGCCGGGAAGATACGATCCTACGTAGTCATGCACGTCGACTTCAAAGTCTCCCAAACGAAAAGTGAAGCGGTCCACGATCTGGTGGATTGCAGGCCTATCTAGGAGATTTGCTATGTCGACAGGAACTGTGAAGTGGTTCAACGGCCAGAAGGGCTACGGTTTCATCCAGCCCGATGATGGCTCCAAGGATGTGTTCGTGCACATCTCCGCCGTCGAGCGCGCCGGCCTGAACGGTCTCAACGAGGGCCAGAAGGTCAGCTACGAGCTCGAGCGCGGCCAGCAGGGCAAGGTGTCCGCCGGCAACCTCCAGGCCAGCTAAGTCGCCGACCTGACGGCCCCGCCTCGGTGGGGCCGTCGAAAAGGATTCCAGAATGACATCAGCGAAGTTCGGAATTGGCGATCGCGTGTCGTTCGTCCCCGGGAAGTACGACAACAACGTCACCCGCGGCGTCTACACCGTGGTCCGCACCATGCCCGCCACCAATCAGGGCTACCAGTACCGGGTGAAGAGCCTGCACGACAGCCACGAGCGGGTCATCGACGAAGCACAGCTCGCCTCGGCGAGCTGAAAGCCGTCCTTAAGTCGCGGATCACGGTAGTCGGGCCGCCCGCACCGGCTTAAATCGTTCTCGAACCGCAAGGGACGAGGATCGATGCTGCGACGGACGTTGCGATACGCGCTTGGTTGCGCCACCTGCCTCTGGCTCATGCCGCCCGGATCGTGCCATTCCGCCGCGCCGGCGCTGGTGACGCTGCAGCCTCCGTCGAGCGCCCTGGTCGGTTCGCTGACCCGCGATCCTGCTGCGAGCCCGACACCGGGCGATGCCGAGATGCTGCGACTGCTGCGCCGACGCGTGAAATACGTGTTTGTGCTGTTCCAGGAAAATCGCTCGTTCGACAGCCATTTCGGCACTTTTCCCGGCGCTGACGGGCTGTATAGCCAACCGGCCGCACGCACGCCCGGGTTCCGTCAGCGCATGGTCGACACCGACGGCAGCGTCACCAGCATCTCGCCGTTCCTGATCACCCCGACCCTGCTGGATCCGTCCGGGGCGCCGGTGCCGCTCTATCCGGCCGACACCGACAGCACCGATCACACCCATGACGGCATCAACAACAGTCTCGACCTCGACTCCGGCACCATGCTGGCACGCAACGACCGATACGCGCTCGACGAGGAGGGCCTCACCACGCAGGACGGGCGGATCGTCTCCCTGGCGACCGGACTGCCGGCGGCCAAGCCGCCGAGCGAGAAGCAGAAGCAGCGCGCCGAGCTGGTGATGGCGCACCTGGATTGCGACACCACGCCGTTCCTGTGGCGGTTCGCGGATCGCTTCGTGCTGTTCGACAATTTCTACCAGACCATCATCGGCCCGTCCTCGCCGAACGCGGTGGCGATGATCGCCGGCCAGGCCGGCGAGACGCAGTGGGCGCTGCACCCCTTTCTCGCCGGTCTGCCGATGCTGGACGATCCGCCGCCCTATGCCGGCAGCCTGCGGGACGGCGCTTCGCTCAAGCCGCCGTTCGGCACCCACGGCGCGTCCGCGGCGGCGCCCGGACCGAACCACACCTACGCCACGCTGCCGCTGTCCTTCATGGGACGCGACATCGCGCAGACCATCAAGGCGGACCAGAATCCGGAATTCGACCTGCTCGACGTGCAGGACGACATCCGCACCATCGCCAGCGCGCGGGTCAGGCCGACCGGCTGGGGCTGGTACCAGGAGGGCTACGATCACGAGCCGACCGATCCGGACGGCGCCGCCAGCCACGCGACCTACATCACCCACCATAACGGGCCGCAATATTTCGGCTATATCGGCGACAACACCCGGCTGGCGAGCAACCTGCACGGGCTCGCGGATTTCTATGCCGACGTCGCCGCGCATCGCCTGCCGGCCAAGGGCGGGGTGTTCTACGTCCGCGGCGGCTACGGTAACAATGACGGGCTGGTGCCGGTCGATCCGAGTCCCGCGGTGCGCGCGGCGTTCGCCGGCAGCGACGACCATCCTGGCTATTCCGACACGCAGATCGCGGAATCCCTGCTCGCCGACGAGGTCGATGCGATCGCCGCGAGCCCGTACTGGGCCGAGAGCGCGATCATCATCGCCTACGACGAGACCGACGGACTCTACGATCATCGCTCGCCGCACATCCGCGAGCGCGACCGCTACGGCAATCCGCTGGCGGCGGGGCCGCGCATCCCGGCGATCGTGATCTCGCCGTTCGCCAGGGCCCATGTCGTCAGTCACGAATATGCCGAGCACAGCTCGGTGATCAAATTCATCGATGCGCTGTTCGGCCTGACGCCGCTATCCGAGCTGCCGGACGAGCGCAAGGGCCGTGCGGCCGGACTGCGCGAGTTCGGCCAGCCTGATCTCGGGCCGGCGGACGGCAGGGACAGCGAAGCCGGGTCGCTGTTCTCGGCCTTCGATCCGGCGCGCCTGCAGGGCAGCGCGCCGCCGTTGCCGGCATCCTACGCGATGATCCCCGACAGCGAGATCCGGCAGTTGCCGCACGATGACGGGCAGGGCTGCCGCGCGCTGGAGATCGTGCCGACCGACTATGTCAACGGCAAGCTGATCGATCCGCCGCCGGCCGACTTCAATCCGCGCCCCGGGACCTCGCCGGGAATCCCGTCCTACGGTCACTGGACGCCATGATTGCGGCGACCAGGCTGGCCTGCGTGGCGCTGCTGGCCTCGGTCGGCACCGCGCAGGCGGCGCCCTCGCTGCGATGCGGGATCGTCGTGCCGCAGGAGGATTTCGACAAGACCGACCGTCATGGCGATCTGTCGCCGGTCGCGACCAGGGTGTGCGCGACCATGACGCGCTCGGCGCCGGACTCGTTTCCGGATAGCAGGCGCGGCGTGTCGGCGCTTCGCGCCGGCCGGATCGACGTGCTGGTCGGCGTATCGCCGGATCCGGCGACCGAGACGGCGCGCGGGCTGGCCGAGGGGCCGGTGTTGCTGAACGATCCGCAGGGCTTCCTGGTGCGCCGCGATCGCGGCATCGCCCGGCTGGCGGACCTGCGCGACCGCATGGTGTGCTTCATTTCCGGCACGCCGATGGAGGAGGTGCTGGACGCGGCGGTGGCGGCGCGTGGCCTGGTCGTGCATCCGCATCCGTTCGAGGAGAGCGGCGAGATGCAGGCGGCGCTGGTCGGCGGCAGTTGCGACGCGATCACCGCGGACCGGTCGGCGCTGGAGGCGATGCGGGCCGGCTTCCATGGCCAGGCCGCCGAGTTCGTGGTGCTGCCAGAGACGATCGGCGACGACCCCTACGTGTATCTCACGCGGGCGAACGAAAAACGCCTTCCCGGCGGAACCGGGAAGGCGCTGTTCAAGCCGGACTGAGGCGTTGGATCAGGCGAGGCTGATCGCCGCGGCTTCCGGGCCCTTCTGGCCCTGCACCACCTGCACGCGGGTCGCCTGACCCTCGTTCAGGCTCGACAGGCCGGAGCGCTCGAGCGCCGAGGCGTGGACGAAAATGTCCTTGCCGCCGGTATCCGGGGTGATGAAGCCGAAGCCCTTGGTGGCGTTGTACCACTTGACGATGCCGCGGACCTCTTCGGCCTGCGACAGGTCGGGGGTGGAGCGGCCGCTCCGGAAACCGCCGCCGGCGCCGCCGGTGCGCGGCGCGCCGCCGAAGCCGCCCGGCGCGGAGCGCGGACGCTCCGGCTGCGCGGTGCTCTCGTCGACGGAAATGACTTCGGCGACCTGGCGGCCCTTCGGACCCTGGCCGATCTTGACGCCGAGCGTGGCGCCCGGGCTGACGGAATCATGGCCCGACTGCGACAGCGCGTTGGCGTGCAGGAACACGTCGCCGGAGCCGTCCGACAGCTCGACGAAGCCGAAGCCCTTCTCGCTGTTGAACCATTTGACGCTGGCGCTGATTTCCGGCCCGGAAGCGATCACCTGGGAGCCGCCGCCGCCGCCCATCGGTCGGCGCGGCGGGCCGCCGAAGCTGCTCCGTTCGCCGTAGGACGGAGAGGGCGTGGGGGTGAAGTCGTCGTCAAAGCCGCCGCGGCGCGGTGAACGGGGGCTGCGGTCGGTACGGTTACTTCTCAACGGTCGTAATCCCGAGGTCTAGTTGGTGGCGCCTGGTTTTCAGGCGCACCGGATGGCGATATCGGCAGAAAAATGCCGTTACCAGGTGTGTTCCGGACGTCCGGAGACTTCTGTCCCTGGTGGATCGGACCATGACATAGCACGGGTAGGGGCGCACGGACCACCGGCTTCGATCACCGGAACGTGTAGTTTTTATGTCTCCGGGCGGTTTCCTGGGCCGCCAGGGTCGGCGTGGCGCGCGATCCAGTGCCGGGCGATGTCGATGCGCCGGCAGACCCAGACCCGTTCGTGCTGCTGCACGTGATCGAGGAAGCGCGCCAGCGCGGCGCTGCGGCCGGGACGCCCGGCCAGGCGGCAGTGCAGCCCGATCGAGAGCATCTTCGGCGCCGTTTCGCCTTCCTTGTATAACGTGTCGAAGCTGTCGCGCAGATAGGTGAAGAAATCGTCGCCGGTGGCGAATCCGGCCTGGATCGCGAAGCGCATGTCGTTGGTGTCGAGCGTGTAGGGCACGACGAGCTGCGGCCGGCCGGAGCGGAGGTCGGCGAACGCATGGTCCCAATAGGGAAGATCGTCGGCGTAGCTGTCGGAGTCGTAGAGGAAGCCGCCTTCCTCGGCGACCAGCCGGCGCGTGTTCGGGCTGCAGCGGCCGAGATACCAGCCGAGCGGGCGCTCGCCGGTGACCTGGCGGTGCACCGCGATCGCCCGGGCGAGGTCGTCGCGTTCGCGCGCCGGGTCGATCCGCTGGTAGTCGATCCAGCGATAGCCGTGGCTCGCCAGCTCGTGCCCTGCCTCGGCGATGGCGTGGGCCAGGTCCGGGTAGCGCTCGATCGCCATGCCGACGGCGAAACAGGTGAAGGGAAGCTTGCGGTCCTCGAACAGCCGCATCAGCCGCCAGACCCCGGCCCGGCTGCCATACTCGTACAGGCTCTCCATGTTCATGTGCCGCATGCCCTGGATCGGCTGGGCGTTGGTGATCTCCGACAGGAACGCCTCCGAGGCGTCGTCGCCGTTCAAAACGCAGTTCTCCGCGCCCTCCTCGTAGTTCAGCACGAAGTTGACGGCGATCCTGGCCTGCTGCGGCCAGTGCGGATGCGGCGGGTTGCGGCCGTAGCCCACCATGTCGCGCGGCGTGGCCGGTCTGGTCGTGCGCTGTGTCATCTGAGCCATGCTCGCGTGGTTTGGGGTTTATCCAGGGCGGCGGAGACCATACAAGCTGAGTTACAGACAACGTGACAGCGAGCCCGATGATGCGCAGCCCGACCACCCGCTCCAAGACGCTGCTTCCGGCTGCGGGACTCTCCCTGGCGGTGGCTTCGGTGCTCGGCGCCGTTCCGGCGGTGGCGGCGCCGCTGCAGGATCCGTACGGCACCTGGACCGCCCAGGTCGAGAACGACGCGGTCTCGACCCTCAAGGGCACGTCGGACCAGTATTATACCAGCGGCCTCAGGCTCGGCTGGACGTCCGGCACCGACAACCAGCCGCCGGCGATCTCCAACCTGAACCACCTGATCTGGGGCGACGGGATGCAGCGCATCGCGCTCGGGCTGCAGCAATCGATCTTCACCCCGCGCGACACGCAGAGCCGGGCGATCGTGCCGGGCGACCGGCCCTATGCCGGGGTGCTGCTGGCGACCGTCAACCTGCTCAGCGACACCGACCTGTCGCGGTCGGTGGCGGGCATCCAGGCCGGCGTGATGGGCTCCTATGCCGGCGGCTATCAGGTGCAGAACGGCTTTCACAGCATCATCGGCGACACGCCGAATCTCGGCTGGCGCCATCAGTTGCCGAACCAGCCGATCCTGCAGATCCAGGCCGGACGGATCTGGCGGCTGCCGCTGGTCACCCGCTACGGGATTTCCGCCGACGTGCTGCCGGAGGCCGACGGCGCGGCCGGCGACTTCCGCACCTATGGGCAGCTCGGCGGCACGCTGCGCGTCGGACAGGGCCTGGACAGCGATTTCGGCACGCCGCGGATCTCGCCCGGCATGGACGGCACCGACGCCTATAAGGCGACGCGCCAGTTCGTCTGGTACGGCTTCGCCGGCGCCGACGGGCAGGCGGTCGCCTACGATGCGACCCTGCAGGGCAGCACCTTCCGCGACCGCGAGCCGCACGTCTCCAAGGTCTGGGACGTGGGCGAGTTCGAGGCCGGCGCGGCGCTGATCTTCCATGGGGTGAGGGTGTCCTACACCCAGACCTGGCAGACCCAGGAGTTCCAGCACGCCAAGTCCGGCCTGTTCAATTTCGGCTCGCTGGCGCTGTCGGCGAAGTTCTGATCACGCCCCTTCCGGTTGCTGCGCGAAGAAGGCGCGCAACCGGTTGGAGAGGTCCCAGGCCGCTTCCTCCGGCAGGAAATGGCCGCCCTCGATCGCGTCGCCCTCGATCGGACCGCTGACGTCGCGCCGCCACAGAGTGCGCGGGTCGTACCAGCCGCCGATCCGGCCGCGCGTGCTCCACACCACCAGCACCGGGCAGACGATGCTGCGCTCGGTCGCCCGCGCGCGCGGATCGGGCGTCGGCACCGGGCCGTCGGCGGCGGCGCCGTGGCCGCGCAGCGCCTCGTTCCAGGGTCCTTCCAGCAGATAGTCGGCGACCGCCTCCGGGTGGAAGATCTCCGGCTGCTCGTCCGGCGCCACCAGGCGGAACCAGTCGTCCGGCGCGCCGATCAGCAGCGCCTCCGGCTTGGGATGGCGCTGCGCGAACCAGCAGGCCTTGTACGCCGACAGGGCATAGGCCATGTCGTTGCGGCCGCTATGGTCGAGCAGCGGAACCGCCTCGATGATCGCCAGCCGGTCGATCCTGTCGGCGGCATCCAGCGCCAGGCGGGCGGCGACATGGGCGCCGAAATCATGGCCGGCGACCGAGAAGCGACGATGGCCGAGACGGCTCATCAGCGTGAGCATGTCGTGCGACAGCTCGGCGATGGTGAGATGCGACGGCAGGTCGGCGCAGACCACCGCGAAGCGGTCGGACAGCGCCGGTGCGACCTGGTGCCACATCGCATGGGTCTGCGGCTGACCGTGCAGCAGCAGCAGCGGTTCGGCCTTCCAGCCGGCCAGCCCGCCGGTGCGCAGCCGGTAGCGCGTGCCGGAGAGGGTGATCTCCTCGTAATGGAACCCTGGGAAGAATGTTCCGACCTGCATGCCCGACGACCGCGCCTCCTCGCTCCTGCGCCAGATGCTTGCCGCAATCGGGCGCGGGTGGCAAAGCCGCCTCGGATGGTCGGCGGAGGACGTCATGTCGGGACTCGATCCGGACGATTGGAGCGGTCTGCGCGGGCTCGGCCATCGCATGCTCGACGACATGATCGACCGGCTGGAGTCGCAGCAAGGCGGAACGAAACTGCCGGTCTGGCGGCCGATGGCGGACACGGATCGCGCTGCGCTGCACGAGCCTCTGCCGCGCGGCCCGACCGACCCGCAGGCGCTGTATGCGCGGTTCCAGGACCGGATCGTGCCGTTCGCGCTCGGCAACACCCATCCGCGCTTCATGGGCTGGGTGCATGGCGGCGGCACCGGCATCGGCATGCTGGCGGAGCTGCTGGCGGCCGGGCTGAACGCCAATCTGGGCGGCCGCGATCATGCGGCGATCGAGATCGAACGCACCGTGATCGGC
>CAIMSN010000082.1 GCA_903844135.1 uncultured Rhodospirillales bacterium | reverse complement strand
GCCCGCGATGCGCCAGCGCCCGCACCAGCGCGGTCAGACCCGCCCCGTCGAACCCGCTCCGCGCAGCGCCCGGCGCGAGCGCGAATCCAGCGATTCCGCACATCAGGCTTTCTCCAGACTCGTCAGGACGTGGCGCCAGCGCGCCAGCACCGGGGCGGACGCGAAGTCGGTTTCGTAGCGCGCCCGTCCGGACGCGGCCAGACGCGCCGCCAGCGCGGAATCGTCCAGCACCGCCATGATCGCCGCCGCCAGGGCGCGCGCATCCTCGAGCGGAACCAGCATGCCGTCGATCCCGTCGCGGATCAGCTCGACCGGCCCCTGCGCCCTGGCGGCGACCACCGGACGGCCGCCGGAGAAGCCCTCGATCACGACGTTGCCGAGCGGTTCATGACGCGACGGGCAGACCAGCACGTCGCAGCCGGCGATCAGGCCGGCGGTGTCGTCGGCCCAGCCCGGCATGTGCACCCGATCGGCCACGCCCTCGGCGCGCGCCAGCGCCTGCAGCGAGGCCCGTTCAGGGCCTTCGCCGGCGATCACCAGATGCGCCCCGTCGACATGCGGCATGGCGCGGATCAGCACGTCGAACGCCTTGTTGGCGTGCAGCCGGCCCAGCGCCAGCACCAGCCGCGCCCCGGCCGGAACCTGGACCGGACGGACCGGCAGCGCGCCGGCCAGTTCGGCGGCGAAGTTCGGCAGAAAATGCACGCGCGACGGCGCCCAGCCCTGGCCGACGATCCAGTCGACGATGCCGCGTGTGTTGCCGATCAGATGGTCGCAGGCGCGGTAGTTGGCGAGGTCGTAGAAGCCGCCCAGGCGGCCTGCCAGCGTGTAGTCGCCAGGCGGAGTCATCCTCGCGGCGCGATTCATCCAGGCCACCGCGACCCGCGGCGAAAAGCGCCGCAGGGCCCGGCCGATCGCCGGGCGCGTCAGCAGGTCGAGCCGGCCGCCGAAGCGCAGTTCGACCGGGGCCAGGCCGCCCGCCCTGAGACGCGCGGCGCGCCGCGCATCCCGTCGGATCAGCGGCAGCACCGCGACCCCGTCCTGCGCCAGCGCGATCGACAGGCGCTCGTAGAACAGTTCCGCGCCGCCGGCCGGCGCGCCGGCCATGATCTGCGCGACCTTCATCCGATCAGCCTGAGCGCCGCCTGCAAGGCGGCCTCGACTGGGAGGCCGCCGATCGGCGCGTCGCCCTCCGGACCCGGCGCCGCCACGAAGCCGGCGCGTGGTCCGGCCGGAGCATATTCCGACGCGCGGCTCGGCCCGAACAGGCCGAGCGTGGGGATCCCGGTGGCCGCGGACAGATGCATCAGCCCGGAATCGTTGCCGACATAGAGCGCGCAGCGCGACAGGCACGCCGCCACTTCTGCCAGCGACAGGGTGCCGCGCAGATCGATCGCATCGTCCAGGCGGTCGATCAGCGCCTGTCCGAGCGCGCGTTCGGTCTCGCCCGGCCCGGCGAACACCACCGGCCGCGCCGTCGGCATGGTCTCGCGAAGGCGCGCGAACAAGGCGGCAAACCGCGCGGCGGGCCAGACCTTGCCGGTCCAGTTGGCGGTCGGACCCAGCGCGACATAGGGGCCGGCGCCGGGCAGCCATTCCTCCGCCACCGCGCGATCCGGCGCATCGAACCAGGCCACCGGCATCGGCGCCGGATCGAGCCCCAGAACGCCGGCCAGATGCAGCGTGCGATGCCCGTTGCGCCGTCCGCCGCGCATGATCGCCCGCCTGCGCGCCGGCAGGAAGAAGCTCAGCGCCGAGCCGCGCAGATCGATCACCAGGTCCCAGCGCGTGCCGATGCAGGCCCGCCAGAGCGAGAGCCAGTGCAGGTCGCGCTTTCGTTTCTCGACCACGATCACCCGCTCGAGCCGCGGCATGCGCTGGAACAGGCCTGCCGCCACCGGTCCGCAGGCGACGCTGATCCGGGCGTCCGGCACCGTGCGCAGCAGATGGTCGAGCAGCCCGGTGGACAGTACCGCATCGCCGAGCCTGGTGGCGGTGATGAACAGGATACGGGTCAGGGGGCTGCTCCAACGGGTGGGCGGACCTGTTAGAACCTTTCGCCGGTTGTCGGAAGCCGCCCGCTCGCCCAAGCTCTGCACCATGCTCAAGCTCGTCCACCTTCCCGCCCGCGCCGTCCTCTCGGTCGAGGGCGAGGATCGCGTCTCGTTCCTGCAAGGTCTGGTGTCCAACGACGTCACGCTGGTCGCGGCCGGACGCTGCGTCTGGGCGGCGCTGCTGACGCCGCAGGGCAAGTATGTGGCGGATTTCTTCATCCTGAAGGATGGCGCGCGGCTGCTGCTGGACTGCGAACGCGCCCAGGCCGCCATGCTGGCGACCCGGCTGTTGCGCTTCCGGCTGCGCGCGAAGGTGACGGTGGCGGAGACCGGGCTTTCGGTGTCGGCCGCCTGGGACGGGACGCCGGAGCCGCTGCCGGGGATGATCGCCGCCCCGGATCCGCGGCTGCCGGAAGCGGGCTGGCGGATCCTGGCCGAGACGGCGCCGCCGGACAGCGCGGAGGAGGCGGATTACGACACGCATCGCCTGCTGCTCGGCCTGCCGGACGGAACGCGGGACAGCGAACCGGACAAGACCGTGCTGCTGGAAGCAGGATTCGACGAGCTCGGCGGTATCTCCTGGACCAAGGGCTGCTACATGGGCCAGGAGCTCACTGCGCGTACGCGCTATCGCGGCCTGCTCAAGCGTCGGCTGGTGCCGGTGAGCGCGGAGGGCGCGCTGCCGCCGCCCGGCACCGTGCTGATGCATGACGGCCGCGAGATCGGCACGATGCGCTCGTCACGCGACAGGCTCGGACTGGCAGTACTGCGGCTGGAACATCTGCACGGCGCGCTGCAAACCGAGACCGGCACGCTCCAGGCCCGCGTGCCGGGCTGGATGCGTCTGCCGGAGGCAGCGTCGTCGTGAGCGACGCGATCGGCAACGTCGTGAGCGACGCGATCCTCGACCAGGTGGCGTTCGACGCCAGCGGGCTGGTCGCGGCGATCGCCCAGCAGCACGATAGCGGCGAGGTGCTGATGCTGGCCTGGATGAACCGGGCGGCCCTGGCGGAGACTCTCTCCACCGGTCAGGCCTGTTATTACAGCCGCAGCCGGCAGCGTCTCTGGCGCAAGGGCGAGCGGTCCGGACAGACCCAGCGCCTGGTCGAGCTGCGGCTCGATTGCGACCGCGATGCGGTGCTGCTGCTGGTCGACCAGACCGGCGTGGCCTGCCATACCGGCCGAAGAAGCTGCTTCCACCAGGCGGTGCGCGACGACGGGCTGGTCGCGATCAGCGACCCAGAGGTCGATCCTGACCATCTCTACGGCGCCTGAGCCGGCGATCGTGACGATCCCGGTGATCTGGATCCTGGCCGGAGAGGCCAGCGGCGACGTGCTGGGCGCACGGCTGATGTCGGCCTTGCGGGCGATGCGTCCGGAGCTGCGGTTCCGCGGCATCGGCGGTCCGCGCATGACCGAGCTCGGGCTGCAGAGCCTGTTCCCGATGCGCGAGCTGGCGGTGATGGGGCTTGTCGAGATCCTGCCGAAACTGCGCAGCCTGGCGCGCCGGCTGGACCAGGCGGTGTCGGACATCGAGACCAGCCGTCCGGCGCTGGTGGTGACCATCGACAGCCCGGGTTTCGCGCTGCGTCTGCTCGGCCGCCTTTCCGGGCTGGGCATTCCGCGCGTGCACTACGTCGCGCCACAGGTGTGGGCCTGGCGCGAACACCGGGTGCGCGAATTTCCCGGCCGCTGGGAGCGGCTGCTGTGCCTGCTGCCGTTCGAACCCGACTTCTTCGGCAGGCACGGTCTGGAGGCCAGGTTCGTCGGGCACCCGGTGCTGCAGTCCGGCGCCGATCGCGGCGATGCGGCCAGGTTTCGCGCCGCCCATGGCCTGGCGGCGGATGCCCCGGTGCTGGTGCTGATGCCTGGCAGCCGTCGCAGCGAAGTGCCTCGGCTGCTGCCGGTGTTCGCCCGGACCCTCGAGCTGCTGTCGCGGCGCCTTCCCGGGCTGGCGCCGGTGGTGGTGGCGTCTCCGGTGGTCGCCGCGACGGTGGCGCGCGCCGTGGCGCGCTGGCCGAAACGGCCGATCATGATCACCGAGACCGACGCCAAGCACGACGCCTTCGCCGCCGCCGCGCAGCCGGGCCTGGGCGTCGCGCTGACCAAATCCGGTACCTCGACGCTGGAGCTCGCCTTGGCCGGGGTGCCGATGGCGGTCACCTACCGGGTCAATCCGCTGACCGCTTCGATCGCCCGACGGCTGATCCGGGTGCCCTACGTGGCGATGGTCAACCTGCTGGCGCAGGAGGCCCTGGTGCCGGAGCTGCTGCAGCAGGATTGCCGGGCCGATTGCCTCGCCGAGACCGTCGCCACGCTGCTGCAGGACCGTCGCGCCGCCGACGCGCAGCGCGCCGGGTTCGTGCGGGTGCTGCAGGCGCTCTCCGCCGGCGACGAGGCGCCGGCGGACGCCGCCGCGCGCGAGGTGCTGGCGATGCTGCCCCGGCCTTCGGTCGGTCAGGGCGCGGCCGCCCTCTGATGCACGCCGTGTTCGCGATCCTGCTGCCGATCTTCGGCCTGATCCTCGCCGGCTATGTCGCGGGACGTCAGGACTGGCTCGGCGACGGTGCGACCAACAGCCTGAACCGGTTCGTCGTCCGGCTGGCGCTCCCGGCCGAGCTGTTTCAGAGCATGGCCCAGGTCACCCATGCGCAGATCGCCCATCCCGCCTTCGTGGTCTGTTTCTCGATCGCCATGATGGCGACCTACGCGACCGGGTTCGTGCTGGATTACCGCCGCCCGGTGAGCCGCCCGAACCGGATCTCCGGCGCCGCGATCGAAGGCCTGGCCGCCGGCTATGCGAACACCGCCTTCATCGGCATTCCCCTGTGCCTCGGCGTGTTCGGCCCGGCCGGGCTGCCGCCGGTGATCCTGGCCACCCTGCTGACGGTCTGCGCCCTGTTCGCATTCTCGATCGCGGTGGTCGAACTCGATCTGCAGTCCGGCCAAGGCGTCGGACGCACGCTGCGCAATGTCGGCATCGCATTGGCGACCAACCCGCTGGTGTTCGCACCTATCGCCGGCGGGGTGGTGAACGTGGCCGGCCTCGCGCTCGGCGGTCCGGTTCTGCAATTCACCAGCCTGCTCGGCGCCGCCGCCAGCCCGTGCGCGCTGGTGACGATCGGCCTGTTCCTGGCCGAGGCCGCGACCGGCAGCGTGTCCCGCCTGGCGGTATCGCGTGTGGTGGCGCTCAAGCTGCTGCTGCAGCCGGCGCTGACCGGAGCCCTGGCGGTGTTCGTGTTTCATCTCGAGCCGCTCTGGACCAAGGCGGCTATTCTGATCTCGGCTCTGCCGGTCGGCACCGGGCCGTTCATGCTGGCGCGGCTTTATGAGCGGGAAGCCGACGTCGCCAGTCGCGCGACGCTGATTTCGACGATCCTGTCGCTCGTCACGGTCTCCCTGCTGCTCGCCTGGATCGCCTGAGAGCCTGCCCGTAAACGCGCCCCGGCGGTCATCCGCGGGCGATCCGCCGTGCTCCGGTGCTCGCGTCTCACCCGCGGCCGGCGCCGCTTCGCGTCGCCTCCGACTCGCCAGGGCACGTTTTCGGACAGGCTCCGAGCCCGCCGAGGGCGCTCCGTACGACAATCCGATGGCCTGGCCTCATCCGAACATGATCCCGGCATGGTTTGGATCGGTATCGCCATGGATCGTGAGGGTGGCGTGATCGGCGAGCGCGATCACCAGATTGCCGCCGGCGATCGTGGCGGTCATCGCGTCGGCGATGTGAATGGAAGCGGTCGCTGGATCGAAACCGACGATATCCACCATGCCGCTCGTCGCACCGTCGAAGGACAAGGTCGCAGCGGTCGCCTGCGACAGGTCGATCTGCGCCGTCCCGGCGCCGCCGGTCAGGGTGATGTTGCCGCTGCCGGCTTCGATGCTGGCGCAGCCGGCGCCGAGCGCCAGCGAGGCGTCGTTGCCGCCGCCGAGAAAGGTGAAGAGCCCGGCCCGGGCGACCTGGATGGTCTGCATCCCCGTCGACTCGGCGGCGTCGGTGACGGTCAGCGTGCCGGACCCGTTCATGGTGATGGTCTGGGCGGCGCTGCCGCCGGAGACGCTGTTCTGGCCACCGCCCAGATCGAGGCGGGCGGTCCTGGCGCCGCCCCGGTAGGTGAAGTCCCCGCTGTTGGAGAGCGCCTCGACATGGGTGGATCCGGTATCGGCGCCGCTGGCGCCGATGATTCTGGTGGTGGAGGCGCCGTCCAGCAGGATCAGGTCGTCGCCGCTGCCTTCGGTCAGATCCAGGTTCGCGCGGCCGGACCAGATCGTGTTCCCGCCCTGGCTCTCGATCGTCGCGGGCCCGGTCTGTCCCGGCCCGTCGAGGATGATGGTGGCGTTACCGCCCCGGAAATCGAGCGCCGCGCCGCCGCCGAACACCAGCGAGCGCGACTGGCCGTCGGTCTCGATGGTCTGGGTTTCAGAGGCGACTCCCCAGACCAGGAACTCGTTCGAGGCCGAGGCGTCGCCGCCCTGCACGGCGAGGCTGCTGGAAACGCCGTCCGCAGCGCCGAGCACGAAAACCGTATGGCCGCCGGACAGGTAATCGACGGCAGCGCTGCCCATCCAGACCGCATTGCCGCCGAGACTGTCGATCGTCACCGCGCCGTCCTGCCCGACGCCGTTCAGGACGATCGTGGTGTTGCCGGCGATCAGGTCCAATGCCGCATTGCCGCCGAACACCACCTTGTCGGCAACGTTGCGGCTCAAATCGATCACGGCGTTCGAGCCGGGCGCATCGCGCACGGCAAACACGGTGCCGGACTGATCGAGCCCGGTATTGCTGTCATAGGCGGCATCGGCCGGTCCGTTCGAGGCTGCGATCTGTGCCAGCGTGGCGTCTCCGTAGCGCGCGGCGATCTGCGCCGCGTAGACCGACAGCGCATGCTGGCTCCAGGCGGCGGTGAAGGCCGGCCCGCTGGCGGTCAGGGCTGCGATCGGATCGGACGCCACGGAGATGCCGGCGGCGGACGCCGCGGCGACGAAGCCAAGCAGGGTCGCGAAATCGTTGCCGTCACCGAGCCGGACCAGCTCGCCGACATGGTCCATCTGCGAGGTGACGGACTGCAGTTCGTCGGCCTCGCCGGCATCGGTCGCATCGTTGGCGAACGGGTCGCCGAGATCGACGAAGCTGACGAAGTTCGCCGCCGGCTGGCTGTTGTCGTTGCCGCCCAGCCCCGAGCCGGCGAAGGCGGCGCCGGCGAGGCCGGTCTGCCGGGCGACATATTCCGCCAGCGAGGCGCCGAGCGAATGCCCGGTCACGTAGATCTTGCCGGGATCGATCCCGGCCGCCGCGGCGGCGGCCCGCACACTGGACGCGAACGCCAGCGCATCGGCGAAACCGGCCAGGCCGGAAACCGGCTTGCCGGACGCGAGCGGTCGATCGAGGGCGAGCTGGATGTCGGTGGTGGTGCCCTGGTAGGCGATGACGACGTCGCCGTTCGCGTCGCGATAGGCGCCGGCCGTGCAGCCGTTTGCGGTGACGATGCCGAGATCGGTGCCCGACGCATCCTGCATCGGCGAGAGCCCGGCGCCGGGCATGCCCTGCTCGATCGAGGCGGAAGCCTCGAGGAGGGTCTGGATCGCGATCGTGCCGTTGCTGGTCGTCATCACCTGGTCCGGGTCTCATCGAGCCCCGACGCTAGGCGAAACAGATTAAGGATTTATCGACGCGCGCCCGATTGTCACGGATCGTCGCGCGGGAGCGCCTGCCGGAGATGGCCGCCACCGGCCGCCAGCGTCGCCCTGGCCGCCTCCACGGTCAGCCCGGACAGCAGCAGCACCGCGACCTTCACATTGCCGTCCGCCGCCGCCAGCGCCTCGCGCACCGCGGCCTCGCCGTCGCCGGTGATGGCGGCGACCATGCGCTCCGCCCGGCGATGCAGCTTCTCGTTGGAGGCGATCATGTCCACCATCCAGCCGCGATAGACATGCCCGAGCCGGATCATCAGGCCGGTCGAGATCATGTTCAGCACCACCTTCTGCGCGGTGCCGGCCTTGAGCCGGGTCGAGCCAGCGACCGGCTCCGGTCCGGTCGGCACCAGCACGCCGATCTCGGCGTCGGCCAGCAGCGGCGCACCGTGGTTGTTGGCGATGCCAACGGTCAGGCATCCAGACGACCGCGCGGCCCGCACCGCGGCGCGGGTATAGGGGGTGGTGCCGCTGGCGGCGACCGCGAGCAGCACGTCGTTCGGTCCGAGCCCGGCGGCATCCGCGGCGCCGACCTCCCAGCCATCCTCGGCGCCCTCGACGGCGCGATACAGCGCCTCGCGGCCGCCCGCGAGCAGATAGACCAGCCTGTCCTCCGGCCAGCCGAAGGTCGGCCGCAATTCCGCACCGTCCTGGAACGCGACCCGTCCGGAGGTGCCGGCGCCGGCATAGGCCAGCCGGCCACCGGCCTGCAGGCGCGGAAGCGCCGCCTCGATCACCTGCGCCAGCGCCGGCAGCGCGCCGCGCACCGCGGCGAGCGCCGCCATCTGTCCTTCGAGCAGACCGTCCAGCACCGCCGCAACCGGCCACTGATCCACACCGTCGAATCGCGGGTCGCGCGCCTCGGTGCCCGCATCGGACACTGGCGGGGACGCAGGCGGCCTCATCGATCCGACACCGCGGAAATCTCCAATCGCTTCGTGTCGGAGTCGGCTGCTGCGGGCCCGTCGCCAGCACCAGGAGGCGTGCGCGCAGGCGGCGCCAGCAGCAGCACATCCTGCGGCTCGCCCATCCTCGCGCGCCGCAGTCGCTCGAGGTTCTGGCGTACTACCGGATATTCGTCGGCCAGGCGGCGGAACTCCCTGGCGCTGATCGCCAGCAGGTGCCCGAACCGCAGCGAGCGGACCGAGGTCCGCATGCGGCCGCCGGCCAGCAGGTCCTCGGCGCCCAGGACGGAGCCGGGACCGAACCGGATATCGTGCTCGGCGATATGGCTCTCGAACTGGCCGGCGCTGACGAAATAGACCGTGCGCACCGGCGCGTCGCGCTTCAGGATCCGTTCGCTGGGGGCGGTGAAATGGATCGCCAGCGTCATCGCCAGGTCGTGCAGCACCGCCTCCGGGACGCCGTTCAGCGCCGGCACCGCCTTGATCCTGGTCTCGATGCCGCTCTTGAGATTGAACTTGAGCCGGCGCTCCAGCCGGTGACGGCGGTTCTCGACATCGCGGAACAGCTCGGCGTGCAGCTCCTCGCTGATCAGGCTCTCGGCCAGCAGCTCGTCATATTCCTCGGCCTCCAGTCTGAGGGAAACCTGATTCAGCATCCTGCTCTCGAGCGCCTCGGTATAGCCCTGGTAGTGCAGCCGCATGGTGCCGATCGCCTCCTCCAGCAGCTTCTGCTGCCGTTCGAGCACCTCGGAGACGATGTCCGCGAGACGGGTGCCCAGCGTCGGCTCGACCCGGCGGCGCATGAACCGCGACAGCGACAGCGAGACGATGTGCGCCACCATCAGCATCTCGAACCGTTCCATCATCGCATACATCAGCGGCGCGTCGAGGCGCAGGCGATGGTGCACCATCTGCGCCATGCGGAAGCGCCAGGACGGGCTCAGCCTGCGACGCACCGCCTGCACGTAGCCGAACCGCCCTTCCAGCCTGGCGCCGTCGATCATCGCCTCGGCGGAGCGCAGCAGCGTCTCCATCACCCGACGCGAAATGCCACGGGTGCGGAACAGGTCGAGCAGGATCGAGCGCTCCTGGTTGGCGATGGTGATCAGCGCCAGCGTGACGCGCTGACGGTCGCCGAGCGCGGTATCAAAGGTGTTGGCCGCCTGCTCCTCGGCGATGCGCCGCTCGAGCTTCTCCAGCACGTGCTTCATCGCATGGCCGGGAAAGCCGAGATCGCCGGCGACCCTGCGGGTGCGGTCGCGTACCTCGCCGAGACCGATGCTCAGCACCTGGTGACGCTGCGCCTGGTCGATCGCCGAGAGCTGGTTGAGCTTCAGCCCGACCACCAGATAGCGCAGCGTGGTGCCGTTCAGGAACAGGGTGACGAGCACGAACCCGGTGGCGATGATGCCGATGAAATGCGCCACCGACGCGTTCACGTGCGGGTTCTCCGTCACCGCCAGCGCCAGCGCCAGGGTGATGGCGCCGCGCAGGCCGCCCCAGACCATGGTCGCCTTGAACGGCATCGGCACCGGCGGAGACAGCTTGGTCGCGGCCAGGATCGGCAGCAGCCCGAACACCACCGCGGCGCGGGCGATCAGCCCGGCGGCGACGGTGATCAGGATCAGCACCAGATCCCAGCGCGTCATGCCGACCAGCAGCCGCGGCACCAGCATCGAGGCCAGCACGAACACCAGCGAGCCGGCCCAGAACACCAACTGCTCCCAGAGCTCCTGCAGGAAGCGCCAGGTCTGCGGCCTGAGAGTCGACGGGCCATAGACCGAGAAGGTCAGACCGGCGGCGGCGGTCGCCACCACGCCGGACAGGCCGAACAGGCGATCGCAGACGATGTAGGCGACGTAGGGCAGCGCGATGGTCAGCGTGACTTCTGCCGCCGGCGTGCCGCCGATCAGCGCGATCATCGCCAGCGTCAGCCGGCCGAGCACCACGCCGACGATCAGCGCGCCGCCGAACGAGATGACGAAATCGATCGCCGCATGCCCGACCGAGATCTGTGCCTGGGTGGTGAGCGCCGGCAGCAGGATGCCGAAGATCGAGATCGCCGCGGCGTCGTTCAGCAGCGCCTCGCCTTCCACCAGCCTGGTCAGGCGGGTGGCGGCACCGATTTCGCGAAAGATGCTGGCCACCGCCGACGGATCGGTGTTGGCGACGATCGCGCCGAGCGTCAGGCACACCACCAGCGGCATGCCGGCGAACGGATACAGCGCGAAGCCGATCGCCGCGGTGCTGAGCACCACGGCCACGATCGCCAGCAGCAGAACGGTCGCCGCCTCGTGCGCCAGACGACGCACGTCGATCGCCAGGGAGCCCTGGAACACCAGGATCGGCAGGAAGATCATCAGGAACGCCTCGCTGTCGACCGGGAAGTCGAGCAGCGTGCGCGCGGCGCCGTCGAACGCGTTGGTGAAGGAGCTGCGCAGCAGAACGTCGGCCGATCCGCCCAGCACGATGCCGACCAGGGCGAGCAGGACCGTCTCCGGCATCGCCAGGCGACGCGCCACCGGCTGCACCGCGCACACCACCACCAGCAGCAGGGCGATCGCCAGCAGCACCGCGGGCAGACCAACCATCATCATCATCAGCCTGTCCTCCCGAAGTCGGATTACTCTGACACATCCATGCGGCAATTGCATGGCCAGCCTGATCGGATCTGCGCTTCTGGCGTATGTCGGGACGCTCCGGCGCAACGCGACGATTGCAATTTGGTACTGGATTTCGTCATGCTCGTCAGATGACCGACGATCTGCCGATCATCGACATGTCCGGCCTGCTGTCCGAGGCGCCTGCCGACCATATGGCGGTCGCCGCCGCGCTGGGACGCGCCTGCCGCGGCACCGGGTTCTTCTACGTCACCGGTCACGGCGTCGCACCCGCGACCATGACCGCCCTGTTCGCCGAGGCGAAGCGCTTCTTCGACCTGCCGCTGCGTGACCGCCAGGCGCTGTCGATCCATCGCAACCGGAACAATCGCGGCTATTTCGGCCTGACCGAGGAGCATCTCGACCCGGCGGCGCTCCCCGACCGCAAGGAGGGGATCAATATCGGGCTGGAGCTCGATCCGTCCGATCCGGAGTTCGACCGTCCGTTCCGCGGCGAGAATTACTGGCCGGACCTGCCGGGATGGCGGGAGGTCATGCTCGGCTATTTCGATCTGTGCGTGGCGCTCGGCCGCACCCTGCATCGCGGCTTCTGCCTCGATCTCGGGCTGGCGGAGGATTTCTTCGAACCGGCGCTCGACCGGCCGATCGGCACGCTCCGGCTGCTGCGCTATCCGCCGGCCGCAGACGGCGGCACCGCGGCACCCGGCGCCGGCGAGCATACCGACTACGGCAACATCACCATCCTGGCGGTCGATGGCGTCGGCGGCCTGCAGTTGCGACGTCGCGACGGGGTCTGGATCGACGCGCCGACGATCCCTGGCGCGTTCATCGTCAATATCGGCGACTGCCTGATGCGCTGGACCGACGACGTCTACGTCTCGACGCCGCATCGGGTCGGCGTGCCGCAGCGCGAGCGCCTGTCGATCGCCTTCTTCCTCGACCCGAACCCGGACGTGATCGTCGCGCCGGTGCTGGGCGGCGAAGCGGCGCTGACGCGCTATCCGCCGATCAGCGGCGCAGACTATCTGCGGTTCAGGATCGACCCGACCTACAAGGCGGCCTGATCGCGAGCGGGATCGGCCGCTTCGATCCAGGCGCGTGCGCGGGCTTCCGGATCGGCGTTGGCGAGAACGTCCGACACCACCGCCACCGCATCGGCGCCCGCCGCCAGGCAGGCGGCGACGCGGTCGAGCGTGATGCCGCCGATCGCCACCAGCGGGACGGCGCCGAGGTGCCGCTTCCAGGCGGCGAGCCGCGCCGTTCCCTGCGGCGCCCAGGGCATCTTCTTCAGCGTCGTCGGCCAGATCGGGCCCAGCGCCACGTAGTCCGGCGCCAGCGACAGCGCGCGGTCGAGCTCGGCGTCGCTATGGGTGCTGACGCCGAGGCGCAGGCCGGCGCGACGGATCGCCGCCAGGTCGGCGCCGTCGAGATCCTCCTGGCCGAGATGCAGGAACGAGAGCCGCTGCTCGATCGCCAGCGCCCAGTGGTCGTTCAGCACCAGGGTGGCGCCGTGCGCCTCGCACGCCGTCTTCGCGGCCCGCACCGAATCGCGCAGCGCGTCCGGCGCCGCGTGCTTAATCCGCAACTGGATCAGCCGCGCACCGCAGGCCGCCATGCGCCGCACCCAGTCCGCGCTGTCGACCACCGGATAGAACCGGCCGGGCAGCGCCAGGGGCAGTATGTCGGCCATCAGACGAACGCCTGTCCCAGCACTGGGGTGGAGGGGCTGGCCATGTCGCGCGGCTCCATCGGGTCGGCGAGGCGGCCGGCCAGCCCGGCCTCGACCGCCAGACGGAAGGCGCGCGCCATCGCCACCGGATCGCCGGCCTGGCTCACCGCGCTGTTGAGCAGGATCGCGTCGTAGCCGAGCTCCATCGCCGCCGCCGCATGGCTCGGCAGTCCGATCCCGGCATCGACCACCAGCGGCACCTCTGGAAAATGCGCCCGCATCGCCCTGAGGCCGAACGGGTTGTTCAGGCCGCGCCCGGAGCCGATCGGCGCGCCCCAGGGCATCAGCACCCGGCAGCCGGCACGCAACAAGCGCTCGGCCACCACCAGGTCCTCGGTGGTGTAGGGGAAGACCTGGAAACCGTCCTCGGCGAGGATCCGCGCCGCCTCGACCAGGCCGAACAGGTCGGGCGCCAGCGTGTCGCTCTCGCCGATCACCTCGAGCTTGACCCAATCGGTGCCGAACACCTCGCGCGCCATCTGCGCGGTCGTGACCGCCTCGCGCACCGAGTGGCAGCCGGCGGTGTTGGGCAGCACCCGCACCCCGAGCGCCTTGATCAGCGACCAGAAGCGCTGCCCGGCCTGCTGCTCCGCGCCCTCGCGACGCAGCGACACGGTGACGATCTCGGTGCCGGAAGCCCGCACCGCCTCCGCCAGCACGTCGGGCGACGGATATTGCGCGGTGCCAAGCAGCAGGCGCGAGCCGATCTCGAAATCGTAGAGCCGCATGCTCATCCTCCCTGCATCGGCGCCAGGATCTCCAGCGTGCTGCCCTCCGCCAGGCTGGTGGCGCCACGCCGGACCGCCGGCACGAACGCCCCGTCCAGCGCCGTGGCGACCTTGGCCGCGCCGTAGCCGAGTTCGCCCAGCAGCTCGGCCAGGGTCCGCGACGACACGGCGCGCGGCTCGCCGTTCACGATCACGTTCATCGGCCTGCGGCCGAGGCGAAATACCCGGCGATTCGTCCGCAGGCGGTGCGCAGACGCTCCTCCTCGACAGCGAAACACACTCTGAGACACCCCTCGCCGTCCGGCCCGAACGCCCTGCCCGGCGCCAGCCCGACCTTGGCCCGGCGCAGCAGGTCGGTCGCCAGGGCGACAGAATCCTCGCAGCCGGCCACGGCGAGAAACCCGTACATCGCGCCGTCCGGCACCGGCACCGACACGCCCGGTATGTCGCCCAGCAGCCGCACCATCAGGTCGCGGCGTTCGCGGAGCGCGCGCATGGTCGCGGCGATGAAGTCCTCGCCCTGCTCGATCGCGACGATACCGGCACGCTGCACGAAGCCGGGCGCGCAGGAGGTGTTGAACTCGCACACCTTGCCCAGCGCCGGCATCAGCGAGAGCGGCGCGGTGATCCAGCCCAGCCGCCAGCCGGTCATCGACCAGCTCTTGGAGAACGAGTTGACCGTCACCAGCCGGTCGTCGGGCGACGCCTGCTCCAGGAACACCGGGGCGGCCCGGCGATCGAACACCACGCGCTCATAGACGTCGTCGGCCAGGATCCAGATGCCGTGCCGACGGCAATGGCGCAGCAGTACCGCCTGCTCGTCGGCGCCCAGCATCCAGCCGGTCGGATTGGCCGGCGCGTTCAGGATCGCCATCCGCGTCCCTGGAGTCAGCGCCGCCAGCAGCCGGTCCAGATCGATCCGCCAGCGCCCGTCCTGGATATGCAGCGGCACGGTCTCGACCGCGGCGCCGCAGACCGTGGGGATGCCGGAGAGGTTGGGCCAGTGCGGCGTGGTCAGCACCACGCGATCGCCGGGAGAGAGCAGCGTCTGGCAGGCCAGCAGGATCGCGTTGACGCCGGACGAGGTGACGATCACCCGCTCCGAGTCGGTCGCCCGGCCGAGTCCGGTCTGGTAGCGGGCGATGGTCTCGCGCAGCGCCGGCAGACCGTAGTTCGAGGTGTAGAACGTCTCGCCGGCGTCGAGCGCGCGCTTCGCCGCGTCGCGGATGAAGGACGGCGTCACCGCGTCCGGCTCGCCGAACCAGAGCGGGATCACCCCGTCCAGACCGATGCCGGCATTGGCCACCGCCCGGATCAGCGAGCCTGGAAGCGCCTCGACCTCTGGCCTGGACAGGGTATCGAAACGGTTGACGTGCTGGTCCATCGACGGTCCTCTCCCGGGACCCAGCAACCAGGCCCCTGTCGCGCACGGATCGTGTAGCATCCCGGGGGCCTCTGCCGCCCGGACTCCGAATGCATCTCCGCCATGCCATCCTGCTCGCCCTGCTTTGGCCGCTGTCCGCGCCGGCCGCAACACCCGATCCGACGCCGCCCGACTTCCTGACCGAGATCGAAGGCAAGCAGGCGCTGGACTGGGTGCGCGCCCACAACCAGCACGCGTTCGACGTCCTGCAGAACGATCCGCGCTATGCCGGTTTCCACGCCGACGCGCTGGCGGTCGCCGAGGCACGCGACCGCATCCCTACGCCGCGCCTGATCGGCGGCAGGATCTACAATTTCTGGCAGGACGCGACGCATCGGCACGGGGTCTGGCGCAGCGTCGACCTCGCCTCCTATCGCAGCGCCTCTCCCGCCTGGCACACCGTGATCGACCTCGACGCGCTGTCCGCCGCGGAACACGCCAACTGGGTCTGGAAAGGCGTGGTCTGCGAGGAGCCGGCGGAGCGGCGCTGCCTGGTCGGCCTGTCGGAGGGCGGCGAGGATGCCGAGACCCAGCGCGAGTTCGATCTCCAGACCGGCACATTCGTCGAGGGCGGCTTCGTGCTGCCGCGCTCCAAGCAATCCGTGGTGTGGGAGGATCGCGACACGCTGCTGCTGGCCCGGGACTGGGGCGCGGGCAGCCTGACCGCGTCCGGCTATCCGTTCATCGTCAAGCGGCTGCGTCGCGGACAGGCGCTCGACCAGGCCGCCGAGGTGATGCGCGGCGCGCCGTCGGACATCTCCGACGCGCCCGAACTGATGGTCGACGGACAGGGTCATCGGCTGGCGCTGATCCATCGCGGCCTCACCTTCTTCACCGCCGAATACCGGCGCGTCACGCCGAACGGGCTGCTTCCCCTGCCGCTTCCGCCGAAATCGGTGGCGATCGCCCTGGTCGCCAACCGCCTGGCGGTGAAGCTGGATCAGGACTGGCAACCAAGCGCGGGTCCGGCACTGCCGGCCGGCAGCCTGGTGTCGCTCGATGCCGACCATCCCGAGGCGGCGCCGGAGATGATCTTCCGGCCGGGCCCGCGCCAGTCGGTCGAGGCGGAGTCGGTCGGCGCGACCAGGAACGGGCTGGTGGCGGTGATCTACGACGAGGTCCGCGGCGGCGCGGTGACGTTCACCCCGACCGCCACCGGGTGGCGCCAGACGAGGCTGAAGCTGCCGCAGAACGTCGCGGTGACGCTGGTCGACAGCGATCCCGCCAGCGACACCGCGTTCCTGCAGGTGACCGGCTTCCTGACCCCGAGCCAGCTCTGGCAGGTGGACCAAGCCGCCGGCACCGCCACCGAGATCAAGTCGCTGCCGGCGCAGTTCGACGCCAGCGGCCTCGTGGTCGAGCAGCAGGAGGCCACCTCCACCGACGGCACCAGGATCCCGTATTTCATCGTGCATCGCCGCGCGATGAAGCTTGACGGCGCCAATCCCACCGAGCTCACCGCCTATGGCGGCTTCGCGGTGTCCAGCGTGCCGACCTATTCCGGCGCGATCGGCCGGCTCTGGCTCGCCAAGGGCGGGGTCTACGTCCTGGCCAACATACGCGGCGGCGGCGAGTTCGGCCCGGCCTGGCACGAGGCCGGACGCAAGACCAACCGCCAGCGCGTGTTCGACGATTTCGCCGCGGTCGGCCGCGACCTGATCGCCCGGCACATCACCTCCACGCGACGCCTCGGCATTCGCGGCCGCTCCAATGGCGGGCTGCTGATGGGGGTGGAATTCACCCAGCATCCCGAACTCTGGCGCGCCGTGATCATCGGCGTGCCGCTGCTCGACATGCGCCATTTCGAGACCATGGCGGCCGGCGCCTCCTGGGTCGACGAGTATGGCAGCCAGTCGAAGCCGGACGAGGCGGCGTTCCTGGATCGCATCTCGCCGCTGCAGGCGCTGCGGCCGGGCGTGGCGTATCCGGAACCGTTCATCTTCACCTCGACCAAGGACGACCGCGTCGGTCCGGTGCATGCGCGCCGCTTCGCCTGGCGGCTCGACCAGCTCGGTGTCCCGTTCCTGTATTACGAGGACACCGAAGGCGGCCATGCCGGCACCGCCAATCTCGACGAGATCGCGCACGAGCAGGCGCTCGAGGCGACGTATCTGGCGCAGCGCCTGCGCGATTGAGGCGCAGACGGAACGGGCGACGCCGGCGCAACCGCAAAGTTGATCGCCGGGTCGCGAACGAAGCGAAGCCCGGCGCGCTAGCGGTGTCCCTCACGGAGCGGGACGACGATGGACGACGAACGGATTTGGGGCTCGGAAGAGGGCCTTTGGACTGGCGACGAGGCGACCTATCGCGCCGCGATCGACGAAGCCTGTCTGATGGTGCTGCCGGCACCGCCCTACGTCATGACCGGGCCGCAGGCGATCGAGGCGGTCGCCGCCACGCCGCGCTGGACCAGGGTCGACCTGACCGAGCGCCAGGTTTCGCGCCCGCAGGAAGGGCTGATCGTGATCGCCTACAAGGCCAGGGCCGACCGCGACGGCATGACCGGATACGAGGCCGCGTGCACCACTACCTACCGCATGATCGAGCATGGTACCTGGCGGGTGGTGCAGCACCAGCAGACCCCGCCGCTGGTCGCCTCGCTTTGACGGGCGGCTCGGCGTCGAAGACGATCGATCGATGCCGGAGCCGTTGTTTCCGCCGATCAACACCGCGGTGCTTCCGGCTGCGCTGCATCACCCATCGAGACTCGGCAGCGCTCTCTGCTCTGCTGACCCCTGATATCAGCATTGGGCTCGCGTCGTGGCCGTATCCGACCACGCCGGCGATGATGGACGCACGGGTCGAGAGCGTTCTCGGACCGGCGTCCTGTGGCGACTCGCTGCCCTGCGTCATCGAACGCCGATCCGACGCGGCAATCGTTGGCTGGATGGTCCTCCGGCGCGACCCGGACGATCCGCGCCGTGGCGCGCTCGGCTACTGGATCGGGAAGCTGTTCCAGGGCCAGGGCATCGCGCGAGAGGCGGCGATCTCGCTGATCCAGGCGGGATTCGCGCGGCTCGACCTCGACGTGATCGAAGCCGGAGCGCAGATCGGCAACGCCGCGTCGCTCGCCGTTATGCGCGCCTGCGGAATGGTCGAAGCGGGAAGGCGACTGGTTCACGCGTCCGCACGCGACCGCGACGAGCTCTGCGTCTTCTACGAACTCCGGCGGCCAGGAAGCAGCAAGTCGGCGACCTGAGCGGCCAGGGCCGGCGCCAGCAGGAAGCCGTGCCGATACATGCCGTTGACATGCAGTCCCGCGCCATCGTGTTCGATCCGCGGCATGTTGTCGCCGAAGGACGGACGCAGGTCGGCGGCGATCTCCAGGATCTCGGCCTCGCCGAAATCGGGGTGCAGGGCGAAGGCGGCGCTGAGCAACTCCATGATCGAGCGTACTCGCGGCGCACCGCGCTCCTCGCTCTCGATCATGGTCGCCCCCAGCATGACCACACCATCCGCGCGCGGCACCAGATAGACCGGAAAGCGCGGATGCAGCAGGCGCACCGGCCGCGACAGCGTCACG
This sequence comes from uncultured Rhodospirillales bacterium, assembly GCA_903844135.1. Lineage (GTDB taxonomy): Bacteria > Pseudomonadota > Alphaproteobacteria > Acetobacterales > Acetobacteraceae > Lichenicola. The sequence continues at coordinate 7,703 of CAIMSN010000082.1, read as the reverse complement.
CCCCGAGCGCGCAGCATCAGCATCTCGCCGCGCACGCCGCGCAGATCGCGCAGCGCATCGCGATCGGCGAAACCGCGCGTGTCGACGACATGATCGAAATTACCTGGCGGACGCTCCGGCTGATCGGTCAGCACCCGGCCACCCAGGGCGATCAGGCGCGCCGCCAGCGCCGGCAGGGCCCGTCTCGGATCGAGATGCGCCTCGTCGGGATAGAACAGGCCGCGCGAGAAGCGGCCGGCGAGCGAGGGTTCGAGCGCGGCGATGCCGGCTTCGTCCAGCGGGCGGTGGCCGGCGGTGCGGCGCGCCATGCGGCCAAGCTCGGACGAATCGCGCGACAGCGCCAGCACCAGCGTGCCGGCGAACACCGTGCCGGGCACCTGCCGGCGCCACCAGTCCAGCGACGGCAGCGCCAGTTCGGTCAGGCCCGGCGGGGCGGTCTCCGCCTCGCACCAGGGCGCCAGCATGCCGCCCGCCTTCCAGGAGGCGCCGGAACCGATCGCCGGCCCGGCTTCAGCCAGCGTCACCAGCGCGCCGCGCTCCGCCAGCGTCACCGCGCAGGCGAGTCCGGCGACTCCGCCGCCACGCACCAGTATCGACGGCGATACGGTCACGATCCGGCCTGGTCCGCGCTGCAAGGGAGCCGGTGAAACACGGCGATCTCGCCGCCGCCGCAGAAATCGTCCTCGACCGACAAGGCGCGCATCAGATCGTCGCCGAGCCTGATCCGGCCGCGTCTGACCGCTTCCAGCATCGAAGTCGCCGCCTCGGCCCGGAACGGCACCGCCAACAGCTCGGGCCCCCAGCATCGCATCAGCGACAGGGCATAGCGTTCGGCGCCCTGGTAGAAGCGTTCCAGCACCGGAAACATGGTCTGCGACAGGCCGTCATGACGGAACCGGACCCGCAATGGCGAGGACTCGTCGTCATAGCCGATCACCTGGCCATGTGGCGCGGTGAGGAAGGCCTCCAGCATCAGGCCATATCCGCCGGTGAAATCGGCGACGTTGCCGTCGGCGAAAGCCCCGAACGCATGTCCGCCACCCGCGCGCACCTGCGCGGCATCGTGCGACACGCCCATGTAGAGCCCGATCAGCCGGGTTTGCAGCACGGTCTGCAGCGCCGTCTGCATGGTGCCGCTATAGCCGACATCGACGAAGCCGTGCGGTCCGGCGCCGTCCATGCCGACCGAGTCGGCATAGACGGCCAGGCCACGCGCCATGGTCTCGCCATGCGCCACGATCGGTGCGCGCATCAGCTCCATCATGCAGCGGACCAGCTCCGCGTCGCGCGGGAACCGGATGCGGTCATGCTGGTGACCCAAGGCGGCATCCGGTACGAAGCCAAGCCTGGCCAGGAAGAAATCCGACAGCGAGCCGGTGAATCCGGCGCCGCGCAGCACCGCTTCGGGATCGAACGCCACACCCTGGGCCGCAGCCAAGGCTGCGCGTCGCGAGCAATGGAAATAGACCGAGCGCGGCAGGTCGGTGCGGCCGCTGGCGGCGACCACCGCATCGTACAGGCGCTTCAGGAACCAGCCCTCACGGGACACGAAGAACAGCCGATCGAGATGACGCGCGGTCGGATGCGACGCGATCCAGGCGACGAACGCGAACAGCAGCGGACCGAGCAGCACCGCGCCGGCCTGCTCCGGCTCGGACAGCAGCACCGGGCCGGAATCGGTGGCGTCGAGAAAGGGCGAATTGAACAGTTCGGCGGCGATCGGGCCGAGCAGGAGATCGTCGCCGAGCGCCTGCTCCGGCTGCGGCGCGACGGCGGGCAGCAAACCGTGCATCGCGAACAGGGTCGCTGGCGGGAACACGTGGAAATGCCGGATCCCGGCACGGGCGGTCTGCTGGATGTCGGACTGCTCGTTGTCGCCGACATGCAGCAGCCCGGCCCGGTCCTCCTCGCGCCCGACCAGCGCCCACAGGTCGCCGCGATCCTTGCGGGCGCGCCGCTCCGAGGAAAGATAGACCGCGTCGACATGATCCTCGAGCCCGAAGCGGCGCAGCATCGCGTCGAAGGAGCGCCGCGTCAGGTAGGAATCGCTGGTCAGCAGGGTCCGCAGACCGAGCGCGCGGGTCGCCTCCAGCGCCTCCACCATGACCGCGCGCGGCTGCAGGGTGCGCATGTCCAGCGCGACCTCCTCGTGCACAACGAAGGCGATCGCCTCCTCGCTCCAGCCTGGACCGGCGTCGCGGACGAAACAGGCCTGGATCTCGTCGAGATCGACGTCGCCGGCATCGTCCCTGGCCCGCCTGGCCTCGGTCTCGGCGGCGCCGCGACGCGCGACATAATCGTCGGCGCCGGGAAAGCGGCGCGCGGCGACGAAGCCGATGAAGCGATGCACCGCGTCCGGCGTCAGGCAGCTCCTGGTCAGCAGCGTGTCGAACAGGTCGAACGACACCGCACCGACCCGATGCAGCGTGTCGCGCAGCCCGGACGCGCTCGCCAGGCGATACTGGTCGAGATTGCGGCTGGCCCAGCCCGGCCGGATCAGGCCGCGCTCGTAATCCAGCTCGGCGAAGCCGAACCCGGCCTCGGCGGCGAGAGAGACGATCACGCGCTCGATCGCGTGCTGCATCGTGCCGTCGGTCTGGCCGAGCTCCTCGGGGAAATCCTCGATCCGCCAGGGATGGTCGAGCAATCTGGCAAGCGCTGCGGTACGGGCCCAGAACATGCCGCCGAGCGGATAGTCGAACAATCCGCGCGGCACCGGGCGCGTCAGGCCGAGCCGGTCGTACAGCGGCCGGGCCAGAGCAAGGTTGGAGAGCCAGCCATAGGCCCAGTAGCGCACCGCATCGCCCGGGTTCGCCGTCAGCACGCCGAGCCCCGGATCGTCGACGAAGCGGGCGATCAGGCCGCTGGTGGCCGGCATCGGCGGCAGCAGCGTGCGCAGCATCGTCTGGCGCCAGCCCTGCTGCTCGAAGCCGCCATGCAGCGACTTCTTGGTGTGCAGATGCAGCAGCAGATCATGCGCCCTGATCGCCTCGCGGAACACGGTGAGCAGCGGGCCGAAATTGCGGCCGCGATTGTCGCAGACGCGGACGAGAAGAAGCGCGTCGAGCCGATGCGCCGCGACGCGCTCGCGGATCGACGATTCCTTCTCCGGCTGGTCGGTGCTGACCAGCAGGTCGAAGCGGTACGGCAGGTGGGACAGCGCCTCGCAGATCTCGTCGAACAGATCGAAGTAGAAAACATGCACCATCACCGCCAGGCTGGGCTGGCGCGACGGTTTCGGCAGCAGCATGAACGGCGCGACCGCACGCTCCGCAGCGGTCGCGTCGGGCTCGACCACGGAGCGCGGCCTGACTCCCTCGGCGTGGCCGGAGAGCAGGAAATGCGACAGCGGATCATCGGTGCCGGGGCGCAGATGCCAGGCCTGCCGCAGATAATCGGCGCTGTCGAACAGCGGGCCGGGCGCGGCCCCGCGCCTGATGCCGTGGGCGAAGTAGTGATCCAGCGGATCGAGATCGCTCTCCGCCGCGTCGGCGTTGCGGCGGCGATACCAGTCGCCGTCGAACAGGCCGGAGCGCAGCACCAGCGCGCGATGCGCCTGGACCGCGTCGCGTCGTCGCAGCGCGTCCCGCCTGACCGGGTCGTCGCCGCCTGTCTCGTGGCCGGGGGGTGGCTCCGCGCTATCCATCGGCGCCGAGTCCATCACCCGGGGCGCTCCGGTTCAAGCCCGCCCCGTCATGCGTCGCGGATCCGCCAGGCGCCGCTGCACAATTCGAACCCGTCCTCCCGGGCCACGGCGACCAGGGTGATGCCGGCCTCCTCGGCGATCCGCAGCGCCAGGGCGGTCGGCGCGGAGACCGCGGCCAGGGTCGTGACCCCCATGATCGAGGCCTTCTGCACCAGCTCGACCGAGATCCGGCTGGTCATCACCAGGATGCCGGACGCGGCGTCGCATCCCGACACGGCCAGCGCGCCATGCAGCTTGTCGAGCGCATTGTGCCGGCCGACATCCTCGCGCACCGCCAGCAGCCCGTCCGCCTCGGTCCAGAAGCCGGCGGCATGCACGGCGCGGGTGGCGTGGTTCAGGGCCTGGGCCGGCCGCAGCGATGCCATCGCTGCCATCACCGCCTCCGGGCGGTGGGTCCGGCCGCGCGGCACCGGTCGCGGCGGACGCAGCGCCGCCTCCAGGCTTTCCAGCCCGCACAGGCCACAGCCGGTCGGGCCGGCGACATGGCGCCGGCGGCCGTCGAGACGCCGCATCACCGGCTCCGCCACCCAGAGCCGCAGCTCGAGGCCGCGCACCGGCGCGTCCGGGTCTGCGCGCAGCGGCACGATCTCGATCTCCTCGATCTCGTCGGCCGCCTCCACCAGCGCTTCCGACAGGCTGAAGCCGAGCGCGAAATCGCGCAGGTCCTGCGGGGTCGCCATCATCACCGCATGGCTGGTGCGGTTGTAGGAGAGCGCGACCGGCACCTCCTCCGGGACCGTGCGGACGCCGCTCTCGAAGCGCCCGTCGCGCCATGACAGGCGCTGGATGGTCCGGACCGGCGGAACCGGGACGGCCTCGTCGACAGGCGGGGTCATGGCCGTCCTCCCCTTGCGATACAGGCCAGGTCGTCGCCGGTCACGCGCCGGCGCAGCTCAGCGTAGGGGATCGCGGTCCGCTGCGCACCGGTCGGGGCTCCCGGCCGATCGGCCGGGCATCGCAGGACGTGATCGACCGAGCACGGCGGCCAGACCGCGTCCCCAGAGCGCATAGCCCAGGTCGGTCGGGTGGACCTGGTCGGCGAACAAAGCGGGATCGGCATAGACGTCCGCGGATGCGAAGCGCGGGTCGTCATGCGCCAGATCGTGGATCAGGTCGAAACCGGCGCTCCCGTCGCGCTCCAGGCAGGCCAGACGACGCAGATCGCTGGATCGCCCCGTGCTCGGCATGACGCTGGGCAGGGTGGTCTCCCGGACCGTCAGCACATTGCCGCCGAGCGCGTGGGCGGCGACGGCCCACCGTGCGGCATCGCGCTCGACCGCCTCCGGGCTGCGCCCGGCCAGCAGGATGTCGTTGAGCCCGGCCTGCTGGACATAGAATTCGACCGGCGCCAGCGGATCGTGCAGCCGTGCCGCCTGGACCGGGAACAGCGCCAGCCGATGCGCCATGGTGTCGCCGCCGGTGGCCAGGTCGTAGAGCAAGGCCGGTCGCGCGAGGCTGGGTGCTGCGCGACGCAACGGGCTGCCGAGACGGTCGGACAGGGCGCCGGCGGCACGGCTGTCGCCGTCCATGACCACGCGGTCGCGCACCTGCGGCAGCAGGCCGTACGTCTCGACGATGGCGGCATTCAGCCGCGCCTGCTGCGCACGCGACAGCGCCGGCCCGATCAGCACGGCGTCGATCTCGGCGCCGTAGCCGCCGGCGCCGTCCGGCGCGATCGCGGCCAGACGGCCGCCGCCGCTGGTGGTCAGGTCGGCGACCAGAGTCGGCTGCGTCGGCGCATGGCGATCGCCGACCTGAAACGCGACGCCGGAGGCGCCGCTCGAGACCGCGAACACGGTCCGCGTGATCGGAACGAACAGGCCGGACGGGTGCGAGGTGCCGAACAGCACGGAGGCGGAATGGGCCGGGTCGGCGCCGTCGGCCAGCATCACGCCGAGGCCGCCGGAGGCGGTGTCGTCGAAGAAGGCCAGCGGGTTGGCGCTGCCGAGCCCGGCATTGCCGACCATCGCGGTCAGGCCGAAATCGCGCGTCCGCACGCGGATGGCTGACCCGAACGACAGAAAGCGCCGCACCGGACTTGATCGGTCCAGACTGGCGCGGGCCAGCCCGCCGGAGGCGAACAGCAGGGCGGGCGGATCGCCGGGCCGGTCGGACGGAAACAGGCGCGGCCGGCTGGATGCATCGCCCTGGACGGCATCGACGGCGCCGCACTGGTCGGCGAGAGCCGCGACCGGCAGACCGGCTGGGTCGGATACGCTGCCCTCGCCGGCGCGATAGGAAGGGCCGCGCCAGCCGGCGCGCAGCCGGGTGGTGCCGTAGCAATGCGCGAACGTCACACCCGGCACGCTGTCGGCGGGCAGTATGCCGCCGGTCAGGCGATGCCAGACGGCATGTCCCGGGGTCGGATCGTCCAGCCGCCACAGACCCCGCCGGCGCCCCTGGCCGGCCGGCAGGTTCCACAGGTCGCCGGACGAATAATCATGCGCGGAATCGTCGTACCGGCCCGGCGGACGCCGGTCGACCGGGAGAGTCGACGCGGCTGCGGACCCGGCGCAGAGCGCGGCAACGGCGAACGCACCCAGGAGAGGCCGGGCCCAGCCGGTGCGGATCACGCGGCGGGCACGGCCCGCTCCTGTTTGGTCGCGAGGTAGCGCTCCAGATTGTCCTTGCGGCTGATCTTGCCGCTGGTGGTCTTGACGATGTGCCCGAGCGGCAGGATCTCGACGGTCTTGAGCGAGAGTTCGAGCCGGTCGAACACGGCGTCGCGCACGGCTTTCTGCAGGGCGGCGTGCTCCGACGTCTCGGTTAGTTCGCTCTCCGCCAGCAGCACAGCTTCCTCGCTGGCGGTGCCGGGGTTGAACACCGCGAACGCGACCGCCCTGCCCGGCTTGACGCCGGGCACCAGGCTGGCGACCTCCTCGATGTCGGTCGCGTAGTAGTTGCGGCCGTGCACGATCAGCATTTCCTTGAGCCGGCCGCAGACGAACAGCTCGCCCTCGTGCAGGAAGCCGGAATCGCCGGTTCGGAATTGGCCCGCCTGCAGCACCGCCTCGCTGTCCTGCGGATTGCGGTAGTAGCCGCCGAACAGGAAGCGCCCGCCGAGCACCACCTCGCCGACATCGCGTCCCGGTTCGGCGGCGATGCGCAGCGCGACGTCGCCGACCGGCCGGCCGCAGGAGACGAAGCTGGCGGCGTTCGCCTGGCCGGCCGGAACCGGCACCACACGCTTCTCGCCGACCAGCGCCGGCAGGTCGACCGACAGAATGCGTGGAGTCTCGCCGAGCGCGGTCTGGGTGACCGCGAACACGGTCTCCGCCATCGCGTAGGTGACCTGGAGCGCGTGCGGCGGCAGCCCGTCCGGTGCGAACGCCGACGCGAAGCGCTGCATCGTGTCCGGCTTGGCCGGTTCGGAGCAACTGATCAGCGCGACCAGCGACGAGAGGTCGTAGCGGCGCTTGCGATCGCGGGTCCGGATCAGATGGTTGAAGGCGAAGTTCGGCAGCCAGCAATGGGTGGCGCGATGCTCGCCGATCAGACCCAGCAGCATGTCGGGACGCTGCAGCCAGTCGAACGCGTCGATCGAGACGATCTCGGCGCCGAGCGTGAGCGGCAGCAGGAAGCTCGTGATCAGCCCCATGTCGTGATAGAGCGGCAGCCAACTGACGATGCGGCTGTCGCTTCCGGCGTCGATGGTCGGCGCATAGGCCTCGATCTGCCAGCGTATCTGATCGAAGCTGAGGGCGACGCCCTTCTTGAGGCCGGTGGTGCCGGAGCTGTGCTGCAGCAGGGCGATCCGGTCGCCCGACTCCACGACATCGAGCGGCGGCAGGGTGTGCTCCTCGAACGCTCCGTCCTGGTCGATCCGATCGATGTCGAGAATGGCGCAGTCGGTATCCGCAACGATCGCCTCCAGCAACACGACGTTCTCGCCGTAGGTCACGATGGCGCGCGGCCGGACCCTGGCCAGCAAGGTCCGGTGGCTGGACCAATAGGCCTGCGCGTCCTGCTTCGGCGTCGGAAACGGCAGGAAGGACGG